>DASXER010000052.1:0-21301 GCA_036490015.1 Solirubrobacteraceae bacterium | reverse complement strand
CGACTACCCCTTCACGACGCTTTCCCCAGTGCTCGGCGTGATCGAGGGCGAGGAGCGCCAGCTAGTGCTGGCGGACATTCCCGGTCTGATCGAAGGCGCGAGCGAAGGCGCGGGTCTCGGACACGACTTCCTGGCGCACGTCGAGCGCACGCGGCTGCTCGTGCACGTGCTCGACGCCGCGCCGGAGCTGTTGCTCGGCGAGCAGGAGGACGCGGTCCTCAACCACGAGACGATCGAGCGCGAGCTGGCGGCGCACGACCCGCGTCTGGCCTCGCTGCCACGCGTGCTGGCGCTGTCGAAGATCGACCTGGTGGCGCCCGAGCAGCGCGAGCGGCTTTGCGCGCAGTGGCGCGAGCGTCTCGGCCCGGACGTGCCGGTGCTGATGACCTCCAGCGCGACCGGCGAGGGCCTCGCGGAGCTGAGCGCCGAGCTGATGCGCAGCGTCGCGCCGAGCACGTTCGAGTCGCCGGTGGAGTCTTCTATCGGCGCGGGGCAGGCGCCGCTGGAGCTGGCGGAGCACATGGTCTTCCGACCCGCCGCCAGGGATGGCTATCGCGTCGAGCGGTTGGCGCCAGGCTGCTTCGCGGTACGCGGCGGCGGCATCGAGCGGCTGCTGGCCCGCTTCGACGTCGAGAACGAGGATGCGATGGCCTACGTCGAGGGGCGTCTGCGGCGCATCGGCGTGCTGCGGGCGTTGGAGCTGGCCGGCTTCGAGTCGGGCGACGAGATCGAGATCGGCGGCGTCACGTTCGAGCTGGACCCCAGCTCTTAAGCTCCAGCCATGGCACGCACGGTCGTCAAGCTGGGATCGAGCGTCGTCGCGGGCAGCGACGGCGAGCCGCGCATGGAGGTGCTGAGCGCCCACTGCGACCTGCTCGCGTCGCTGCACCGCGACGGGCACGAGCTGGTAGTCGTCACGAGCGGCGCGATCGCGCGCGGGATGCGGGAGATGGGCCTAGGGCAGCGCCCGACGACGGTCGGCGCGCTGCAGGCCGCCAGCGCGATCGGCCAGGGCAAGCTCTACCGGGTGTATGACGAGCTGTTGCGCGAACGGGGCGTGACGAGCGCGCAGGTGCTGTTGACGTTCTTCGACATGAGCGCTCGCACGCACTACCTGAACGCGCGCCAGACGCTCACCACGCTGCTCGACTGGCGCGTGATGCCGGTGATCAACGAGAACGACACGACGGCGACCGACGAGATCACGTTCGGCGACAACGACTTCCTGGCGGCCCAGGTAGCGGTCTTGATCGCCGCCGAGCGGCTCGTCTTGCTGACCGACATCGACGGCCTGTTCACCTCCGACCCGCGCCACGACCCGCGCGCCAGCATCGTCGCCGAGGTCGAGGACTTCGCCGCGCTCGAGCATCTGGAGATCGGCCACACGACCTCGCCGCTCGGTTCGGGCGGGATGCGCTCGAAGGTCGTCGCGGCGGAGATGGCGACGGCGGCGGGAATCGAGGCCGTGATCTGCAACGGCCTGCGCGTGGAGGCGCTCGCGTCGGTGCTCGACGGGCGTCCTGAGGGAACGCGCTTCCCGGCGCGCGAGGCGCGCTACTCGAGCTTCAAGCTGTGGCTCAAGTACGCCAAGCCGTCGCGTGGGACGCTGGTGGTCGACGACGGCGCCGCGCGCGCGGTGAGCGAGGGCAGCGCGAGCCTGCTGCCGGTCGGCGTCGTGGCGGTGATCGGAAACTTCGACGCCGGCGACGCGGTCGAGATCGCCGTCCGCCTCGACGGCGGCAGCGCGCCCGGGCGCGCGTTGGCGAAGGGCATCTGCAGCTACTCGGCGCTGGAGCTGCGCCAGGTCCTGGGCATGAAGTCCGAGGCCGTCAGGCAAGTCCTGCCGCGCGCCAGCGACGAGGCGGTCCATCGCGACTACCTGGTTCTGGACTGACTCGCCTACTCTGTACTCAAGTTATGGCAACCGTCGCCTCGCCCGTCGCAGACACCTGTCGTGCCGCCAAGCGCGCCGCGCATGTGCTCGCGCGCACCGACACGGCCGTCAAGGATGCCGCGCTGCACGCGATCGCCGCCGCGCTCGAACAGCGTACGGGCGAGATCCTGATCGCCAACGAGCGCGACATGCAGCTCGCGGCCGACGCGGACATCGGCGCGGCGCTGCTCGACCGCCTGCGCCTCGACGAGGCTCGCGTGCGCGCGATCGCGGCCGCCGTGCGCCAGATCGCCGCGCTCGGCGACCCGGTCGGCGAGGTGATCGACGGCCACCGGCTGTCCAACGGGCTCGACGTGCGCAAGGTGCGCGTACCGCTGGGCGTGGTCGCGGTGGTCTACGAGGCACGCCCGAACGTCACGATCGACGCCGCCGCGCTGTGCCTGAAGTCCGGCAACGCGATCGTGCTGCGCGGCTCGTCCTCGGCCCTGCACTCCAACCGCGCGCTGGCCGACATCGCGGCGCAGGCGGCGGTCGAGGTCGGACTGCCCGAGGGCTGCATCGGGCTCGTCGCGGGCGGCGGGCGCGAGGAGCTGGCCGAGCTGGCGACGCAGCGCGAGTACGTCGACCTGATCATCCCGCGCGGCGGCGAGAGCCTGAAGGAGGCGCTGCAGGCGGTGGCGACCGTGCCGGTGATCTACGCGGCGTCCGGTAACTGCCACGTCTACGTCGATCGCGAGGCCGACCTCGACTGGGCCGAAGCGATCGTGCTCAACGCCAAGACGCAACGCCCTGGTGTCTGCAACGCCGCCGAGACGCTGCTCGTGCACGAGCGGGCCGCGGCGGCCTTCCTGCCACGCGTGTGCGCCTCGCTCGCGCTCGCGGGTGTCGAGATCCGCGCGGACGAGCGCGCGCGGGCGTTGGCCGGTGCGGAGCACACGCTGCTCGCCGCCGACGACGAGGACTGGGCGACCGAGTATCTGGCGCCGATCCTGGCGCTCAAGCTCGTCGAGTCGGTCGAGGAGGCGATCGAGCACATCTCCCGCTACGGCAGCGGGCACTCCGAGGCAATCGTGACCTCCGACGCCAGCGCGGCACGCGCTTTCCAGCTCGGCGTCGACGCCGCCTGCGTGTACGTCAACGCTTCGACTCGCTTCACCGACGGGGGCGAGTTCGGCATGGGCGCCGAGATCGGCAACGCGACCCAGAAGCTCCATGCCCGCGGACCGATCGGCTTGCGCGAGCTTTGCACCTTCAAGTATCTCGTCGAAGGCGACGGGCACGTTCGCGTCTAACGGGTCCTTGCGCGCGCTCGGCATCCTCGGGGGGACCTTCAATCCGCCTCATCTCGGACATCTGGCGGTCGCGCGCAGCGCCCGCGATGAGCTGGCGCTCGATCGCGTCATGTTGATGCCGGTGCACACGCCGCCGCACAAGGCGCCTGAGGTCGAACCTGGGGCGCAGCGCCGCCTGCGCATGTGCCGTCTGCTGACCGATGGCGAGCAGGGGATCCAGGCGTGCGGTCTGGAGGTCGAGCGCGGCGGGTCGTCCTACACGGTCGATACCTTGATCGGACTGCATGACATCTATCCAGAGGCGGAGCTGACCTTCATCGTGGGCGCGGACACCGCGCGAACGCTCCCATCGTGGCGCGAGCCGGAGCTTGTGCTGTCGCTGGCGCGTCTAGCGGTGGCGTCTCGTGGCAGCGCCGAGCAAGGCGAGGTGCGCGCGGCGGTCGCCTCGGTCTCGCCGCAGGCGCGTCCGCTGTTTCTGGAGATGCCTCCGATCGAGATCTCCTCCTCTCTCGCGCGCGAGCGCGCCGAGCATGGCGAGCCGCTCGAGGAGCTGGTGGGGGACGCCGTGGCGGCATATGTCTCCGACCACGGGCTGTACGGCGAGGCTGGCGCTGGGGAGGGGTTGTGGTGATGCGCGGCGAGCAGCTCGTCGGCGAAATCGCGCGCTACGCGGCCGACAAGAAGGCGATCGACGTGGTCGAGCTGGACCTGCGCGGCGTGCTCGGCTACACGGACTACTTCCTCGTCTGCTCGGGCAACACCGGCCGGCAGGCAAAGGCGATTCACGACGGGATCGCCGAAGGGCTCAAGCGCGAGCACGACATGTTGCCCAGGCGTGTCGAGGGTTCCGCCGACGGCGGTTGGATCCTGATGGACTACCTCGACGTCGTGGTCCACATCTTCACGCCCGAGACGCGCGAGTTCTACCGCCTGGAGCAGCTCTGGGGAGAGGCACCGGCACGCGCGGCGGGCGAGGGTTGACCCCCAGCCGAGACACGCGTTAGCGTCGCTCGCGACAGCGCCACTGGGGAGTGGCGCGCTGACGGAGAGAGAGGCACAGATGCACGAGCCGATCGCGGATCGCGGGGGGCGGTCTCAACTTGTCTTGCTGGTCGCGGCGTTGGCGGCCATCGCGTTCAGCTTCGCGCTGAGCTCCCTGGCGGCGCCGGCTCGCGCCGACGGCCCTGGCTCTGGCAGCCCGTGGGTGGCGACGCTGGGTGACTCCTACATCTCCGGCGAGGCCGGACGCTGGGCGGGAAACACGAACGAAAGCTCCTCGAAGATCGACGCGCTCGGCAAAACGGCGTACGACGACAACGCCGCGGGCAACGCCGAACTGATCGCGGGCTGCCACCGCTCGAAATCGGCCGAGGTCTACATCGGCGGCGGCGTCAGCGGCGAGAACCTCGCCTGCTCGGGCGCCAAGACGTCCAGCTTCACCGAAGGCGAAACCTTCAAGCCGGGCATCGACTTCTACAACTCCGGCGGCAAAGAAGGCCAGGCGCTGATGCTGCAGCACTTCGCCGCGACGCACAACGTGAAGCTGGTGGGGCTGTCGATTGGCGGCAACAACTTCAACTTCGCGAGCATCGTGCAGACGTGCGTCGAGGACTTCCTGGAGTCGACGTTCTTCTGGGACTTCTACTGCAGCGAAGAAAGCTCGGTCACGAACAACTTCACCACCGCCAACGTCAACAAAGTCAAGGGCGAAATCACGACGGCGATCAAAAACGTCGCGACCGCGATGACGAACGCGGGCTACTCCAGCTCGCAGTACACGATCCTCGTCCAGGACTACCCGTCGCCGATCCCGCTCGGGTCGGAATTCCGCTACACGCAGAGCGGCTACAGCCGTCAGACGACCGGCGGCTGCGGGTTCTGGAACAAGGACGCCAACTACGCCAACGAAAAAATGCTGCCGACGATCGACGGCGCCGTGTTCGGGGCGGCGTCGGCGAGCGGTCTGACGAACGTCAAGACGATGGAACTCGGCTCCGCGTTCAGCGGCAGGCGCCTGTGCCAGAAAGGCGTCGGGCTGCTCGAGGAAGAGGGCTTGGCGTCGTGGAAATCGGCGGGCGCGGTCGACAAAACCGAGTGGATCAACCAGGTCCGCACCGTCTCGACGCTGTTCGAAGAATACGAACTGCAGGAAGACATCCACCCCAACTACTGGGGTCAGCTCGCGCTGCGCAACTGCATGACGCAGGCGTATAACGCGGGCACGCCGAAGGGCGGCACTTGTACGATCTCGGCATCGGGACTGAACGCAGCCGGCGAGCCGAACATGTCTCTGCACTGATCGCGGACCGCAGCATTTGCGACGGGGCGTCGCGGCCGCTGGCCGGGCGCCCCGTACGTGCTTGGTGGCGACGGGGGAGAGGTGCGTGGTGAGCGACGACCACGGGCGTATCGCGCCGCGTGTGCGCGCCGTGATGCGCGACGGCGAGCGCGTCACGCCGCTGGAGCTGTTCTTCGACCTCGTGTTCGTGCTCGCACTGACCCAGTGCACGACGCTGATGACGGGCGAGCCGACGTGGGAAGGGCTGCTGAAGGGCATCCTCGTGCTGGGGATGCTGTGGTGGTCGTGGGTCGGCTACGCCTGGCTGACGAGCGTCGTCGACCCCGAGGAGGGGCTCGTGCGGCTGGTCATGTTCGTTGCCATGGGAGCCTTCCTGATCGCCGCGTTGTGCGTGCCTGGTGCCTTCTCCGAGCACGCGCTGGCGTTCGCGTGTGCTTACGCGGTCGTGCGCGTCGCCCACATCCTGCTGTTCCTGCTCGCCAGCCGTGACGATGCAGCGCTGCGAAAATCGGTTCTCGGGTTGGCCGTCAGCACGGCGATCGGCGCCGGCTTGTTGTTCGTGGCGGCCGCCACCGGCGGGGCGCTGGCGCTCGCGATCTGGGCGCTCGCGTTGCTGCTCGACGCAGGCGGTCCCTTCCTGTTCGGGGCCGACGGCTGGAAGCTCGTGCCGGGCCATTTCGCCGAGCGCCACGGCGCGATCATCATCATCGCGCTGGGCGAGTCGGTCGTCGCGATCGGCGTCGGTGCGCACGAGCGCATCGACCTCGACGTGATCCTCGGCGCGCTGTTGGGCATGGTCGTCGTCGCTGCACTCTGGTGGGCGTACTTCGACGTGACGGCGATCGTCGCCGGCCGGCGTCTGGAGCGCGCCGAGGAAGGCCGCGAGCGCAACGAGATCGCGCGCGACTCTTACTCCTATCTGCATTTCCCGATGGTCGCCGGCATCGCGCTGATCGCGGTCGCCGTCAAGCACGTCCTTGCCCACGGCGGCGACTCGCCACGAATCGTGCTCGCGACCGCGCTCTATGGTGGCGCCGCGCTGTACCTGCTCGCCCACGTCGCCTTCCGCTACCGAAACATGCACAACGTCTCCGTCAGGCGTCTGCTGTGCGGCCTGGTGCTACTCGCGCTGCTGCCCGTCGGCGCGTCGCTCCCGGCGCTGGCGGGGCTGTCGATCCTCGCCGCGCTGCTGGTCGCGATGATCCTCTACGAGGTGACCCGCTACGCAGAGGTGCGCGACCGCATCCGTCACATAGACCCCGCGCGGGCTCAGGGCAGCTGAACGGGGCTCGCGGCCGCCGTCGCCGTGCTCGTCGAGCGGATCGTCAACAGCACGGCGGAAGACTGCACGAGCAGCGCGACGCCGAGCGCCAACGCGAAGGAGCGGGCGGTCGACAGGTCGTGCAGCGAGATCGTCAGGCTGAAGCAGAACAGGGCGAAGGCTCCGTAGCCGAGCACCATGCCGCGCAGCAGGCGCACGGCTTCCTCGGCGCCGCGCTGGGAGTGGGTGAAGGTCGCGAGCACGGTCGCGATGATCGGGAACGGCGCGAGCAGCCCGCTGAGCCGTGGCCCGAGCCAACCGGCGATCGCCGTCAGCGTCAGCACCAGCGCCATCGCGCAGCAGGCGCGCAGCGGCAGATCCCAGGCTGGCTGCACGGGTCGCGGCACGTCGCCGTCGCGAGGCCTGGGCAGCAAAGCGAAACCGATGACTAGCGAAAGCAGCGCAAGCCCGAGCGCGACTCCGGGCGCGGTCGAGAGCTCGCTGAAGATCGCTGTGCCGGCGATGAACGCCAGCCAGCCGCTGAGCATCGCCGCCGGCCAGCGAACGCGCCCGGCGAGGCGGCCGTAGACGACGACGAAGCCGATCAACGAGACCAGGCCGAGCAGCGTGCCGGCGGCGGCGGAGGCCGCGAAGGCGCGGCCGTGCGCGAGCGCGTACACGAGCAGGATCGGGCCGGCGACGATCGGAAGGCCGCCCAACAGGCCCCCGATGCGCGCGCCGTAGCGGCGTGCGGCCAGCGAAGCGCCGACCACGAAGGCCGGCGCGAGCAGCAGCTTGACGGCGAGAAGGCTCACCGGGGAATGATTGCAGGGGAGAGCGGGCGCTCAACGAACGACGGCGCCCGAGCGGGCGCCGTCGTCCATCCAACCAATCGGGAAGGGCTATTTCTTTTTCGTCTTCGCGATCACGTGCGATTTCTTGACGAACCTGGTGAAGCCCTCCTGCACCGAGCCGTTCAGGATCGCCGTGTTGTTGCCGGCTGCCGAGGGCAGCCCGGAGTCGGCGTCGACGATCGGGTCGAGGATCGTCGCCAGCACACCGCCGCAGCCCGCGGCGCCGGGGGCCGAGAACGAGTTGTCGACCAGCGTCAGCCCGGAGAACTCGGCGATGTTGTCGAATGCCGCCAGCGTGCCTTTGCTGCCGTGGATCGGCGTGTTCGGGCTCGGCGGGCTCGTAGCACCCGTAGTGAGTTCGAGCAGCACCGGTTCAGCGGCCGAGCCGACGAAGCATTCTTCGCCGAGCGCGGCGTTGTTCAGTTTCACGCGCAGCGGCAGTTTGACCGCGATGCCCTTTTCTTCGACCTGGTTGGCCTCGTTGATGATCACCGGACCGACCAGTTCGGTCGTGGCGGTGACTTCTTCGCCGAGTCCTTCGATCCCGGTCAGCCCGCCCGGGACTTTCATCGGGGCCGCTTCGAGCAGCGGTGCGCCGTCGGTGGGTGGGATCAGTTCGCGATCGATCTCCGGTTCGCTCTTCGGCGGCGGCAGCAGGCCACCCTGAAGCGTGACAGGCGTTTCGATTTTGACCGTCTTGCTGCCGAGCTTGAATTCGCCGCTGGTCGTCGTCGCGACGACGCAGGCTTCGAGTTTCTTGACCGCGATCGGGCAGTTCTTGAACGGCAGGTAGTTTTCGTCCACGGGCTTTTTGGCCGCTGCCGGCGTGGCGCTCGCCAGGCTGGCGCCCACGACGAGCGCGGCAGCACTCATAAGCGCCCGCCTGAGCGCCACCCTGCCCCTGAAACGGTGCGACGTCTGTCTCATCTCCAAGGCTCCTTTTCCCTCGTTGTCGCCTAGATCGGCAGGACGAGTCAGAGCCTCTGCGAGCGCCACGGAGGAGGGGTGTGTCGCGACGCTCGCACAAGCTCTGACCCGTAGCCAGAGTCCCACTGATCGGCATGGCAGAAGCCCGTGCGCGACGCACGGGGAAGCTGCAACAGAACGCTCCCCCAAAAGGTCCCCGACGAGCTTGCTGTTCATTCCGTTTTCCCAACTTTCCCGGCCGGGTCTGTTTCTAAACATCATCCAGCCAAAAACATTTTCAGGCCCATGGTTTGAACGGCTACGAGAGCTAAGCACAGTGGGTCATTGCTGTCAAACCGGCGGATCTAAAGCATAGAGTCTGACGTGAAAAATCTTATGTTTTATGGGTGTTTGACTTGTGGTTGGCCGTAAGGCAGCGGTTCTTGAACCGTTCTGAAATTCGACGGACTTATAAAAAGAAAGCGGCCGGTCGTCTTACCCTGTGCGCTATCGTCAGGTCCTAGAGGTCATGCCCCAGCCAGCCCGGAGGATCGTCAGAAACGAGCGCGAGCCGCAGGCTCGCAGGGGGCCTGGTGGCCCCGGCAGGAGGTCGAAGGCGCCGCAGCTGGAGCGCTTGATCGACGCGATGGTCGAGCTGTCCGGGCAGCATGGCTATCAAGCCGTCAGCATCGCCCAGGTCAGCTCGCGCGCGGGCGTCTCCAGCGCGACGTTCTACGAGCACTTCGCGGACAGGGAAGACTGCCTGCTGGCGGCATATCGCAACGTGACCGAGCGCACGATGGCGCGCCTGACGGGACCGCTTCAGCAGGCCGAGGACTGGGCCCAGGCGGCGCGCGGCGCGTTCGGCGAGCTGTTGGCGAGCTTGCAGGACGACCCCAACGGGGCACGTGTGATGTTCGTCGAGGCGCTCGCCGGCGGCGAGCGTGTGCACGAGGAGCTGGCCGAGGTCACGGGCGCGCTCGAGCAGACCGGCGAAGCCCTGCTCGATGGCGTGCCCGTCGCCGAGACGACGCTTGATGTCCCGGCGCGTGCGCTGATGGGTGCGGTGCGCGGCATCGTCTCCAGGCATCTGCGCACCTACACCGAGGACCGCTTGGCCGGCCTCACGGACGACCTGCTCGCCTGGATCGGCTCATACGCGGTTCCGGCCGAGGGCGGGCGCTGGAGCACGAGTGAGGCGGCGCTGCTCAGCGTGCCCGAGCTGCCGCCGAGGCAGGGCCCGCGACAGGAGCTGCCGCCTGAGCTGGACCGTCTGCCGCGCGGGCGCCACGGCTTGCCGGCGAGCGTCGTCGCGCGTAGCCAGCGCACGCGGATCGTGTTCGCGACCTGCTGGGTGACGATGGAGAAGGGCTATTCGAACGCAACGGTGGCCGACATCGTCGCCGCCGCGGGCGTCGCCAAAGAGGCCTTCTACCGCCACTTCCACGACAAGGAGGAGGCTTTCCGCGAAGCCCAGAGCTACGGCACGCATTTCGTCCTGGATACGCTTGTCAGCGCCTACTTCGCCGCCGAAGGTTGGCCACAGCGAGTCTGGGGTGCGCTTGGGACGCTGCTAGAGCTGGTGGCGGCCAACCCGACGCTCGCGCATCTGCGCTTCGTGGCGAGCTACACCGCCGGTGGGGACGCGATCCGCCGCGCTGAGGACGTCACGCGCTTCTTCACGTTCTTCCTCGAGGAAGGCTACGCGCAGCGCCCACAGGCGCGCGAGCTACCGCGCCTGTCCTCACAGGCGATCGCCAGCGCCGTGTTCGAGATCGTCCAGCGCGAGGTTGCCCAGGGCCGGCTCGCCGAGTTGCCACGGCTGCGGCCGCAGCTGGCCTACGTCGCGATCGCGCCCTTCCTGGGTCCTGAAGGCGCAGTCGCCGAGATCGAGGCGATGGCCGGCCGCGGCGCGGTCTAATGTCCGGCTCGATGAGAAAGCGGGGCGTCCTCTTTTCATGCGTCCTCTGCATGGCGCTCACGGGGAGTTTCGTCGCCGTCGCCAGCGCGGGCTCCTCGACGCCGGCCCGGCGTGTCTTTCATGCGGCCAACTGGAGCACCCATGGCGGTCAGGTGGTGTGCGGGCTGGCGGACGTGCACGGCACCGCCGTCGACCCGGGCACCGGCGCGCCCGAGCGCGGCCTGTGGCCGGGGCTTCAATGCTCGGCGCGCGGGATCCCACGTGCGCCCGGCCCGGTCGGCGATCCGTTCGTGCAGCTGGGCCAGGGACGCGCGGGACGCGCGAAGCTGGTCGATCTCAGCCAGGACGACCTGCTCGTGTCGGGTGACCCCAAGCCGCTGCCGTCCGGTAGTCGCTGGGTCAAGGACGGCATCGCCTGTGCGGTGCACGCGCGGTCGATCGCCTGTCACAACTCTGCCGGGCACGGCTTCACGATGTCGCCAGGGCACGTCCACCTGCATTGACGACCGTTGCCCCGCGCCGCCTCGGCGGCGGCGACACGGGGCGGCTGCGGCCGATCGTCAGCGGACGCCGTGGTTGAGCATCGCCTGCTCGACGTCGAAGGCGTCGTTTTCCTCGCCGAGCGCATTCGGGTGCACGGGCACTCCGGTGAGCGAGCCGAAGATCGGTTCGATCCAGCGCACGCCGACTTCTTCGCAGGCGTTGTGCCCGGCGCTCGGTCCGAACGTGTCGACGTAGATCGCGCCACCGGCCTTCGCCTCCTTCTTCAACGAGGAGTTGCCTTTCATCTGCACGTTCTTGTGGAACCACGTGAGGTCGCCGCTCGTCCACGGGAAGTCCGCCGAGCACGAGCCGGCGGCCGGGGTGATCTGCGGATAACCGACGATGAACACCTTCGCGTTCGGCGCGAGTTCGTGGACTTCGGCCAGCGCCTGCTCCTGCGGCGCTGCGTCTTCCGCGAAAGCCTGCCTGACGAACTTGGCTAGGTGCCGCTTGCAAGGCGCGCCGACGTTGGGCTGGCCGATGTCGAGCTCGGTGCAGTCCGTCAGCAGCGTCGAGAACAGGTCGTAATCGTTGCCGCCCATGCCGATCGTGACGACTTCGGTCGACGGGCCTAGCGCGTCGAACTGCGGTGGCTGGTCTTCGAACTGGGCGTTTGTGAAGTCTTTCGTCGCCGCACCGCTGCAGCTGACGTCGGTCAGCGTCAAGTTCAACGCGGCCGCGACCAGGTGCGGATAGTTGGCCGTGGACTGGGCGCAGTCGGCGGGTGCCGTCGGCGAGACCGGTTCGATTCCAGGTCCGGCCGTATAGGAGTCGCCCATCGCGACGTAGCTCGCGCCCGCCGCACCTGCGCTTGCCGGCAACGCGGCGCTAAGCGCGCCGGCGAGTATGCCCAGCATGATGCATCTCTTTCTCATGTCCCCGCTCCTCGTCTGAGTTGGATGGCTCCACCCCTCTTGTGGAGCCCGCTTGCGTCCCTCTGCGCCCGCGAATGCCCGTCGCTGCCCAGGCGACGGCGGGGCATGGACGAACGTAGCGAGCTGTCGATCGGGCTGTCAAGTCGTAACCGGCGCGGGTCGTACGGGCCCGTTCGCGCTTAAGCTGCCGGGCATGGCCAACATCGAGCGACCGGTCTTCGACGAGTTTCGCGACCGGGCCGGCTTTCGCAGCTCGCGCGCCCACCTGAGTCGCCAGGCCGGCAGCGATCGACTGGGGTTGAGTCTGTGGGAGCTGCCACCGGGGGAAGCGGCCTACCCGTACCACTTCCACCTCACCGAGGAGGAGCTGCTCCTCATCCTCAGCGGTCGGCCGAGCCTGCGCACACCCGATGGGTGGCGCGATCTCGCGCAGGGGGAGGTCGTCTCTTTCCCGCGCGGCGAGCGCGGCGCGCATCAGCTCGTCAACCGCACCGACTCTGTGGTGCGGTTCCTCGCGTTCAGCACGACCGGCGAGCCAGACATCGTGATCCGACCCGACTCGGGGACACTCAGCGCCAACGAGCGGCTGGCGGATGGGGGAGGGCTGCGGGCGATCTTCCGCATGGCCGACGCGGTCGACTACCACGACGGTGAGGTGCCGCCCAAGCGCGGGTGACACCGAGGTCCGCCGTACCGTGCGGCTCGGGCATACTCCGAGCGTGTCCGGTCCTGAGCTGGCGCTCGTCGTGTCGGTCTTCATTGCGTGCACCGTTGAGGCGGTCGAGGCGTTGACGATCGTGTTGGCTGTCGGCGCGACGCGAAGTTGGTCCTCGGCGCTGTACGGGTGCACGGCGGCGACGCTCGTGCTGGCGGTGGTGGTAGCGGTGTTTGGTGCCGCGCTCACGCATTTCCCGGTCGATACCTTGCGGGTCGTGATCGGCGGACTGCTGCTGGTCTTCGGCTTGCAGTGGCTGCGCAAGGCGATCCTGCGCGCCGCCGGCATGAAGGCGCTGCGCGACGAGAGCGCCGCCTTCGCGAGCGAGAGCGCCGCCGCGCTGAGCGCGGACACAAGATCCGTCGCCGGTGGCATCGACGCTTACGCGTTCATCGTCTCGTTCAAGGGCGTGCTGCTCGAGGGGCTGGAGGTCGCGGTCATCGTGCTCACGTTCGGCGCCAACCAGCACCGTGTCCCACTCGCCGCGGCGGCCGCGCTCGCGGCGATCCTGCTCGTCGCACTCGCCGGCGTCGCGGCCAGGGCGCCGCTCGCGCGCGTGCCGGAGAACACGATGAAGTTCGCGGTCGGCGTGATGCTGACCTCGTTCGGCACCTTCTGGGGCGCCGAGGGCGCCGGTGCCTCCTGGCCAGGGGAGGATGTCGCGTTGCTGGGGTTGGTCCCGGGCGTACTGCTGGCGGCCGTAGCGATGACGGTCTGGCTGCGTCGCGCGGGTGCGGCCGGGGCGGCGAGGCCGGATATCGCATGAGTCGGCTCGGGAGAGGTGTCGCCGCGCTGTGGAGCTTTGTCGTGGGCGACGATCCCGTCACGGCGCTCGGAGTCGTCGTTGCGCTGGCGCTCACAGCGCTGATCACGAGCAGCGGTGTCCCTGCGTGGTGGGTCATGCCGGTGGCCGCCGTCGGGCTGCTCGTGCTTTCGCTGCTCAGAGCATCCCGCTGAGCGTCTCGACGGCCGGGGCGCCCGCCCTGTCTGTCACTGCATCGCCTTAGGATCCGCGACGGTGGCATCTCATGAGGAGTGCCGCTCAACCGATCTGAGGCTTCGCCGTCGTGAACTTCCGCATCAGTCTCTGGCACAAGCACAAGTGGAGCGAGTGGGATCGAGCTTGGGGCAAAGGGAGCCCGAAAGGCTACGTACTCGAGCGCAAATGTCTGATCTGCGGGAAGCTCGAGACCAACGTCTTGCGGTGAACGCGAGGGCTTTACTTGCCTGTGGACCGACCCCGCTGGGGCAGGGCCGGTCCGGTGGCGTGGGGTGAGAGGGGAGCTGCTGCCTATTCGCTGGCTTTGACGGCTTCGGCGCTGGCGAACTTCGATGTGCCTTTCAGGATCGCCGTGTTGTGACCGGCGGCTGAGGGCCACCCGTATTTCGAGTCGAGCACCGGCACGATCAGCGATTCCTCGATGCCGCCGCAGCCTTTGGGTGTCGGCGATGAGAACGCGTTTTCGACGAATGCGTCGTTCTTGTAGACGACAAGATTGCCGCCTTCTTTGGATTCGTGTTCGCCCGCGCTGCCGTGGATCGGCAGGTTGGGTTTTGGCGGTGAGGTGACTCCCGTCGTCAGGTTGAGGACGACCGGGCTCGTCGCCGTGCCGATGAAGCACGCTTCCCCCAGGAACACGTTTTTCAGATGCACCTTGACCGGCAGCTTGAGTGCCGTGCCGGTTTCGCCGGCGAGATTCCCTCGGCTCAAGGAAACCGATCCGGCGAGTTCCATCGCGATCGAAAAAGCGCTGTTTTCCGACCCATGCCCGGGGAGTCCGAGCAAACCGCCGGGGACTTCCTGTGCGATCGGCGAGAGCGTCTGGCCTTCAGTCGTGTTGACGAACGTTTCCGTGGCTCCGGCGACGATCAGGCCGCCTTGCAGTGTGATCGTGTGAGCGATCGGGACTTTGAGACTGCCGAGGGCTAGTTCGCCGCCGCTGAACTGCGCGTACACGCATTGCGTGACACCCGCCGTCGAGAGCGGACAGTCGTTGAAGACCGCGTATTCGCCTTTCGGTTTGCCGGCGAGCGCCGCGGTGGGCATGAGGAGTAGCGGCACGAGTGCCGCCGAGAGGATGGCTGCAAGCACTAACGGACGTCTCATCGTTTGGCTCCTTTGTGGGTTGCTGGAACTTCGTCAGGGCTCTCCGATAGGTGGCTGTCGGCCCGTGCGGCGGCCGCCAGTCCTTCGTAGAAGGCCGCTAGCTCGTCGCCGCTGGGCACGCTGTCCGGGTCGACCAGCGCGTGGATCTGTAGACCGTCGGCGACCGCGAGCAAATAGGAGGCGATCACTTCCACGGTTCGCGGAGGCAGATCTGCCCCTCCTGGGCTGGAACGGATCCGCTCGCTCGCCTGTTCTCGCTGGCGGGCGTAGTGCTCGGCCAGTTCGCGACGAAGTTCAGGCGAATGCCTGGACTGCAACACCCCCTCCAGGAAGACGATGAACAGCGGTTGCGCGGAGGGAATGCCATCGACCATCGCTCGGGCCCGCACGGCGAGCTGCTCGAGCGGCCCCATGTCCGGTGCCACCTCGACCTCGCCGACGCTCTCGCCCCATTCCAGGAAGAACTCGAGCATCGCCTGGTTGAGCAGCTTCTCGCGGCTACCGAAGTGGTAGTTGACGGCTCCCAGGTTGGCGTCTGCCTCGGTGACGAGATCGCGCACGCTGGTGCGCGCATAGCCACGCTCGAAGACGAGGCGCTTGGCGGCACCTATAAGGGCTGATCGGGTGTCCGGGGAGGCCATTCATACGAGCGTATCATACGGTCGTATGAATAGGTGGCTTATGTGGTTCTGCGGACGGTCACGCCCCACGAGTCGACCCCGATCGCCTACGCAGATTCTGCGCATCTGGGTATGGGTTCGGCACCTCTCCCCGATACGCTCCCGTGCGCACAGCAGGGCACGGCGGCGGGCGCGAGCGATCAAAGGAGCCAACATGACCAATTTGACGAGCTGCCGGCGGAGCACCCTTGCGCTCCTGGGAGCGATCGGCGTCCTGCTGTCGCTGGGCGCCTCGCAGGCGAGCGCCGCGTCTTGCGACGTGTTCTGGGTCGGCGGAAATCCAAAAAGCGAATGGCGGACCAGCGGCAACTGGTCGACCAACGAAGTGCCGAAAGCCGGCGCGAACGTGTGCTTGGACAACAGCCACGTCGCTGGCTCGTACACCGTCGTCGCGAACGGCTTCGAACCGAAGATCAACTCGATCTCGATCGACGGCTCCAGCGGTGCCACCGTCACCCTGCTGATCGACGGCCAGCCCGCCTTCACACACGGGCAGCTCGAACTGGAAGAACAATCCGCCGGCAGCGGCGTCGGGTCGCACGGCGCGCTCGAACTCGGCAGCACGAACAACGAACCGACCGGTGGCACGCACGGCGGAGTGGTCGTCGAGGCGGGCACGCTCGTCAACGAAGGGACGATCACGTCAGCCAACACGAATGACGAGACGCCCAACTACATCAATGGCAACTTCGACAACGCCGGAGCGTTGGTGGTTGACAACACGCTCGAAGGCAGCTTCGCGAACTGGACCACGAGCGGCTCGATTACCGTCGAGCCGGGGCAGCTCATGAGGATCGCCGAAGCGAGCCCGAGCGCGACCTTCACCCAGACCTCGGGCACGATCGCCAACCAGGGCAAACTTGAAATCGTCGGCGGCACCTTCACGGCCAACGGCAGCGGGGTGGCGACGGGCAACCCTCTGGAACTCGAAGGCCACATCTCGATTGTGCCGTCTGGCAGCGGCTCCGCCACGCTGCACGTGAAGACGGGCGCGGCGAAGCTCGCGAGCGATGTCGCGGCCGGCTACACGGTCTGGAACTCCGGCATCCCCGGCTTCACCCACGGCCAGCTCGCCATCGAGGGCAACCTCACGAACCGCGGCACGCTCGAGCTGGGCAGCCTCGACGGCACGCACGGCACGATCGAAGCGAAAGAAGGCACGCTGACGAACGTGGGCACGATCGTGTTCGAGAACACGATGAACGGGCCCGACGGCCTGAACGGACCGCTCGTGAACGACGGCACGGTGAGTCTCGAAAACCCCGTCAACGGGACCGGGCAGATCACCAACGCAGGCACGCTGTCGATCCCGGCGGGCGTGACGTTGGAAGCCGAAGCCTTCACGCAGGCCGCGGGCGGCACGCTGTCGCTCGTGCGCTCCGCGTCGGGCTCGGCACCGCTGACGTTGAGCGGCGTGGCCTCGCTCGCGGGCAACGTATCGGTCAACGCCACGGGTCTCGCGCCCGCCTCCTATCCGCTGATCGCCGCCCACAGTCGCACTGGCACCTTCGGCGGGGCATCGATATCCGGCGGAAGCTTTGGACTGGGCTACACCGCGAGCGGTGTCGAATTGGTGCCTGCGGTTGCGCCGGGTCCGTCCGTCGGCGTGCTGCACGTCGTTTCGGTCAAGGGCGGAAAGGGGCTCGTAACCGTGACGCTGAGCTGCGTAGGCGGGAGCGGTTGCCCGGCGGCCGTGAAGGTGAAGCTCGTCGAGCGCCTCCACCATGGCCGGATCGTGGCTCTCAGCGCGGCGAAGAAGCCCAGCACGCGGACGGTGACGATCGCGAGCGGGAGCGCGACCTTGGCGGCGGGCACGACGCGCAAGTTGACGCTGAAGCTGAACCACGCCGGGCTTGCTCTGTTGCGTTCCCATCGTACGCTGCGGGCGTTGACGGCGGTGACGAGCGGCGGCAAGAAGGTGAAGAGCGAGGCCGTGCAGATCTCGAAGCCGGCGAAGCACGCCGCGAAAAAACGCTGAAGGACGCGGAGCTTACGTAGTAGTTACGTAGGGCCCGTAGGGTCCGCGTATCACGGCCTCTCTCGACAAGCAGGTCCTGTCGCTCGTCGGCGAGCTGGTCGGTCTGCTCGATCTCGACGAGCTTTCGCACGGGCTGATGCGTGCGTTGCGTGAGGCTGTCCCGGCCGAGTGGGGCGCGCTCAACGAGGTCCCGGCCGATCTTCCTCGGACGATCTCGCTAACCGATCCTCCCGTACCCGCCGAGATCCACACGGCCTTCGCCCGCTTCGCGCATCAGAATCCGATCGCCAGCTACTTCCTGCGCACCCGTGAGGGGCGCGCGACACGCATGTCCGATCTCATCACCCGCAGTGAGCTTCATGAACTCGACGTGTACCGACATGTGTACCGGCGGCTGAACGTCGAGTATCAGATCGCCTTCACGCTGCCGTCGGGGGCCGATCGGATCCTCGGCGTGTCACTCAGTCGCGGGCGCAGGGACTTCACGGCGCACGAGCGCGACCTGCTCAACGTCGCGCGGCCATATCTGATCCAGATGTACCGCAACGCGCTGACGCACTCGCGGCTCATCGCCGAGTCGGGCGCAGGGCTGCAACCCTCAAAGCTCGAGACGCTCGGCCTCACGCGTCGTCAGGCCGAGGTGCTGGCGCTGATCGCCACGGGCAACTCGGCGTCCCAGGCGGCCGCGGCGCTCGGGATCGCCACGAGGACGGTCCACAAGCATCTCGAGGCTTGCTATCGAACGCTGAAGGTGGGCAACCGCTCGGAGGCTTCGCGCGCCGCCTGGGCCGCGGCGGGGCGTCCGGCTTGTTGATGATTCGTTAGGCAGCGACTGTCATGCGGGCTGCCACAGCTCGACCCGATTACCCTCGGGATCGGTGACCCAGCCGAATCGCCCGACACCTTCCATGTCCTGGGTCTCCTCGGATACGTCGGCTCCCATGGCTCGCAATTGCGCGAGCATCGCATCCAGGTCGCGAACCCGGAAGTTGAGCATCGTTTGCTGGGCACGGGACCCGAAGTAGTCGGTCTCGGACCCGAACGCCGCAAACACCGTCGGCCCGTCTCCCTGACGCCACAGGCCGTCGTCATCGGCGTCCAAACCGAGGCAATCGCGGTACCACCCGCTCAGGGCCTCCGGGTCAGCCGCCCTGATGAAGTATCCACCGATTCCAAGCACACGTTGCATGGCGCTATCTTCCCAGTACGGGCGACTGCCACGACCGACGGGATCATGAACATCCCGAGACCTTTGGAGGAGCGGGTTGAGCGATATGAGCGCCGGGCTGGGCAAGGTCGTAGTGAACCGGTGCATGTCGCTCGACGGCTTCATCGCCGCCGCCGGCCATGAGATGAACTGGGGCGCTGGTCGTCAGCTCTCCGACTTCGTCGGGCCGGACGAGTTCCACGAGATCGCGGCGGCCACCGGCGCCATGCTCGTCGGCCGGCGGACCTCGGACGTCGGAGACAGGATGGAGGCCGAGAAGCCGGGCAGCGTCGACTACCCCTTTTCCGGACCCGTGTTCGTGCTCACGCATCGGCCACCTGAGCAACCGGATCCGGGCATCACGTACCTCACCGGCGATATCGGGGAAGCGGTCGATACAGCGCGCAGCGCCGCAGGCGGCAAGGACCTGGAGATCCTCGGCGCCGACGTAGCCGCCCAGTGCCTGGAGCGGGGCCTCGTCGACGAGATCCTCGTGTACGTACTTCCGGTGCTGCTCGGCGACGGAATCCGATTCTCCCCGCCGAGCCTCCCACGGATCGACCTGGAACCGGTCAGCGCGACGCGGTCGGGCAGCGTCACCATCCTGCGGTTTCGCGTCGGCAAGTAATCCAGCTGAGCCAGCGCGTCGTTTTGTGCGTCGTAGTAGTCTTTCGCCCGTCATGGAGTAGCTGCGACTTTGCCGTCCACCGAGCGTCGCCCCGTGCGATATGCGGACGGCTCATCGTCCTGTCGCCTCGTCGAGGAGTGCTCCGTGCCGTTAATTCTCGTTCCGTCTATCGTCGTCTGTCGCTCGCGCGGCCGAGATCTGCTCTCGGGGTCACGACGAATGCCACAGCTTCACTGTCGCTGGCTACGAGTCGCGCCCGCGAACAGGCCAAGCCTGCGTACGGTCCCGCGGGAGGCTGACCGGGCTTCGGATCGGCGTCTCGCGGAATGACGAGGAGGCACATGATGCGTAGAGGCCCACTCCGTGAGCGCCAGTTCATGTTGCTTTTTGCAGGGCGGGCCGTGTCGTCGTTCGGGGACATGCTCGTACCGATAGCGCTCACGTTCGCCGTTCTCCACCTGACCGGTGGCTCCGTCGCTGACCTAGGCATCGTCCTTGGTGCTCAGGCGGTACCCCTCGTGTTGTTCGTCCTGTTGGGCGGAGTCTGGGCTGATCGACTTCCCCGGCAGCGCGTGATGCTCGCCTCCGATCTCATTCGGTTCGCAAGTCAGGGTGCGAGCGCGGTGCTGATCCTGGACGGTACAGCCCATATTTGGCAGCTCGCGGCGCTGCAGGCGATCTACGGGATAGCCGACGGGTTCTTCACTCCCGCGGCCAACGGGCTCGTGCCTCAGGTTGTATCCGCCGAGGATTTGCAGCCGGCGAACGCCTTGCTCGGACTCAGCGAAAACGCAACTTCGATCCTCGGACCGGCGATGGCCGGAGTGATCGTCGTAGTCATCGGGGCGGGGTGGGGGCTAGCGATAGATGCCGTCACATTCCTCGTCAGCGCATCCTTTCTCTCGGCCCTTCGTGTTGGGGCTGGCGTGCGAGACGCCCAAGAGCAGGCCACGAGCATGCTGACCGAGCTGCGTGCGGGCTGGAAAGGATTCAGCTCGCGTCGCTGGCTGCTGGTAAGCGTGGGTTACTTCACGCTGATGTTCGCGTTCGGCTTCAGCACGTTTCAGGTGCTCGGCCCCGCAGTTGCCGAGAAGTACCTAGGTGGCCCCGGAGCATGGGCGGCAATCAGCACAGCCATGGGGGTAGGTTCGATCGCGGGAGGAGTCCTCGCCCTCCGCTGGAAGCCTGCCCACCCCCTGAGGGTTGCGTTCGCCTTTGGTCTCTTTGGCCTGCCGATCATGCTGCTCCTACTGGGTGCGCACGCAGCGCTCGGGCTCATCATCGTCACTGCGCTCCTCGAGGGGGTAGTGGGATCGTTCTTCAACGCCATCTGGTTCACGGCGATGCAGAAGAACGTGCCTGAGGAGGAACTCTCGCGAGTCACATCCTGGGATGCCGTGGGGTCATATGCATTGCACCCAGTCGGACTCGCGCTAGTTGGCCCGCTTGCGGCCACGATAGGACTGCCGGCGACACTCTACGGGGCAGGATTCATTTTTCTGGTCATAACCATAGGGGTCGTCGCGATGCCATCTGTATGGAACTTCGACGGGTACGATCGCGAGCGAAGTAGCGCCGGCGCCGGACCCCCGGCGGCAGCGGCAGGTGCGACATCGGCTACTCCAGGATCAGAGGTTCAGCCACCCGGCTCGACATAGCCGGTTCGGGTTTATTCAGGGACGGCAACAAGCTACGCCTAGACCACAGGTTGGAGTCGGCTCAATAGGTTGTCCGGAATGGAGCCAACCCGACTCGATGCGAACCAACTCGCCTTCGTGTCGGGCTGATATCTCTCGCTTGGCGACCAGCCCTAAGCGGATGACCGTCGGCACACGAAGCGCGATAGATAGGGTCTGCCTGGAATGGGTCGTCCTCATGCTGTCCTAGTTTGTGGGCGTGGCCGATTCCCCTGAGGAACTTGCTCTAGAACTGTCGCGCGCGGCGCTGGAATCTCGGGACGGTAGCGAGAACCAGCTTCGCGAAAAGGCGACGGCGGTCCTTTCAGCCGCCTCGATTGTGGTTCCAGTCGCTGCGGTGGCGCTCGGGACCGCGCCGGCGGGGGCGGTAGTTCCATTCGGCGTCGCGGCGCTGGCGTACCTGTGGTGTGCTCGTTCCTGTGGTTCCGCGCTCTTTCCGAAGAA
>DASXER010000071.1:0-9761 GCA_036490015.1 Solirubrobacteraceae bacterium | reverse complement strand
ACCTCTGCTCGACCGCCTGGCTTGAGCTCATTAGGCGCGTCCGAGTCGTGCCTTGATCAGGTTGCCGACCTGATGGGCCTCCGGCACGCGCATAGCCAGCACGGCGCGCACGTAGACGTAGAGGCCCGCCAGCCCGGCCGCGCCGACGCTCACGATCTCGGCCGGCAGCGAGGCGCCGATCAGGTCGTCGAGCACGCGCCACACGAGCCACGAGATGACGGCCAGCAGCGCCGAGGCGAGCGCGATCCGCGCCGTGATCATCGTCGTCAGCGCGCCTTCGAGACGACCGTTGAAGCCGATCCGCAGCCGCTGCAGCAGCAGCCACGTCATCACGACGTTGGCCACGACGGTGCCGATGATCAGCCCCGCGATGCCGAGCGGCTTGTAGAGGCCGACGCTGACGATGATGTCGACGACGATGTTTCCCGCCGCCAGCCGCGTCGGGATCCAAGGACGCTGGACCGCGAAGAAGGTCCTCGTCAGCAGCAGGTTGAGCCCGCCGAACGGCAAGCTGAAGGCGAACCAGAACAGCGCGACTGAGACGTAGTGCGTGGACTGGGCGTTGAATTCCCCGCGCTGGAAGACCAGCTGCACGATCGGTTTGGCGAGCACGATCATGAACGCGGCGGCCGGGATCAGCAGCAGGTTGATCTGGCGCATACCGAGGCCCAGCGCGCGGCGCATCGCGCCGAGGTCGCGTTCGGCGGCCATGCGGCTGAGCGTCGGGAACAGCACCGTCGCGACGCTGACGCTGAACAGGCCCTGCGGCAGCATGTAGATGCGGAACGCGTTATCGATCGCGCGCGGCGCCTGTTCGTTGACGAGCGTGCCGAACACCGAGTTGATCAGCTGGTCGAGGTTGACGATCCCGAGTCCAATCGTGACCGGCAACATCAGCCCGTAGACCTGACGGATGCGCGGATCGTGCCAGTCGATCTGGAACTGCAAACGGAAGTCGATGCGCCCGAGCGCGCCGAGCGCCATCAGCAACTGCACGCCGGTCGCAACGAGGATCGCGATCGCCAGCGCGTACAGCTTGTCGCCACCCTCAAAGCCACCGTGAAAGTGCGGTTTGAGCGCGACCATCAGCACGATGATCACGACGTTCCAGACCGCCGGAGAGATGGCCGGGATCGTGAAGTGTTCGTAGGACTGCAGCACGCCGACGAGCAGGCCGTTCAGCCCGAGCAGCAGCACGACCGGGAACAGCACCTGGCTGAGGCCGGCCGTGAGGCCGTCGAGGGCACCCTTGAACTGGTCGCCCGTGAACAGCGGCATGATCGTGTGCGCCGCGAGGATGAAGAAGGCAGTGATCGCGCCGAGGCCGATCAGCATGATCCAGAACAACGTCGAGGCGAGCCGGAAGGCCTCGCGGCGACGACCCTGGGAGAGCAGTTCGGTGAACACCGGCACGAACGCCGCCGACAGGGCCGCGTTGGCGAACAGGTTCGCGACCAGGTTCGGGATCTGGAAGGCGATCGTGAAGGCCGACGCCGATCCCTTGGTGCCGAAGAAGCTGGCCGCGACGACTTCCCGCCCGAGGCCGACGATCCGCGAGACTCCTGTCGCGATCGAGAAGATCGCCGTGTTGCGGGCGACGCGACCGTCGCCCGGAGGCGCCGGGCCAGCGGGCGCGGGCGCGGGAACTTCGGCGCTCTCGGACAAGGCCGCTATAGTACGGCGCTCCGCGGCGCGCCCCGTCAGGTTGACCGGCGTCCGTGAGCTGCACTTCCTACCATGGCGAACATCCACTCACAGAAGAAGCGGATCCTGCGCTCAGAGCGTGAGCGACTGGAGAACCGGCGCTACACGTCGGCGATCAAGACGCACTTCCGCCGTCTGGAGACGCTCGTCGGCGAGGGTGACGCCGAGGCCGCCGAGAGCACGCACCGCGAGCTGACGAGCACGATCGACAAGGCCGTCAAGCGCGGCGCGATGCACAAGAACACCGGCGCGCGCAAGAAGTCCCGCGCCGCGCGCCTACGCGCGCCCGGCTCCCCCTCTTAGCTTCTTTCGTCGTTTTGGCGGCTAAGGCGCCGCTGCGATGGCTTCGATCGTTCGCTGGGCAAGCGTGTCCTCCTGCATCCCCGTCAGCGTGCCGCGGTCCGCGCTGAGCGGGGCGCCACCGCGCGAGTCGATCTCCAGCTGTGCGAGCGTGCCGAGCGCCAGGCGCAATCGCTCGGGGTCGGTCTTGGCGACGTCGCCGATCAGTCGCTCCGCGGCCTTGGCCGGCATCCTCAGACCGCGCTTTATGTCACTCACCGACTCGCCCTGCTGCAGGCGGGCGGCGATCGCGATCGCCTCGCGCAACCTGCTCGCGATCAGATATGTGAGTCCCGACATCCGCTCACCCTGCAGGCGCAAGCGCAGATATGAGAGCGTCGCCTCGCGCCGCTCCCCACCAACGAGCGAGTCGGCGAGCGCGTACGCGCGCCACTCAGCCGAGTGGGCGCTCAGCTGTTCGACCTCCTGCAGGTCGACGTCGCGCGGACCGGGACCGCCTGAGAGGGCGAGCTTCTCTAGCTCCCTGAGCAACCGCTGCTGACGGTCGCCGACCTGCGCGACGAGCGCTTTCGCCGCACTCGAGTCGAGCGTGAGCCCCAGCCGCGCGGCCTGCTCGCGCGCCCACTTCGGCAGCTCCCATGACTTCACCATCGACTGCTCGACGACCTGGCCACCCGCCTTCTTGACGAGCGCGTGGAGGTTGTCCGGCGCCTTCGCGCGCGTCTCCTCGCGCGCGAACAGCGCGAGCGTGGTCTCGGGCGGGACCTGCCTCAGCGCCTCGGCAAGGTGCTGCTCGACGTCCGCGGCCCGCCAGCGCTCGACGCCGTCGACGAGGATCGCGCGCCAGCCCATCGCGAGCGTCATCGCCGCGAGCGCCGCCGCCGCTCCAGCCGGGGTCGCCTGGTCGGCCTCGGGCTGCTCTGCGCTCCCACCCTCGGATTCGACCAAGCGCTTCAGACCGGCTCGGCGCTCGGCCACGGCACCGTGATCGTCGCCGTGAATCAGATAGATGGACTTCAGCTCGGGCATCGGCGGAAGCGAGTCTACGGGGCGAAGACGCGGACACCACGAGGGCAGGCCGATGTCAGGATGCTGACACTAAGATCTCGCGCCATGAGCGACCTATGTCTCGTGCACGGCGCCTGGCACGACGACATGTGCTGGGAGCCCTTGCTCGCGCAGCTACGAGCCCGCGGGCATCACTGCGTCGCCCCGCTGCTGCCGCTCGACGACCTGGAGGCGACGTTCGAGGACTACGCCCGGGTCGTAGCCGACGAGGTTCGCGCGGCCGGGCTAGCGAGCCCGGTGCTGGTCGGTCATTCGATGTCCTCGGCCGTCATCCCGCTGCTCGCGCGCGAGTGCGACGCCAGGATGCTCGTCTACCTGTGCCCCGCGATGGCCGGCTTCCCGCCGCTCTCCGGCGAACCGGATTACCGCCGTGCTGGCTACCAGCCGCCGCCCGTCGACGCCGACGGCAGCTCCTGGTGGCCGCGCGAACGCGCAATCGATGAGCTGTACGGCCGGCTCGAGCACGACGTCGCCTCGCGGCTGGCCGACCGGCTGCGCCCGCAGCCTCGAGCACCGTTCGACGCGCCCTACCCGCTGCAGGCCCCGCCCGACACGCACTCGCTGTTCCTGTACGCACGCGAGGACGAGCTGTTCGACGACAACTGGTCGCGCTGGATCGCACAGGCGATGCTGGGGGTCGAGCCGCGCGAGCTGCCCAGCGGGCACTTCCCGATGCTCGAGCAAACCGCGCTGCTGGCCGACGAGCTGGAGCGCGGCTAGCGCACGACGAAGTTGACGAGCTTGCCGGGCACGACGACCTCCTTGACGACCTGCTTGCCGTCGAGGTGGACCTGGACGTTGGGCGCCGCCCGACACAGGTCCTTCAGCTCGTCCGGGCCTGCGTCCGCGTTCGCCTGCACGCGATCGCGCACCTTGCCGTTGACCTGGCAGACGAGCTCGTAGGACTCGCTCTCGAGCATCGCCTCGTCGGCCTGCGGCCACTCCTGCTCCCACACTCGTTCGCCGGTCAACAGGTCGTAGGCGTCGGCGCAGACGTGCGGCGCGAACGGGAACAGCAACGAGGCCGCCGTGGCGAGCGAGAAGCGCTGCGTCTCCAGATCGGTCGACTCGCGCAGGCGCGAGATTTCGTTGAGCAGCTCCATCACGGCCGCGATCGCCGTGTTGAAGGCGAAGCGCCGCAGGTCGCCGCCGACCTTGTCGATCGCCCAGTGCGTCTTGCGCAGCAAGGCCAGGTCGTCGCCGCCAGCGGTGCTCGGTTCGCTCAGGCCGGGCGCGGCGCTGGCATCGCCGCCGGCGCGCTCGGCCGTCTCGGCGCTGAGGCGCCAGAGCCGGCTGAGGAAGCGGTGCACGCCCTCGACGCCGTCGTCGGACCAGTCGGCGTCCTGGTCGGGCGGGCCGACGAACAGGATGTAGCAGCGGGCCGTGTCCGCCCCGACGCGCTCGATGATCGCCGCGGGCGAGACGACGTTGCCGCGCGACTTGCTCATCTTCGAGCCGTCCTTGGTCACCATCCCCTGCGTGAAGAGCGCGTTGAACGGCTCCTGGAAGTCGAGGTGCCCGAGATCCGCCAGCGCCTTCGTGAAGAAGCGCGCGTACATCAGGTGCAGGATCGCGTGCTCGACGCCGCCGATGTACTGGTCGACCGGCATCCACCGTTTCAGCGCCGCCGGGTCCCACGCCGCCTGGTCGTTGCGCGCGTCGCAGTAGCGCAGGAAGTACCAGGATGAGTCGACGAAGGTGTCCATCGTGTCCGTCT
Organism: Solirubrobacteraceae bacterium; assembly: GCA_036490015.1. Lineage (GTDB taxonomy): Bacteria > Actinomycetota > Thermoleophilia > Solirubrobacterales > Solirubrobacteraceae > Palsa-744. The sequence continues at coordinate 4,972 of DASXER010000071.1, read as the reverse complement.
CGCGCTGGGCCGCGCCGCCGCACTCCGGGCAGCTGACGTTGAGGAAGCTCTCCGAGGCCGCCAGCGGCGACCGCCCCTTGGGCATGTAGTCCTCGACATCCGGCAGTTCGACGGGAAGCTGCTCGATCGGCACCCCGACCGTGCCGCAGCGCTCGCAGTTGACGATCGGGATCGGGCAGCCCCAGTAACGCTGTCTGGAGATCAGCCAGTCGCGCAGGCGGTAGTTGACCGAGGCGTGGCCCTTGCCCTCACGGTCGAGCCAGGCGACGATCGCGGCCAGCGCCTCGCGGTTGGGCATGCCGTCGAAGTCAGGGTGCGAGTTCGTCAGGCGGCCATCCGAGGTGTAGGGCAGCTCTAGGTCATCGTCGCCTTGCGGGTCGAGCGGCTCGATCACGCGCCGGATCGGCAGGTCGAAGGCCGTGGCGAAGTCGTGGTCGCGCTCGTCGTGGCCCGGCACGGCCATGATCGCCCCGGTGCCGTACTCCATCAGCACGTAGTCGGCGACGTAGATCGGGATCTGCTCGCCGTTGACGGGGTTCGTGACGGTGCGCCCGAGCGGCACCCCGGTCTTCTGCCTCTCGGCGTTACCGCGTTCCTCGTTGGTCTCGTTGAGGGCCCGGTTCACGTACTCGCGCGCGGCCTGCTCGTGCTCGGTGCCCTCGGCCAAGCGCGGCACGTCCGGGTGCTCGGGCGCCATCACGAAGAAGGTCGCGCCGAACAGCGTGTCCGGTCGGGTCGTGAAGACCGGATAGTCGACGTCGAGCTCCTCGCAGCGAAACGTGACCTCGGCTCCCTCGCTTCGACCGATCCAGTTGCGCTGCATCGTCTTGACGTGCTCGGGCCACTCGATCTCGTGCAAGCCGTCGTGCAGACGCTCGGCGTAGTCGGTGATGCGCAGGAACCATTGGTTGAGCTGCCTGACTTCGACGACCGCGCCGCAGCGCTCGCAGTGCCCGTCGGCGTCGACCTGCTCGTTGGCGAGCACGGTCTGGTCTTTCGGACACCACTTGACGGCCGCGTCCTTGCGGTAGGCGAGCCCGGCGCGGAACAGCTCCAGGAAGATCCATTGCGTCCAGCGGTAGTACTCCGGTTCGCAGGTCGCCAGTTCGCGTGACCAGTCGATCGAGATGCCCCAGGAGCGGAACTGGCGCTGGAAGGAGGCGATCGACTCGGCGGTGGAGACGCGCGGATGAACGCCCGTCTTGATCGCGTGGTTCTCCGCCGGCAGGCCGAATGCGTCGTAGCCCATCGGGTGCAGCACGTGGCGTCCGAGACGGCGGTGGTAGTGCGCGATCGCGTCGCCGAGCGCGTAGCACTTCAGGTGTCCGATGTGCGGCTCGCCGCTCGGGTACGGGAGCATCTCCAGCACGTAGGAGTTGAGGTCCGTGGCGCCCACGGAGCGCCCGGGACCCGGAGCTTCGTGCCGGTCCTCGGAAGGCTCGTCGTTGCGCACCTCCCAGGTGCGCTCCTCGGCCCACACGTTCTGCCAACGGGGCTCTATCTCGTGCGGGTCGTAGCGATGCTCGGCCATCGGGACCCGCAGGTTAGCGATGGCCGAGCGCGAAGCGCCACGGGCGATGGCAGTGTTGTGGCTTGCGTTCGCGGCGAGTCAGCTCGTGGCCTGCTCGCGGAAGCGGCTCGCGCGGGTCAGCAGCTCGACCACCTCGGCCGGCGCCTTGGCCGGCGAGCCGGCGTCGAAGGGCGGCTGCGGGTCGTACTCGATGCCGAGCTGAATAGCCTGCGCGACCTGATCGCCGGCGATCTTGGCGGCCAGCGCGAGTGCCATGTCGATGCCCGCCGAGACCCCGGCCGCGGTCGCGTACTTGCCGTCGAAGACGACCCGCTCGGACGTCGGCGTAGCGCCGAGGCGACCGAGCTCGTCCATCGCCAGCCAGTGCGTCGTCGCGCGGCGCCCGCTCAAGAGCCCGGCGGCGGCGAGGACCAGCGAGCCGGTGCAGACCGACGTCGTCCAGGTGCTCGTGCGGTCGACCTCGCGCAGCCAGTCGAGCGCGTTCGCGCCCGCCCGCTGGGCGACCTCTCCCGGACCGCCGGGAACGAGCACGATCTCCGGCGCATCCGTCTCTTCGAGCGTGTGCTCCGGCAGCAGCGTGAGCATTCCGTTGTCCGTCGTGACGGGATCGAGTCGCTCGGCGACGAAGCTGAGCTGCGCGCCGGGCAGGCGGCTCAGGACCTCATAAGGCCCGATCGCGTCGAGCGCCGTGAGCCGGTCGTAGAGCAGGATCGCGATTTTCATCTTGTGTCTCCCTCGTCGCTGTTTTCGGCTCAGGCCGCCGCGTGGTGCTGGAAGCGGCGGCGGTACTCAGCTGGTCCGACCTCGAGCGTCCGCAGGAACGTGCGTCGCATACTCTCCGCGCGGCCGAAGCCGCACGCACGGGCGACGAGCGCTACCGGCTCGGAGCTCTCCTCCAGGCGTCGGCGCGCGGCCTCCAGGCGCACCCGCTCGACGTAGCGCGCCGGTGTGACGCCGGTCTCGGCGCGAAAAGCCCTGGCGAAATTGCGCGGGCTCATGTGCGCCCGCGCGGCCATCGCCTCGACGGAGTGCTCGTCGGCTACGTGCTCCAGCACGTAGCGTTGGGTCTCGCGCAGCGGCTCACGTCGCGGCTCCTGCGCGACGAGCGTCGCGCTGAACTGCGACTGGTTGCCGGGGCGACGCAGGAACAGCACGAGATGGCGAGCGATCGTGAGGGCCAGCTCACGATCGTGGTCCTCCTCGACGAGCGCCAGCGCGAGATCCATGCCGGCCGTCACGCCCGCAGACGTCCAGATCTCGCCGTCGCGGACGAAGATCGGCTCGGGGTCGACCTCGACGCGTGGGTGGCGACGCGCGAGCGACTCGCTGAAAGCCCAGTGCGTCGTCGCCCGACGACCGTCGAGCAGACCCGCCTCGGCGAGCAGGAAGGAGCCCGTGCACACGCCTGCCGTGCGCCTCGCGCGGCCCGAGGTGGCGCGAATCCAGTCGATCGTCAGGCGGTCGCGCGCGAGCTCGTCCTTGCCGCTACCGCCGGGCACGATCAGCGTGTCGACCGGCCCCCTGGCGCTACCGAGGTCGCCCTCCGGCAGAATGCCCAAGCCGCTGGAGCTCTGAAGCGGCCCGGGCTCGGGCGCGAGGATCTCGACGCGATAGCCGGGCTCCTGAGGACGGGTCGCGGCTAGCAGCTCAGACGCGGCGTGGAAGACCTCTAGCGGGCCCGTCACGTCGAGGCTCTGCACGCCTTGATAGGCGAGGATGACGATCCTGCGGGGGCGCTCGCTCATAACCGAGCATCATGCAGCGCGAGGACGCTGTCCGCAAGGACAGATTTCCCACGCTTCCTGCCATCGAGCGATGGGGCTTGGGAAAGGCGCGAAGGGCACCCGTAGCGGTCATCGGAGCGGGACGTTCGTGACGAGTGCCGGGCGCATTACGATGCTTGGAATGGAGGAGCCCCAGTTCGAATCGGCCGTGATGGCCGACGAAGCCGATCCAAATGCGCTGGAGGCCGCCCCCGGAAGAGTCGCGAGCATCGTCGGGGCCGCCGAACAGGCGGCCGCCGAACTGCGCGAGCAGGCCGAGGAACGCTCGCGCGAGCGCATAGCCGAAGCCGACCGAGCGGCCGAGAACCGCGTCCAAGCAGCCGAAGAAGAAGCCGACGAGATCGTCGGCTCGGCCCAGGGGCAACTGGAGGCGATCACGAGCGAGGCGGCCGCGAGCGCCGCGGCACTGCACGGCGAAGCCGAGACCGCCCGCGACGAGGCGGCGCGCGCCCTGGCAGACGCGCACGAACACTCCGGCCGGCTGCTGAGCGACGCCGAGGCGCACGCCAACCAGCTGCGCACCAGCACCGAACTGGAGGCCACCCGCCTACTCGAGCAGGCCCGCGAAGAGTCCGCGCAGGTACGCGCCGAGGCCGCCGAGGAGTCGGGCGCGCTACTAGACGGCGCACGCAAAGAGGTCGACCAGTTGCGTCAGGAGACCAAGGAGCAGACCGAGCGCCTGCTCGAGGCACGGCGCGAGGAGCTAGCCCGCCTGCACGAGGAGGCCGAGGAGCAGGGACGAGAGATCAAGAGCAAAGCGCGCGGCGAAGCCCGAGAGATTACGAGCGAGGCGCACGTCGCCGCGCACGACGTGCTGACGCAGGGCACCGAGCTGTCGCGCAACCTGCGCGAGCTCTCCAGCTCCCTGCGCAACAACTCCGAACGGCTCTTGAAAGACGTGCGCCTCGCGCACGGCGGCATGGTCGCCAAGCTCGACAAGTCGATGGTCGAAGACGGCGTCGAGTTGGGCGACGAGCGCTCGTCGCGACGGCGCCTGCGCCGTGAAGCCGAAGACGATGGCGGCGGCGCCGCTCCGAGCATGAGCGGGTCGAGCGAGGATCTAGACGTACCCGAGTTCATCCCCCGCTCCTGAGGTGCAGGGTCATCGCTTCGCTCCGGCGCCCGGCTGGGCGCTAGCATTGGGCGTCTCGGGGCTATAGCTCAGCTGGGAGAGCGCCGCCATGGCATGGCGGAGGTCGAGGGTTCGAGCCCCTCTAGCTCCATGTAACTTGACTCAATGCGAACCGTACGTTGGTTCGAGCTAACGCAGCGTGCTGGCTAAGCGGTCAGACCACGTCCGGTGGCAGACCCGGATGAGAGCGAGGCTAATTGCTCGGTTTGGGCGAGCGGATCTCTACGGCGATGACATTCGACGGAGGAGTCGACGGCATCGGGCTAGGCGGAGCGGGCCTGGGAGATGAAGTCGGGTTAGGCATCTCAGTCAAGGATTGTAACGACTAGAGCGACGGCCAACGCAACGATCTCAATACCCAGTGCAATGAGTGCTTGCTGAACCTTGCCTGCGGCAACCTCGAGTATCACTTGATTGTGCTTATAGAAGCCGTCGAGATAGCTGGCCGCGGACGCCTGCATCTGGGGTAGGTCAGCGCCCGCCTCTGTCGCCAGCTGCAACATCTCGCCACCGAGGAGACCGGCC
>DASXER010000062.1:0-17778 GCA_036490015.1 Solirubrobacteraceae bacterium | reverse complement strand
AAGGCCACCTGTTCGAAGGCGTTGAGGCTCATCGAGAGAGTGTCCGGGGGGCCCGACTCGAAGCTTTCGGGGAGCTGGTGGCTCGCGCTGTGGGGTGCTTTCGTGTGCTTGTAGGTCAGGGTCAACCCGCTCGTCATCTTGTCGCTTGCGGCGAGCTGGCCTATGGCCGAGCCGTCGATCAGCACTCCCTCCCCGCCGGAGCATTCGAACATCGCGAGCGTGGGCGCCGAGAGTGCCGTCGGTTTGAGATCGAGACCCGCGTCGGACTTCGAGCCCTTCGCGAACTCTCCGAGTACGCCCTCGAGCGGATACAGCTGGATTTCGCCGCTCGCCGCGCCTTCGCTCTCGCACGGAGTTTTACGGGTTTCGTTCTCGCAGCCCGTGAGGGTGATCGTCAACAGGGCGGTCTTCGCCGTCGCTATTGCGCCGTCGGCTCTCTGACCGGAGCAGGTGAGGGCGTTGTTGGTAAAGCGGCTGGATCCTTCGATCGTCACCGCGCCGCCGTCGCTCGTAAAGCCGCTGTGAGGCCCAGGGCCCGGCAACCATTCGTACTTGCCGTCCTTACCGGTGCTCACGGTTGTGCACCTGCTCGACGTGTAGCCACCGCTATAGACGGTCCGTTTGCCTTCCTTCACGCCGGCGAGCTTCTCGCAGCGACCGAATTCCGGTGGGCCCGCCGCGAGGTATTCGAACCGGTCGGCGAGCAAGAGTGGGCTTGTGCCGGCAGGAGTCGTGACCGTCACATCCGCGATGCCGATCCCTTCTGGTGCCACGGCCGCGATCGACGTGGGGGAGCCGATCGTAAAGCTGGCTGCCGCCGCTCCGAAGTGAACAGCCGTCGCGCCGCTGAAGTCGGTGCCGCTAGGCCCGGTAATCGTGACGGCAGTTCCTCCGGCCGAGGGGCCGACGTTCGGCGTCACCCGCACGATCGTCGGAGCGGGAGGCCCGTAAGCGAGGCTGGAACCCCCAGCCGACACGCCCACGACTTCGTCAGGTCCGGCGACCGGCGCCGGCGTGAAGGTCCACGACATGATCGTCCCGTCGCCGAGCAGGGCCATCGCGTGTCCGTCGCCATCGGAGATCGCTGTCACCCCGGCCAGTCCGCCGACCGCGACGGGCGTGTCGCCCTTGACGCCGCCCCATTCCATGACTTCCCCGTTCTCCAGCAGCGCCAAGCTTGAGTTGCCGCCGGCCGAAAGCTGCTCCACGGCGGTTAGCCTGCCCGTCACTTCAGTGGGCTGGAAGGTACCGCACGCTTCGCACTCGCGGCCGCTGCCGACCTGGCCGAAGTTGTTCGATCCCCATCCCAGGATCTTCCCGTCCCTGAGCATCGCCAGGCTATGAGCCCCTCCAGCGGCGATGGCGGCCACCCCGCTGAGGCCGCTGATGGTTCTCGGCGTATCGCTGAAACAGCCTTCGCAGAACCCGGTCGGGCCGGCGCCAGAGTTGAAGCCCAGCTGGCCCCATGCGTTGGCGCCCCAGGACTCGACTTGGCCATCGCTGAGGAGCGCCAGGCTATGCCCGCCGCCTGCGGAGATCGCGCTGACCCCGCTCAGACCGCTCACCGGGACCGGTACGTCGGAGCTTTCCGTGGTCCCGTCGCCGAGCTCCCCCGCCGTGTTGTTGCCCCACGCCATCACCGTCCCGTCTTCCAGTAGCGCCAAGCTGAACGAGCCGCCTGCCGAGATCGCCTTCACGCCGCTCAAGCCGCTCACCGGAACGGGGACGTCGCTGCTCGTGAGCACACCGTCGCCGAGCTCTCCGACGTAGTCGGCTCCCCAGGCCATGACGGTCCCGTCGTCCAGCAGTGCGAGTCCGTGGTCGCCGCCGTCGGACACGCTCGTGACGCCGCTGAGTCCGAGCACCGTGACCGGAACTTCGCTGTTGAGAAGGCTACCGTCACCAAGCTGTCCGAAGCCGTTTTCGCCCCATGCGATCACGCCGTATGGGGCCGCCGCGGCAGCCGCTGCGCCGCCCGCAACCATGAGGAAAAAGGCCGTGACAAAGAGTGCCGCAAGGTGAGGCCCTGCACCGCCACGAGGCTGCTGAAGCTTCATCTCCCACTCCGTTCCGAACAGCGCGCTCGGCTGCGCCGTTTCGTTCGTTGGACCGCCCGCGCAAGCATGCGCAAACCTAACTCACCCGAGGGGTCCCGGCTAGTGGAATTCCTTAAACGTAACCGTCGCCTCGCTCGGCCTAGCGAAATGGCCGAACGGTTCTTCTGCTTTGTGAGCGCGGGTGTGGGCTAGGATGGCCCCCGTGATCGAACCCGGCGACGCCGCCCCCGACTTCTCCCTCCCCGACCAGGACGGCAGGGACGTCAAGTTGAGCGACTTTCGCGGCACGCCGGTCGTCGTCTACTTCTACCCCAAGGCGGACACGCCGGGGTGTACCACGCAGGCCTGCGGCGTACGCGATCGCAAGCCCGATTACGCGAAGCTCGGCGCGACCGTGCTCGGCATCTCGCCGGACCCCGTCAAGAAGGTCAAGAAATTCCACGAGGGGCAGGCGCTGAACTTCGCGCTGTTGGCCGACGAGGGCCACGCGGTCGCCGACGAATACGGCGTCTGGGTCGAGAAGTCGATGTACGGTAAAACCTACTTCGGCAACGAGCGCACGACGTTCGTGATCGATCCAGCCGGTCGAGTTGCGAAGGTTCTGCGCAAGGTCAAGCCCGCCGAGCACGACGAGATCGTGCTGGCCGCCCTCGACGGGGCGGCTCCTTCGACGGCTTGAGAGAGAGCCTTCGCACCCATGCGAGGGCCACCAGCAATCTTTAGGTCAGGTGAGCGCAACTGTCAGTGGAAGTCGTGTTTAAGCGGGCGATGCCGAAGGGCCTGAAGGGAACCATGGCGCTGCTCGCCTCTTGTCTCGTGGTGGGCGCCCTCGTCGCGCCGAGCGCCAACGCTTCGCACAGCCAGTTGGTGTTCTTCGAGGCGCCTGGCCAGCTTTTGAACCCGAAGCTGCGCGCGAGCGCGATGGTCACGCTGCAGCACCTGGGCGTCAAAGCGCTACGCGTCGAGATCCACTGGCGCGAAGTCGCTCCAGCCGCGAACAGCTCCAAGAAACCGTCGTTCGAAGCGAGCAACCCGCTCAGCTACAACTGGACCCAGTACGACCCGCTGATCGAAGAAGCCGAGAAGCTGAAATGGAAGATCCTGCTCACGGTCACCGCGCCGGTTCCGCGCTGGGCGACCGCCAGCCACAAAGACTTCATCACCCGCCCCGACGACCTCGACTTCAAGGAATTCATGACGGCCGCGGGCCGGCACTACGGCAACGCGATCACCTACTGGGCGATCTGGAACGAGCCGAACATTCCCGGCTGGCTCTCGCCGCAGTTCGCCCCCAACGGCACGCCTGAATCGCCGCGGCTCTACCGTGGCCTCTACCAGGCCGGCTACGCCGGGCTCGAAGCGGCGAAACTCGAAAACCTGAAAGTGCTGTTCGGCGAAACGGCTCCCTTCGGCGTCGACCACGTCAACGTCAAGCACGAAGGCCCGAACCACGAGGTCGCGCCGCTGATCTTCCTGCGCGACGCGCTTTGCCTCAACTCGAACTACAAGAAATCGCCGTCCTGCTCGGAGTTGAAGATGAGCGGCTACGGGCATCACCCGTACACCTATCCGGCGGTGCAGGGTCCGTTCTACCGTCCGCCGAACAAAGACGAGGTGCCGATCGGCGCGCTCGCGCGGCTACAGAGCGCGCTCGACAAAGCGGCCAACGCGCACGCGATCCCGCGCGGGACGAAAATGTTCCTCGACGAGTACGGCGTGCAGACGAAACCCAATCCGCTGGGTGTGTCACCGGCCGAACAGGCCGAATACGCGGCGATCTCCGAACGTATCGCCTGGGAAGACCCGGCCGTCGGCGCGTTCTCGCAGTACCTACTGCGCGACGAAGGCAAGCACGGCCGTTTCGTCGGCTACCGCACAGGGCTAGAGGGGCCGACCGGCACGCGCAAGCCGTCCTACTATGCCTTCTCGCTGCCGCTGACCGTCACCAAGATAGGGCACAGCTACTCGCTGTGGGGGCTGGTGCGCCCCACGCTGGCGGCGACCAAGGTGACGGTCATGGTGCGCTCCTCGGCTTCGTCTCACTTCCGTAAGCTGACGACCGTCTCGACGGACTTGAACGGCTACTGGCATCTGCGGTCGTCGACGAAGGCGCAGGCGTGGGAGGTCAAGTGGACGAGTCCGAACGGCAGCAACTTCCAGGGTCCGCCGATCCGCGCCTTCGGGTAGAGCGCCGGCGCCATGGGTGCGATCCCCTAGCTGTTTGAAAGCGTGCGGCGCATACCGCCGACGAGCATCCCCGAGCCGAGGTGGGCGCCGAGTACGGGGCCGACCTCGGTGCAGAACAGCGGCTCCGTGCCGAACAGCTCGCGCCCGGCTTCGACCAGCCGCTCGGCGTCCTCGTGGGACTGGGCGTGCTGGACGATCCAGTCGCTCGCGCCGCGCTCGTGCAGCTGACGCAGATGCTCGATCATGCGCTCGCAGGCGCGGCGGTGCGTACGCACACGCCCGACGGGCGCGATCTCGGTGCCGAAGGTGAGGATCGGACGCACCTTCAGGGCCGTGCCGACCATCGCCTGGGCCGCGCCGATGCGCCCACCCTTGCGCAGGAACTCGAGCGTGTGCAGGCAGAACCAGATGTCGAGCGTCTGGCGGGTCGCGCGAATCGCCCGCACGATCGCCTGCTGATCCAGGCCTTCGGCGGCGAGCGTCGCGGCCGTGACGACCAGGCAGCCGAGCCCGCCCGCGCCCGTTTCCCCGTCGACCACGACCACGCGCCCGGGATGACCCTCGCCATCTAGCAGCGCGGCGGCTGCGATCGCGCTCTCGCAGGTGCCGGACAGCCCGGCGGCGATGTGCAGCGAGACGACGTCTCTACCGGCGCTGACGAGCGGGCGGTAGTAGTCCAGGAAGTCCCCGACCGAGGGCTGGGACGTGGTTGGCAATAGCGGCGAGTCGCGCAGGCGCTCGTAGAAGACGTCCAGATCGGTGTAGTCGTGCTCGGCGTGCAGGTCCCCATCCCAGCCCACGTAGAGGCTCACGCAGCGAATGTCGAGCTGCTCGATTAGAGCCGGCGGGAGGTAGGTCGTGCTGTCGGTGACGACGGCAACGCCTCCCGCGCCGGAGGACTGGGGAGAGTGCACGCGTGCTGAAGCCTAGGGTGCCGGCGGCGTCTGTGCTTCAGCGGATCAACGGATCGAGGCGGGCGGCCGTGATCGTCTCGCGCAGGGTGCCGAGCGCGTCGTGGCGCGGGCGCCAGCCGAGCTCGCGGCGCGCCTTGGCGGCGCTCATGATCACCGGCTCGCGGAAGGCCGCGATCCACTGCGCCTGCGCGGGTAGGAAGCCCAGCCGTCCGACCATCTCGGCGACCGCGTCGACGGCCAGATCCGGCACCCCGATCGAGTACCAGCCGAGCTCCTCGGCGAGCTGTTTGACCGTCAGCTCTCCAGGGCCGGCGAGGTTGTAGACGCCGGGTTTGCCGCGGCCGAGCACGGCGGCGCGCATCGCGCTCGCCACGTCGTCGTGATGGACGAGCTGGAACGGCACGCCAGGGTCGGGCAGCACGGGCTTGAGGATCGGCACCCCATCGAGCAGGCTCAACACCGGCGCTGGCAGCCGCCCGGAGATCTGCGTGTAGGGCAGGCTGTCGATCAACAGCGGCGCCTGTGGGCCGGCGACGATGCACGGCCTGAACACGTAGGCCTTGGTGCGGCTCGCGTGCAGTGCGTCGGCGAGCAGCTCCTCGACCTCCGCCTTCTGCGCCGAGTAGTAGTGGCTCGCGCTGCCGCGCGCAGGCACGTCCTCGGTCAGCGGCTGGGGGTTCTCAGCGTGGAAGCCGTACGCGGCCACCGATGAGGCGTAGACGACGCGTTTGACGCCCGCGTTGGCGGCGGCCTCGAACACGTTGCGCGAGCCGTCGAGGTTCACGCGTCGGCTCGCGCGGGCGCTGCCCATGATCATGAACGCGAGGTGCACGACGACGTCCGCCTCTTCGACGAGCCGCACGACCTTGCGTCGTTCGAGCACGTCGCCGCGGCGATAGTCGACCTTCTTCCAGCCGAGCTGGCCGGGATCGAACGGGCGGCGAGCCATGCCGAGGATGCGCCCCACGTCGCGCGAGCGCTCGAGCGCCGTGACGACCGCTTGGCCCATCTCCCCAGTCGGACCGGTGACTGCCACGGTGAGCGGCTTCGTCTGTGTGCGCTTGGCAGGTGGCATCTCGTCGTTTCTACCGTACCGGTCGGTGGTCGTGTCGATTTTTCTCTAACCGGCCCCTCGTCTGGGTAGCTACCACCGCAGCGAAAGGATCGACGATCGGACTCATGATGATGCTGATGTACCCCAGCCGGGGGAGCGGCACGCCGCCGAGCGTGGGCGCGCTCGCGCCCGCAAGCTGAGAAGCGGAGCGAGCGATCCACTCCAGCGATCTCCACGCCGCCCTAGGGCAGGTCTGGCCGCCGTTTGTGCTCGTCGCCGCGCTGCTGCTGATCGGGCACGTCGCCCACCGTGGCGGGCTGTTCGAGACGGCCGCCGTCGTCCTAGCGCGGGTTCCCGGTCCGCCCGCCGTGCTGCTGGTGGCATGTCTGGCGCTGGTGGCGCTCGTGACCGCGGTGCTCAACCTCGATACCGCCGTGGTCTTCATGACGCCGGTGCTGATCGTGACCGCCCGTCGGCGAGGGCTCGCGGTCGCGCCGTTCCTCTACGGAAGCGTGTTCATGGCCAACGCTTCTTCGCTGTTCCTGCCGGGCTCCAACCTGACCAACCTGCTCGTCCTGCACGGGGGAGGCGACCGCTCGATCTCGGGCGGCGCCTTCTTCTCGCGCATGTTGTCGCTCGCCTTGCCCGCCTGTGCGCTGACGGCAGTGGGCCTGCTCGTGTGGCATCGCCGCGCGCTCGCTGCGGGCGGGGCACGGCCAAGCGCACAGCGGGCCGTCGTGGGCGAGCCCGAGCTGCGCGCGGCGGCTGTGCTCGGCTGTCTGGCGGCGGCAGGCGTGATCGTCGTGGAGAGCGACCCCGCCCTGCCGGTGCTCTGTGTCGCGCTGGCGCTGCTGGTGTTCGGCCTCGCCAGGCGGCGTCTCGGTTTGCGCGCGTCGATCGCGCGGCTCGGCCTGCCTTCGCTGTGCGGACTGTTCCTGCTTGCGCTGGCACTCGGCACGCTGGCCCGCGCGGGCGGTTTCCCCGCGAGCCTCCTGCACGGAGCCGGGCGCCCGTTCACCGCGATGCTCGCGGCCCTGTCGAGCGTTGTCGTCAACAACCTGCCGGCGGCGGTGCTGCTGTCGGCCCGCGGTCATCCCGACGCATCTGCGCTGCTGCTGGGGCTGAACGTGGGGCCGAACCTGGCCGTGACCGGCTCGCTGTCGGCGCTGCTGTGGTGGCGCGCGGCGCGCTCGGTGGGCGCACGCCCGTCGGTGCTCGCCTACTCTCGCCAGGGGGTCGTGCTGAGCGTGCTCGCGATTGCCGGCGCGCTGCTCGTCGCGGGCTGAGGACGGCACGCGCCGTGGGGTGCGCATCTACGCTTGAGCTGTGCCCGCCCTGCCCGCCCTGCCCGCCCTGCCGGTCTCCACGTCGATCGGCGACAGCATCAGCTCGTTCTTCGACGCGGTCGGCAAGTTCTTCTCCGATCTGGCCGCGGTTCACTGGCCGGCGCTGCTGCTCGGTCTGCTGTTCTTCGGCGGCAACCTGACGCTGCGCTCGCGCGCCTACTTCAACTGCCTGCGCGCCGCGTACCCGTCCGCACGCTTTCAGTGGCGGCGTGTGTGGGGCGCGTATTTCGCCGCCGTCGGCTTCAACAATGTCGTTCCGGCGCGTGGGGGCGAGGTGATCAAGCTGTTCTTGACGCGTTCCTCGATCCCCGGCTCACGCTACCCGACGGTCGCCGCCGCCTTCTTCGTGCAGTCGGTGTTCGACGCCAGCGTGGGCGTGCTGGTGCTGATCTTCGCCTTCACCCAGGGCGTCTTCCCCAAGCCGCCGGACCTGTCGAAAGTCAGCTCGTTCGACATCGGCTATCTGGCCGACCACTTCCGCCTGACGCTGTTCTTGATCACGGTGCTGGCGGTGCTCGCGCTCGTCCTCTACGCCTACCTGTCGGTCAAAGTGCGTGCCTTCTGGGAGCGGGTACGTCAGGGCGTCGTGATCTTGACCGACAAACGCCGCTACCTGCGCGAGGTGCTGTCGCTGCAGGTGCTGTCGTGGTTCTGCCGTGCCGCCGCGTTCTGGTTCCTGCTCGAAGCCTTCCGTGTCGGCGCTTCGGTGCAGAACGTGCTGCTGGTGTTCGCCGTCAACCAGGTCGCCGGCGCGGTCCCGTTCACGCCCGGCGGTGCCGGCGTGCAGCAGGCGCTGCTCGTCAAGGTCTTCAGCGGCAGCGCGCCGGGCACGGTGGTGGCTGCCTTCTCCGTCGGCCAGCAGATCGCGATCGCCGCCTTCACCGCGCTCGTCGGGCTGGCCGCGATCGTGTTGATCTTCCGCTTCCGCTCCTTCAAAGAAGTCATCGCGGCCGGTCGCGCCTCCCAGGACGCCGAACGAGACGAGTCAGACGAGGACGACGATCTGGCGTGGGAGGGCTTCGAGGGGCGCGGCTCAGGCGACGGGCTCGGAGGCCCCGCGCCGGCGCCCAGCTCGCGTCACTGAAGGCCCTCGCGGGCCTCTCTGACGAGCGCAACCGCCTCTGGGAAGACGTGCGCGATGACCGTCCGGATCTGCTCGGCCTGAGCCTCCGCATTGCCCTGGATGTTGATCCTCGCCACCGCGGCTACCGTCATGTCGACGGCCAGCTTGATCGCGTTGTCCGCCCACACGAGGCGTTGGTTGCCCTGCATCTGCTCGGCGAACTCCGCCAGGCGACGCTGAAGCTCCTCGGGATCGCCGAACATGTCTCCGAGGCTGCCGCCCTCCATGCCCGCATCATAGACTGCCCTGCTCCATGGCTCGCACAGGTGACATCCGCCAGCAGGTCGAGTCCGAGGCCTATCGCCGCGGCCGCTTGGCGGTACCCGCCTTCGGTGGCGGCTTCCTGTACCTCCTGAGCACGATCGTCATCAGCGAGACGCTCAACGGAGCGCCGACCGTGGGCGTGCTGCAGGGCCTCGCCCCGGCCTTCTCGGGCATCTCCAGCCCGCCCGTGAGCCCGCGCGCGCCGGAGGTCAAATTCATCAGCCACCACGCTTTCCCGCTGATCGCTGGCAGCGTGCTCGCCGCGATCGCGCTCGGCGCGCTAGTGCTAGTGCTGGCGCTGGTGCTCGACGCGGTCGTCTTCCGCCGCCCGCAGACCTGGCCGCACGCCAAGCGTCTGCTCGTAGCCGGCGGTGGGACGTTCGCGTCCGTCAGCGTCGTGCACCAGGTCGTGAGCGCGATCCAGACGCACGACTTCGCCACTGGGCACGACCTCTCCAGCCATGCCGTCGACCGCGCGCTGACGACCGGCACCGCCAACGTGGTCGTCGAGTACATCGATCTGCTCGCCGGGCTTGCGTTCGCGGCCGCGATCATCATCGTGATGGTCAACGCCCTGCGCACCGGCCTCGTGCCACGCTGGATGGGGATCCTCGGCATGTTCACCGGGCTGCTGCTGTTCCTGCCGATCGGCGGCGCCGAGCTGCAGGTCGTGCCGGCGCTGTGGCTGGTGATGATGGGCGTGCTGTACGCCGGCAAATGGCCCGGCGGCGAGCCGCCGGCGTGGGAGGCGGGCGAGGCACGACCCTGGCCTTCGGGAGCCCAGATGCGCGCCGAACGGGCCGCGGCTCGTGGCGGCGGTAAGCCGGCCAGGGCCACGGCGGGTGCGAGCGGCTCGGGGCGCGAGTTGCCCCCGGAGCCCGCCAAGCCGGTGGTGAAAGCCACCTCGCGCAAGCGCCGCAAGCGGGGCGGGCGCGCCTGAGTGTGATTAGCCGCCGCGGCGGCTGGGCAATCAAGGGGTAAGGGAACGGGGAGTCCGACACTCCTCCTGAAATGGTGCCGGCGCTCCTCGCTCGCATGGCGAAGCGAACAGGAGGAGTCATGGCGGCAGCCGCTGTTCATCACGATCCTTTGCGGGCTCAGAACGGGCCCCCACCGGCGCAGGCGCCCGTCATGGGCGCGTGGAAGCCTGCCGACCCGGCGCCGCTGGGCCTCGCCGGCTTCGCCATGACGACGTTCGTGCTGTCGATGTTCAACTCCAGCCTCGTCAACGAAAAGGGCCTGCCGGTCGTACTCGGCTTGGCGCTGGTCTACGGCGGCATCGTGCAGATCCTCGCCGGGCTGTGGGAGTTCCGCACCGGCAACACGTTTGGCGCCGTCGCGTTCTGCTCCTTCGGCGGCTTCTGGATCTCCTTCTGGGCGCTGAACGTCTTCTACGTCAAGGACATCGGCGGGAACGCCGGTCACGCCGTCGGCTTGTACCTGTGGGCGTGGGCGATCTTCACCACCTACATGGCGGTCGCGGCGCTGCGCGTCAGCGGCGCGGTGCTGCTGGTGTTCGTGCTGCTGAGCGCGACGTTCATCTTGCTCGCGATCGGTAATACAGGTGCCGATCACACTGTCATCCACTGGGGCGGCTACCTGGGCATCGCGACCGCGGTCGCGGCCTGGTACGCGTCATTCGCGGCGGTCGTCAACTCGACCTTCGAACGGGTCGTGCTGCCGGTGCTGCCGCTGAAACGGGCACCGCTGGCTGGCGATAGAGTCAGCTCATGAGCGCCGGAGAGGTCGCCGAGGACGCAACGAGCGGAGAGGCACTCGATCGCGAGCTGGCCGATCTGCTCGACGTCGAGCGCTTCCCGCCGCCGAAGGGGTTCCGCGCCGCCGCGACGCTGAAAGACGAGTCGGTCTACGCCCAGGCGGAGGCCGACCCGCAGGCGTGGTGGGAGAGCCAGGCACGCGAGCTGGACTGGTTCGAGCCCTGGCAGCAGGTGCTCGACGACTCCAACCCTCCGTTCTACGAGTGGTTCGTCGGTGGCAAGCTGAACGTCTCGTACAACTGCCTCGACCGCCACGTCGAGGCAGGGCGCGGCGAGCGGATCGCGTTCCACTGGCGGGGCGAGGACGGCTCGGAGCGCGACATCAGCTACGCCGAATTGTTGTCGGAGGTGAAGCGTTTCGCCAGCGCGCTCAAGGATCAAGGCGTGAAGCCCGGCGACGTGGTGGGCATCTACCTGCCGATGATCCCCGAGGTCGTCGTCTCGATGCTCGCCTGCGCGCGCATCGGCGCTCCGCACAACGTCGTCTTCGGCGGCTTCTCGGCCGAGGCGGTGCGCGAGCGGATGGAGTTCTCCGAGGCCAAGCTCCTGATCACCGTCGACGGCGCGGCGCGCAAGGGCAAGACGGCGCCGGTCAAGGATCGCGTCGATGAGGTGATGGGCGACCTCGACACGCTCGAGCGGATCGTCGTCGTGCGCAGCAAGGGCACGCCGTGCGAGATGACGCAGGGCCGTGACGTGTTCTACGACGAGATCGTCGCGGCCGCCGAGCCCGAGTGCCCGGCCGAGCCACTCGACGCCGAGCACCCGCTGTACATCCTCTACACCTCGGGCTCGACCGCCAAGCCGAAGGGGATCCTGCACACCACCGGCGGCTATCTGACAGGGGTTTCGGCCACCCATCGCCTCGTGTTCGACTTGAAGCCGGACAGCGACGTCTACTGGTGCGCGGCCGATGTCGGCTGGGTGACCGGGCACTCCTACATCGTCTACGGGCCGCTCTGCAACGGCGCGACCTCGGTCATGTGGGAGGGCGCGCCCGACTACCCGGACAAGGGCATCTGGTGGGAGATCGTCGAGCGCTACGGCGTAACGATCCTCTACTGCGCGCCGACCGCGATCCGCGCCTGCATCAAGTGGGGTGCCGGGTGGCCCGGCAAGCACGATCTGTCCAGCCTGCGCCTGCTGGGCTCGGTCGGCGAGCCGATCAATCCCAAGGCCTGGCTTTGGTACCACAAGGTAATCGGGGGCGAACGCTGTCCGATCGTCGATACCTGGTGGCAGACCGAGACCGGCGCGATCATGATCACGCCGCTGCCCGGGATCACCGAGACGAAGCCCGGCTCGGCAACGAGGCCTTTCCCCGGCGTCAGCGCGGAGGTGCTCGACGAGTCGACCGACGAGCCCGTATCCGAGGGTCAGGGGCTGCTCGTGCTGCGCCGGCCGTGGCCCTCGATGCTGCGCACCCTCTACAAGGAGCACGAGCGCTTCGTCGAGACCTACTTCGAGAAGTACGGCCCCGAGACATATCTGGTGGGTGATGCCGCGCGCCAGGACAAGGACGGCTACTTCTGGGTGATCGGGCGCATCGACGATGTCGTCAACGTGTCCGGTCATCGCCTCTCCACAGCCGAGGTCGAGTCAGCGATCGTGGCGCACGCGGACGTCGCGGAGGCGGCCGTGATCGGCCAGCACGACGAGGACACCGGCCAGGCGATCGTCGCCTTCGTGACGCTGCAGGGTGAGCTCGCCGGCGACGACGACACGATCGAGGGGATCCGTGCCACCGTGGCCGAGCGGATCGGCAAGTTCGCGCGCCCGAAGCGGATCATCTGGGCGGACGACCTGCCCAAGACGCGCTCGGGGAAGATCATGCGCCGGCTGTTGCGCGACATCGCCGAGGGTCGCGCGCTCGGCGACGTGACGACACTGCGCGACCCCGACGTGATGGCCCAGCTGGAGGGCAAGGTCCAGGAGCTACAGGCCCAAGAGGACTGAGGAGTACCTAGGGGCGATCCCCGATGCGCCCGCCGAGGGTCGGGTGCGAAGATGGATGGATGGCAAGTGCGCCCGCTCGAGCCGAGCAGCCGGCGCTGGGGGCCGGTGGCACGGCACTCAGGCGTCGGCCCGACCGAGGCCTGATCGGCGGCGTTTGCGCGGGGATCGCGGAGCATTTCGAGACCGACGTGCTGCTGGTCAGGGTCGTGGCCGCGATGATCGTCGCGGTCGGCGGGCTGGGCATCGCGGTGTACGCGCTCGGCTGGGCGTTGATACCGGTGGCGCCCGACAGCGCTGGGCTGAAGCGGCGTAAGGGTGCGTGGCGCGACGCCGCTGTGCTGCTCGTCGCCGTCGGCGTGCTCGCGGTGGGGCTGCGTCAGTCGGGGCTGCGCTTCGGCGACGCGATCGTCTGGCCCGCGGTGCTCGGAGTCTGCGGGCTGGCGCTCGTGTGGCGGCCGATCGTGGCGCCTCGCGGCGAGACGCAGCCAGCGGGACGCTCGCTGGGCGCGCTGCTGGCTCGTGCGCGCCGGGTTGACCTGGCTCGTGCGCGCCAGGTTGACCTGGTGCGCCTCGCGGCCGGTGCGCTGCTGGTCGCGTTCGCCTCGGCCGGACTGCTGCATTCGGTCGGCGTCCAGCACTCGCTCGGCAAGGCGATCGGCACGGTCGTGATCGTCGGCACGATCAGCGGCCTGTTGATCCTGCCGTCGTTCGTGCGCCTGGCGCGCAGCTTGTCGTTCGAGCGCTCGGCGCGCATCCGCGAGCAGGAGCGGGCCGAGGTGGCCGCCCACCTGCACGACTCCGTCCTGCAGACGCTCGCGCTCATCCAGAAACGCTCCGCCGAACCGCGCGAGGTGGCCGGTCTCGCCCGTCGTCAGGAGCGTGAGCTGCGCAGCTGGCTGAACGAGCGCGAGGGGGTCGCAGCGACGGAGTCGGTCGCGGTCGCGCTGGAGCAGGCGGCGGTCGACGTGGAGGACATCTATGGAATCCAGGTCGAGGTCGTGACGGTCGGCGACCTGCCGCTGGACGAACACCTTGAAGCGCTGGTGCAAGCCGCGCGCGAGGCGCTCACGAACGCGGCCAAGTTCGCCGGCAGCTCGCGCATCGACGTGTACGCGGAGCTGAGCGCCGCGCCGGTCGAGGTGTTCGTGCGCGATCGCGGCGTCGGCTTCGACCCCGCTGCGGTGCCCGCCGATCGCCGTGGCGTGCGCGAGTCGATCGTCGGGCGCATGGAGCGCCACAACGGCAGCGCCAAAGTGCACAGCCGCCCGGGCGCGGGCACCGAGGTCGAGCTGACGATGGAGCACGTCTCCTCGACATGAGCCCGCCGTGCCCTCGCGTCGTGATCGTGGACGACCACAGGCTGTTTCGCGCGGGTGTGCGAGCGGAGCTGGGCGCGGAGGTCGAGGTCGTCGGCGATGCCGGCAGCGTCGAGGAGGCGGTGGCGGCGATCGAACGCGAGCGCCCGGATGTCGTGCTGCTCGACGTGCACATGCCCGACGGCGGCGGCGTCGAGGTGATCCGCCGCGTCGCGGATGCCTGCTCCGGCCCGCGTTTCCTGGCGCTGTCGGTGTCCGACGCCGCCCAGGACGTGATCGGCGTGATCCGCGCCGGGGCCCGTGGCTACGTGACGAAGTCGATCTCCGGCGCCGAGCTGGCGGACGCCGTGCGTCGCGTGGCCGACGGCGACGCGGTCTTCTCGCCGCGGCTCGCGGGCTTCGTGCTCGACGCCTTCGCTGCCTCCGGTGAGCCCGAGCCACCCGCGACGGTGACGCACGACGGCGATCTCGACCAGCTCACGCCGCGCGAGCGGGAGGTCTTGCGCCACATCGCGCGCGGCTACATGTACAAGGAGGTCGCCCAGCGGCTGGGGATCTCCGTCAAGACGGTCGAGGCGCACGTCTCGGCGGTGCTGCGCAAGCTCCAGCTCTCCAGCCGCCACGAGCTGAGCCGTTGGGCGGTCGAGCGCCGGCTCGTGAGTCTCGATCCCTAGGGACCATCCCCGATTGAACGACGGGCCGAACAGCGCCAGAGTGAGGTGCATGAACGGCACGAGCGGCGAGCTGGCGATCGAGACGAGCGGTCTGACCAAGCGCTTCGGCGCGCGGGTCGCGATCGACGGCGTCGAGCTGAGCGTTCCGACCGGTTGCGCGTTCGGCTTCCTCGGGCCCAACGGCGCGGGCAAGACGACCATGATCCGCACGTTGCTCGGCCTCACCCAGGCGAGCGCTGGCAGTATGCGCTTGCTCGGGATGCCGGTTCCCGAGCGCCGCGCGCAAGCGCTCGCCCAAGTCGGCGCGATCGTCGAGGAGCCGCGCTTTCACTCGCATCTCTCGGGCCGCGAGAACCTCGAGGTCGTCGCCGCCGTGCGCGGCCAGGAGGCGTTCGCTCGCATCCCGGGCGCGCTCGCACGCGTCGGGCTGCAGGAGCGCGCCGGCGAGAAGGTCGCCAAGTATTCGCTCGGTATGCGCCAGCGCCTCGGTGTCGCGCGCTGCCTGCTGGCCGACCCACAGCTGTTGATCCTCGACGAGCCGACCAACGGCCTCGACCCGGGCGGCATCCAGGAGTTCCGCGAGATGATCCGCGCCTTCGTCGAAGAGGAGGGGCGGACCGTGTTTCTCTCCTCCCACCTGCTCGACGAGGTCGAACGGATCTGCGACGCCGCCGCGATCGTGGACCGCGGCCGCGTGGTGACCCAGGGGCCGATTGCGGATCTTTCCCGTGACGGTGACGCCGCCGCCGAGCTGCTGATCGAGGTCGACGATCACGAGTTGGCGCTCGCGACGCTGCGCGCGAGCGGCCTGGTCGCATCGGCGAACAGCTCTCGCGAGGGGATCTCGGTGGCGCTGACGGGGGCGCCCGAGACGGCCGCGGCGTTGAACGCCGTGCTCGTGCGCGCCGGCGTCGGCGTGCTGCGCCTGGAGCCCGTGCGCCGTAGCCTGGAGCAGCGCTTCCTGCAGATCACCGCGCCACTCGACTCGGAGCAGGCGCCCGTATGAGCGCGACGATGATGGTCCGCGCCGACCTGCTGAAGCTGCGCAAGCGGCGCGGGACGCTCGCCTGGGCGCTCGTGCTCGCGCTCGGGCCGGTGATCGTGTTCTTCGCGGTGCGGGCGATCGAGCACCTGTCGAATCCCGGTCAGTACGGGCCGGCCGGCGGCTTCGAGGCTTTCGGCGACGCGCTGCGGCTGCTGGGCGTGTTCTTCGGGCCGCTGGCGGCGATCCTGATCGGGGTCGAGGCGGGCACCGGCGACCACGCGGCCGGCGTGTTCCGCGACCTGGTCGTCACCGGACGCTCGCGCCTGGCCCTGTTCGCCTCGCGGTTGCCGGCCGCGATCGCGCTGATGTGGGCGATCACGACGGCCGGCTTCCTGCTCGTGCTGATCGGCGTGTACGCGTTCGCGTCGAACCTGATGACGCCCGACTTCGGCAAAGTCCTCGACGGCTACGGCTTCGCGCTGCTCGGCACGGGCGTGATCTGCGCGGTCGCGGTCGGTTTCTCCTCGCTCAGCACCTCGAAGCCGGCCTCGATCACGGCGCTGATCGGCTGGCAGCTGGTCGCGAGCCCGCTAGTCGTCCAGATCAGCGCGCTCGGCGGCGCCCGCAAGGGCCTGCTCACGCAGGCGATCACGCACTTCAGCCCGGTCTTCGTCGGCGACCGCGACAACCTCGTGAGCATGTCCGCGGTCCTCGCGACGATCGTCCTCGTCTGCTGGCTCGCACTGTTCGTCGGCCTCGGCGCGTGGCGCACACGCAACCTCGACGCATGAGCGCCGCGAGCGTAGGGTCAGACCTTGCGGTGCTCGGGCACCCAGGAGCCGTCGTCCTGGCGGACGAAGTCCTGGAACAGGCCCGGTGCCTCGGCGATCATCGTCCTGGCGACCTGGTCGAAGACGAGCCGCAGCTCCTCCTCGGCGCCCTCGGCGGTGCGCATCTCGATCACGTGGCGCAGCGTGCGCGCGTTGGCGGTCCAGACGATGTCCGTGCTGAGGCCGGTCGGCGCGAGGCGGCGCAGCGCCGAGGTGACCTCCTTCTTGACGTGGAAGGGAACCCCCTCCTCGTCGATGCCGAGCTCCTTGGCGGCCTCGAGCTGGAATTCCTCCAGCTGCTCGACGATCGAGAGCACGCGCTCGCGCACGGGCTCGAGCGCCGCCGGAACGCGGAAGCCGATGTCGGTCAGGCGCACGTAGCGCAGGCTCTCCTGGCTGAAGGCCGAGCCGGCGCGGTGCCTGACCAGCTCGTGAGTGAAAACGCGGCTGACGTTGCGCAGCGCGAACGAGTAGTTGGCGTGCTCCAGCACGCTGCCGTGCGCCGAGCGCAGGATGTTCGCGAAGTACTCGCGCTGGTCTGTGCGCACCCTGGTGACGTTGGCGTTCAGCCCCGGCTCCCAGCTGCGGTAGCAGGCGCGTCCGCCGAACTCGACGAGCAGCTCGCCGCCGTTGGGCTCGCCGTCCCCGTCGCCGAGCTCGCCGAGCCGGCGCTCGAGCCACGACTCGCCGCCCACGTCGGTCAGATAGGCGCGCATCCCGTCGAGGTCGATCGAGGGTCGCGCGAGGAGGTACACCTGCGGGCTCGTGGGGTGCATGGGGGCGATGATCCTAGGCGTCACACCGGACGGTTCCGAAGGCCTCGCGGAGCATGTGACGATGCGTCCAAAATGTCCAAATTCCACGGCGACTCTGTCGCTAGACTCGGACGCGGATGAGCTCCCCCGAGCAGTACGGCTCCCCGGAGCCGATCGTGGCCGCAGTGGATCTCAGCCGCCGCTACGGCGAGGGCGAGGCGGCGGTGGACGCGCTGCAGCACGTCAGCGTCAGCTTCCCAACAGGTCGCTTCGCCGCCATCATGGGCCCGTCCGGCTCGGGCAAGTCGACGCTGAT
Organism: Solirubrobacteraceae bacterium; assembly: GCA_036490015.1. Taxonomy (GTDB): domain Bacteria; phylum Actinomycetota; class Thermoleophilia; order Solirubrobacterales; family Solirubrobacteraceae; genus Palsa-744. Next base: position 223 of record DASXER010000062.1, on the reverse strand, counting down.
GCACATGCTCGCCGGGCTCGACCGGCCGACCGCCGGCACCATCACGGTGGGCGGTGTCGAGCTGACCGACCTCGACGACAAGGCGCTGACGCAGCTGCGTCGCGACCGCATCGGCTTCATCTTCCAGACCTTCAACCTGCTGCCGGTCCTCAACGCCCGCGAGAACATCCTGCTGCCGCTTTCGATCGCCGGTCGTGACGTCGATCAGGAGTGGTTTGACCGC
>DASXER010000033.1:0-3240 GCA_036490015.1 Solirubrobacteraceae bacterium | reverse complement strand
GTGTGCTGTTCGACAGCCGCAGCGGCGCACCGTTCATGGGAAAGCTGACAAGCGAGCGGCTGAGCGCGCCGGCGGACGGCTGGATCGCGATCGGCGACGACGACGCGTCGATGGGTCCGACGGCGGCGCGCGGCGAATGCGGCGAGGCGAGCTGGTCGCTGTCGTTCCAGACGATCGGGGCCGAACTACGTCACCTCTCCCCCGAGCTGCTCTACCGCACCGCGCTGCCGCGCACCAAGCTCACGAGCCCCTCGCCGCTGGCGAGCTTCAGCGGCCGCTTCTCACTCGCCGGGCGCGAGCCGATCGAGCTCGATGGCTGGCCCGGCATGGTCGGGCACAACTGGGGCGCCGAGCACGCCGAGCGCTGGATCTGGCTGCACGGCTGCGACTTCGACGAGGCGCCGGGCGACTGGCTCGACGTAGGTATCGGACGGTTGGCTCTCGGCGGGCGGCTGACGCCGTGGGCGGCCAGCGGAGCCATGCAGATCGACGGACGCCGAGAGCGCCTGGGCGGGCTGCTGAGCCGCGGCACACGCGTCGAGGAGAGCGTCGCCGGAGCCACGATCGAGCTGGCCGGTCGCGGCGGGCTGCGCGTGCGAGCCGAGGTCAGGGTCCCGGACGGCGCCGCCGCCGGCTGGCGCTACGCCGACCCCGACGGCGGCGAGCACGACGTCGTCAACTGCTCGGTGTCGGCGCTCGAGCTAAGGATCCAGCGCCGGGGCGAGCGAGAGCCGGAGCTGGTGCGCTCGACCGACCACGGCTGCGCATACGAGCTGGGTATGCGCGAGCGCGACCATGGCGTCCCGATCGCGCCCTTCCCCGACGGCCTTTAAATAGACCGGACCGGCGAGGGGAGCCGGCCCGGTCTGGGAGAGAACCTGGAGGAGGACGGCCTCCAGGTGGAGGTGAGACACGTCAGGTGCTCTCGCAATCTCCGCGTCGCGCTGAGCGTCCAGCCGCTCCGAGCCCGGCGGAAGTGGTTCCCCGACCGGCCGTTGCTTGCGTCACGAACATTGCTCAGTGATCTTATCGAGATTATTGGCAATGTCAAGGGGCTGTCCACGAGCGTTTTTCAGACCTCATGACCGGGGCGTCCCCAGCCGATGATCCTGCAATAGAGGTGAGGGCGACACACAGAAAAGCCAGCCGCGCCCGGGAGCGCGCATGAGATCCGAGAGGCAGGACGTGGACACACCGCTGACGGGCGATGGGCAGGACATAGCCAAGGGCGCCGAAGCGCTGCTGCGCGAGCACCCCGACGCGATGGTCTGCGCGCTCGCATCGAATGGGCTGATAGTGCCCGTGCCGCAGTCCGTAGGACTGTGGGGGCAGGGCCTGATCGAGGGACGAGCGCTGATCGACAACGTCGTCGCCGACGACCGCACGACCGTCGTGCGCCTGTGGATCCAAGCCCAGCAGGAGGGCGCCGCGGCGACCAAGGTCCGCCTGCTGAGCCGCCCCACCACCTGGGCCACGCTGCACTTCATAGATCTGCGCGAGCTGCACGGCGTCTTCATGGGCGTGATCCTGCCCAGCGAGGAGATCGCCGAGACCGAGACCAAGGAGCTGAACGTAGCGGCGGCGGCGCCGCGCTTCTGCACCCTGACCGAGGACGAGGGCGCCAAGGTGATCGCCGCCGACAGCGCCTTCACCGAGATGTTCGGCTACAGCGAAGAGGAGCTGCTCGGCAAGTCCGTGCTCGACCAGATCCACCCCGACGACCAGGGACGGGCGGTCGAGGGCTGGCTCGCGGTGCTGTCCACCAACCGCGCGCAGCAAACGCGCCTGCGCCGCCAGCGCAAGGACGGCAGCTACATGTGGGTCGACACGACCCTGCACAACTTCCTCAACCAGCCAGGACTAAACCACGTGCTGGTCGAGATCATCGACATCTCAGCCGAGATGTCCGCCCAGGAAGCGCTCCAGGAACGCGAGGAGATCCTGCGCCGCCTGACCAACGCGATGCCCGTCGGCCTGCTGCACATCGACAGCGAGCGCAACGTGCTCTACAACAACGCCCGCCTGCTGGAGATCCTCTACGGCGAGCAAGCGCCGAATGTGCGCGACCGGGGCACCACGACGACGGCTGGCGAGGATGGTGGCAGTAGCGTCAGCGTCGAGCACGAGCGCCCGGGATCGTCTTCTTCGATCGCCTCGTTGCTGCAGACGCTCACGACCGACAGCATGAGCATGGTCGAGAAAGTCCTGGACGAGGTCCTAGGCGACGGCGCTGACCACGACGTAGAGGTCGACGTCGAACTGCCCTCCGGCGCCTGGCGACGTGCGCTGTTGAGCGTGCGTGCCCTGCACCGTGCCAGTGGCGAGGTCAACGGCGCGATCACATGCGTGCTGGACGTCACCGACAGCGCACGGGCACGCGACGAGCTAGAGCGCCGCGCCACGTACGACACGTTGACCCAGGCGCACAACCGCTCGTCGATCCTCGGCCAGTTGCAGCACGAGCTGGAACGCGAGGAAGGCACCGAAACGGCCGTCGTGTACGTCGACCTCGACCAGTTCAAGCCGGTCAACGATTCGCTCGGGCACGCCGCCGGCGACGAGCTGCTGACGCTCGTGGCCGAGCGCCTGAAGCTGGCCAGCCGCGACTCCGACATCGTCGGGCGCCTCGGCGGAGACGAGTTCCTCATCGTGCTGCGCGACGTGCCGGGGCCGGCGATGGCGATGACCGTCGCCGAGCGCATCCGCACCAAGATCTGCACCGACTTCCAGCTGAGCTGCGGGCACGCCGAGCTCGGCGTCAGCATCGGCGTGGCCTGCGGGCTAGCCGGCGAGATCTCAGCCGAAGAACTCGTCAAGCAGGCCGACGCGGCGATGTATCGCAGCAAGGAGCACGGCGAGTGCATCCCCGTGCTCAGCGCCGTCTGAGCGCGGGAGGCGCCCTGTGCGTTGACGAATCGGAGCGCACGATCGCGCGGTCGAGCGCTCCCGTTAACGAGCCGGAGCGCGGGGGGAAGGTCCTGTGTGGACCCTCCGCACCCGCGCCCCGGAAAACTGCGATTCCCGTCAGAGAACTGAGCTAGCTAGTCAGCCCGCGTCCCGACTTCAGACTTCGGCACCTTCTTCTTCAACGAAGGCAAGGTTGCCTTTCTTGATGCCGACTTCTTCGAGTTCGCCTTCAAACGTGCCGTTGCCGTATTCCACATTGCCGTTTTCGAGGATTTTGCCGCCTTCGGGGTGCTGGCAGGCTTCCCCGTCGACGATCAACCGCGATTTGATTTT
>DASXER010000032.1:0-30984 GCA_036490015.1 Solirubrobacteraceae bacterium | reverse complement strand
TCGGTCAGCCAACACCTTCGACCAGGCCGCCGCGAGCGCACTAGGTGGCCTCAGCGCAGCAAGTTCAGGCTGTGCCGCCTTCGTCGCCGCGCTTATGCCTGCCGCGATCGAGCGTTTCGCGCCGACGTTGGTCGGCAGCATCGCGAGCACGACGCGCGTGTTCTCGCGTTTGCAGACCGTGTCGGCCTGCGCGATGAACGTAGGCGTCGACTGCCCCGCACCCGCACCCGCACCACCGCCGCTCGCCGTCGAGCCGGTCGAGCCGGTCGACGCGGCTGAAGACGTGCCGGAAGCAGCGCCAGCTGCCGACGACACGTTCGACCCGCTGGTCGTAGTTGCCCCGCTGCCGCTACTGCTTGATTCGCCGCACCCGCCAAGCAAGAGCGCGAGCACAAGCACACCTGACACGACAATCGTCTTCATCGGACGAGGACACTCCTTCAAGGGATCGTTGACCAGGCCGGCAGATTACGGCCGGCGCCCGGTCGACGTGAGGACTGTCTCTATCCCGCCAGTGGCGATCAGAGCCGCTGCAAAACGGCCTTGGCCGCCTCAGCGGTCCCGACGCTCCCGCCCAGGTCCGCGGTACGCAAACCATCCTCGAGCGCGCCTTCGACAGCCTTCTCGACGGCCACGGCCTCGTCCTCCATGCCCAGCCCGTGGCGCAGCATCATCGCCGCCGAAAGAAACATCGCCAGCGGATTCGCGATCCCTTGCCCCGCGATGTCGGGCGCCGAGCCGTGCACCGGCTCGAACACGCCCGGACCGTCCTCGCCGAGCGAGGCGCTCGGCAACATGCCGATCGAGCCGGTCAGCATCGCGGCCTCGTCGGACAGGATGTCGCCGAACATGTTCTCGGTCAGGATCGTGTCGAAGTGCCGCGGCGAGGACACGAGCATCATCGCGGCGTTGTCGACCAGCACGTGCTCCAGCTCGATGTGCGGAAACTCCTGGCGGTGCACCTCGCTGACGACTTCGCGCCACAACCGCGACGTTTCGAGCACGTTCGCCTTGTCGACGCTCGACACGCGCGAGCGCGCCGCCCCGAAGGCGGTGCGCGCGATGCGGCGGATCTCTTTGTCGGAGTAGGCGCACAGGTCGCTGGCGGTCGTCTCCGTGCGCAGCTTCTGGCCGAAGTAGATGCCGCCCGTCAGCTCGCGCACGACCAGCAGGTCGGTGCCTTCGATCCGCTCCGTGCGCAGCGGCGAGGCCTCGTACAGCGCCGGCAGCGGCTTGACGGGGCGCAGGTTCGCGTACAGGCCGAGGCCGTGGCGCAAGCCCAACAGTCCTTGCTCGGGGCGCGGGCTGTCGGGGTCTGTCGTGTCCCACTTGGGGCCGCCGACGGCCGCCAGAAGGACCGCGTCCGCCGCACGGCACGCCTCCAGCACCTCGTCGGTCAGCGCGACGCCGTGCAGGTCGATCGCGGCGCCGCCAAAGATCCGCTCCTCGAACTCGAACTCGCCGACCGCGCTTAGCAACTCCAGCGTCGGCGCCATGATCTCGGGCCCGATGCCATCGCCGGGCAAAGTCAATATCTTCGCTGTCATGGTGCGCGAAGCTACCAGGCTAGACCTCGGTAGAGGGCCTGAACGCGCTCGATCAAGCGCTCCTGGTCGTATTCGTGCATCTCGCACACCGCCGTGCCGTCCCGCCAGCGGTAGGTGAGTGCCACGGAGCGCACGCCGACGTAGACGTCGTCCAACTCGAAGTGAAGGTCTCCGACTCGCGTTAGACCACGCTCGAAATGCTCGCGCAACGTCTCCTTGCCCGCGACGCGCCCGTCGGGGATGCCGAGCGTGTCGATGATCGTCGGCGTCTGGAACACCACGCCAGGCGCGTACAGCGCCATGATCTGGTCGAGGTCGTGGCCGTTCCAGGCCGCGACCCACTCTTCGGCCAGCCGCCGCCCCTCGACGGCGTCCAGCGGCGGCTGCGCGTCCCCGCTCACAGCGCCGTCGTCACAGGACCGCTGCGTTCGCGGTCGGATTCGTAGGCGCCGATCGAGCCTTCCCCGGCCAGGGTCACGCCGATGTCATCGAGCCCCTCCAGCAGCCGCCGACGGATCTCGGCGTCGATCTCGAACGGCACGGTCACGGTCACACCGTCCGGACCGGGATAGCGGACCTCTTGCGCGCACAGGTCGACCTGCCCTTCGCCGGCCTCGGCCAGCGCCCGGCAGTGATCTTCGTCCAAAACGACCGGCAGCAGCCCGATCTTGGTGCAGTTGGAGTAGAAGATGTCCGCGTAGCTCGGCGCGACCAACGCGTGAAAGCCGTAGTCCTGCAGTCCCCACGGCGCGTGCTCGCGCGAGGAGCCGCAGCCGAAGTTCTTGCCGGCGACCAAGATCGGATTCGGCGGCAGGTCCCAGTCTGGCTCCTTGGCCCAGTCGTAGAACAAAAATTCTCCGAAGCCCGTCCGCTCGACCCGCTTCAGGAACTGCTTGGGCATGATCTGGTCGGTGTCGACGTCGGCACGGTCCAGATGAGAGGTCTTGCCGCTGATCGTCTCGATGGCATCCATCTACTTCCACTCCCTGATGTCGACGAAGTGACCCTCGATGGCGGCCGCGGCAGCCATCTGAGGCGATACGAGGTGGGTACGCCCGCCGCGTCCTTGCCGCCCCTCGAAGTTGCGGTTCGAGGTCGAGGCGCAGCGCTCTCCGGGCGCGAGCGTGTCGGGATTCATGCCCAGGCACATCGAGCAGCCCGCCACGCGCCAGTCGAAGCCCGCCGCGCGGAAGACCTCGTCCAGGCCCTCGGCCTCGGCCTGTTTCTTCACCTGCTGCGAGCCCGGCACGACCATCGCGTTAACGGTGGAGGCGACTTTTCGTCCGGCGACGACCTCGGCGGCGGCGCGCAGATCGCCGATGCGCGAGTTCGTGCACGAGCCGATGAAGACGCGGTCGAGCGCGATCTGCTCGATCGGCGTGCCCGGCTCCAGAGCCATGTAGTGAAGCGCCCGTTCGGTCGCCTCGCGGTCGGCCGGACTGTCGTATTCGTCAGGCCCCGGCACCTTCTCGGTCACGGCGCGCACCATGCCGGGGTTAGTGCCCCAGGTGACCTGCGGCGAGATCGCGGAGGCGTCGATCGTGATCTCGGTGTCAAAGCCAGCGCCGTCCTCGGTGCGCAGCGAGCGCCACCCCTCAACAGCGGCCTCCAGCTCCGCGCCCTTCGGCGCGCCGGGCCGCTCCACGTCTTTAAACCAGGCGAAGGTCGTCTCGTCCGGGGCGATCATGCCGGCACGCCCGCCTCCCTCGATCGTCATGTTGCAGACGGTCATGCGCCCTTCCATCGAGAGCGCCTCGATCGCCGGCCCGGCGTACTCGACTACGTAGCCTGTCATCCCCCCCACGCCCAGCTGCCCGAGCGTGCCGAGGATCAGGTCCTTGGCGGTCACGCCGAATCCGAGCGAGCCCTCGTATGAGATGCGCATCGAGCGCGGCTTGTGCTGCACCATGCACTGGGTCGCCAGCACGTGCTCGACCTCGCTCGTGCCGATGCCGAACGCGAGCGAGCCGAAGGCGCCGTGCGTGGAGGTGTGCGAGTCGCCGCAGACGATCGTCATGCCAGGTTGAGTAACGCCCAACTCCGGCCCGATCACGTGCACGATCCCCTGGCGATCGGAGCCGAGCGAGTAGACGGGCACGCCGAACTCCGCGCAGTTGCGCTCCAGCGTTTCGACCTGCACGCGCGACAGCTCGTCCTTGATGCGAGCGGCGACGGGCGTGCCGTCGGTCGGCGTGTTGTGGTCGGCGGTCGCGAGCGTGCGATCGGGCCGGCGCACCTTGCGGGAGGCGAGGCGCAGTCCGTCGAAGGCCTGCGGGCTCGTGACCTCGTGAACCAGATGCAGATCGATGTAGATCAGGCCTTCGGCAACCTCGTGCGCCTCCCAGAGCTTGTCGAACAGCGTCTTCGGCATGGTCGTCTCGTCCCTTCTTTTTTATGGGAGGCCCCTACCGGGGCCAGGATGGTGGGTTTGTGGTTCGCGTCAGCTTCGACGCAACCCCGCGGACACGACCGCGAGAAACGTCGCCTCGCTGGCGGTGCCGTTCTCGAAGTGGTGCGGCAGATCCGCGTCGAATGTGACGACGTCGCCCTCGGCGAGCTCGTAGCGCTGTCCGTCGCACACGAGTAGAACGGCGCCGCGCTCGACGAGCGCGGTCTCGCGGCTTCCGGGCTCGTGCATCGGCGGATCGTCGGCAGCGCCGGTCGAGCCACCGGACGCGAGCGTGTGGCGCGAGAGCTCGGCGCGCTGGCCGGGCTGCGCGGAGGTCAGGACGTCGAAGCTGTGCCCGCGGCGCTTGTTACCTCCGTGGCGATGCTCGGAGCTGCGCACGATCGTGACGGAGCCGCTCTCGTCCAAGCGCAGTAGCTGGGAGAGGCGCAGGTCGAGGCCTGCCGCGATCCTCGAGGCGACATTGAGCGTCGGACTCGTCTCTCCTCGCTCCACCTGCGAGAGCATCGGCGCGCTGACACCGCTGCGCTCCGCGAGGTCGCGCAGCGACAGCCCGGCGGCCTCACGCAACGCCTTTACACGTGCGCCGACGACCGTGGCCGAGAAGGCATGGCCGTACTCGCTTCCCGTGTCCTCGACGGTCATCGCTGGCGCCATACAAGCGTATGTTATCACGGACGCCCGGGCGTGCGACACCAACGCACGGGCACCCCGCCGATCTCAGCCTACGCTGCTGCAGTCTTTCAGGCCCAGCTTCGCGGCGACCGCCTTTTCTTCGGCGTGATGAGCTTTTTTCGAGGCCGTCAGCTGCGTGACGCGATTTTGATTGCCACTCTTCGCCGCACGACCGAGCTGCGACAATTCGCTCGCGAGCGTGCGGCGGACAACCAATAGCTGTTCCCAACTCGCCTTGTCTGCGGTGGGAGCGTTCAGATGTTCGAGTTCGCCGACGGCAGCCTTCTCTAGGAGAGCCCTGCCTGGGCTGATTCGTGCGATAACGGCCAGGGTGAGCTTTGGAACTGTCCGCTTGGCCAAGGTCGCGTTCAGTCGCTTGCAGATCGCATCGGCGTCCGCCCCGAACGGCGTATTGGAGCCGACTACCGAAGAAGCCCTCGTTTGCGACGAGGACTGCGTGGCGGCAGCGCCGCTCGAAGACGAGCCACTGCTGCCGCAACCGCTGGCAACAAGCATCGCCAATACCAGCGCTACAAGTGTCCCAGCGACACGCGCGAGTGTTTTGTGGGGCCGACCGTTCAACATCTGCGCGACTATCCACAGACCGTTTGCCGGAGTCAAGCAAACGCGATCGATCGTCTCCGACTCTGATGGCCAATCAGCCGTAGCTGGCGCACTCGTCCACGCCGAGGCCCCGAGCCAGTTTGACGACCGTCTTCGTGCGACGTGCTTTCGATCGCTCGAGTCGCACGATCGCCGACGAGTCTTCCTCGTGTGCCGCCTGCGCCAAGGTCGCGAGTTCCTGCGCGAGCACGCGACGACCGGTGACCAGCGTATGCCACTGGATCGCGAGCGCACGCGGAGGGATCAGCGCCGCCAGGTCAGCGACGGCCCGTTCCTCGATCACCGCATGTTCGCCGGCGACGCGAGCGATTTCAGCAAACTGGTTGCCTGCGGCCCCTCCCTTGAAGTCCACCGCCACCTGCTTGCAGATGCCGTCTGCGATCTCGACCAGCTGAGCGCGGCTCACCTTCGTCGCCGGAGGCGGCGCGGTGGGCTTGGTGCTGGTCGTGGCCGGCGCCGTGCTCGCGGCGGACGAGGATGGCCCGGCGTGCGTCGATGAAGAGCCACCGCCGCATCCGCTCGCGAGCAAGCAAAGCACCGACAGCAGAGGCGCCCCCCACCAACGCTCAACCACCGGCAGGCTCCGGCAAGCCGACGGCGTCGGGCGCCTTGGCACGAGCCACAGCCACCGACAGCGCCCGCACGTAGGCCCGTGCGGCGGCGTCGATGATGTCCGTCGAGACGCCTTGGCCGGCACCGGTGAAGCCGTCGACCTCGACGACTACCGACACCTCGCCGAGCGCATCCTGACCCTCCGTCACGGCACCGATCGTGAACTCGCTGAGCGTCGGAGCCAAAGCGGTGGCGGCGTTGATCGCCTGGAAGGTGGCGTCGATCGGCCCGTCGCCGATGAACGAGCCTTGCACTGACGTCCCGTCGGGCATCGTCACGCCGACCTTGGCGTGTGGCGAGCGCCGCGAGGACGCCTCCACGTCGAACCACTCCAGCTGGAAGCCCGCGACCTCCTCGCGCAGCTCGTCGGTCACGAGCGCCTCCAGGTCCATCGCCGTGACCTGCTTCTTGCGATCGGCGATCTCCTTGAAGCGCTTGAAGGCGACGTTCAGCGCGTGGCCCTCGACCTCGAAGCCCATCTCCTCCAGCGCTTTGCTCAGCGCGTGGCGCCCGGAGTGCTTGCCGAGCACGATCGAGTTGCTGCGCAGGCCGACTGAGGTGGCGTCCATGATCTCGTAGGTGGTGCGCTCCTTGAGCACGCCGTCCTGGTGAATGCCGGCCTCGTGCGCGAACGCGTTGCGCCCGACGATCGCCTTGTTCGGCTGCACCGGGTAGCCGGTCAGGCGCGAGACGAGACGGCTAGTGCGCGCGATCTCGGTCGTCTCCAGCCCGGTCCACAGCCCTAGGCTCGGCTCGCGCGTACGCAGCAGCATCACGACCTCCTCCAGCGAGGCGTTGCCGGCGCGCTCGCCGATGCCGTTGATCGCGCCCTCGACCTGGCGGCAGCCCGCTTCCAGGCCGGCGAGCGAGTTGGCGACCGCCAGCCCCAGGTCGTCGTGGCAGTGGACGGAGACGACGACGTCGCGCAGCCTCGGCACCAGGCGGTACAGCTGCTCGAACATCGCCCGATACTCACTCGGCATCGTGTAGCCGACCGTGTCGGGCACGTTGATCGTGGTCGCCCCCTCCTCCAGGGCGATCGAGATCACTTCGGCCATGTACTCGATATCCGAGCGCGAGCCGTCCTCGGGCGAGAACTCGACGTCGTCGACGTGTTCCTTTGCCTGCGCGACGGCCGCGCGCACCTGGCCCTTGACGTCCTCGCGAGTCGTCTGCAGCTTGCGCTCGATGTGAACGTCGCTGGTCGCGATGAAGGTGTGGATACGCGGCCGTTCGGAATCGCGCACGGCTTCCCACGCGGCCTCGATGTCCTGCTTGGAGGTGCGCGCCAGACCACATATGACGGGGCCTTCGACCTCGCGTGCTATTGCCTGCACCGACTCGAAGTCACCGGGCGAGGTGATCGGAAAGCCAGCCTCGATGATGTCCACGCCGAACCGCGCCAGCTGGTGGGCTATCTCGAGCTTTTCCTGCTTGTTCAGCGAGATCCCAGGCGACTGCTCGCCGTCCCGCAAGGTCGTGTCAAAAATCAAAACCCGGTCGGCCGGGTCACGGTGCGGGGTCGTCTCACTCATGTCGCTCGTGCTCCTTCTCTATCTCGCTTTCGGTTCCTCTCTGCTGGGTTTGCGGCTACGCGGCCGCCACGCACTATTCCCCCCGAGGGGGGAGGAGAAGAAGAGAGAGAAGCGAGATGCGAACCGACATTCAGGGCAAGCGTACCACGGCGCTCCGGCGATGAGACAGGCAGCGGGCGAGCGAAAGCTCGGCTACAGCTCCCTCGCTCCGCGGACGTCACGGGGCGACGATCTCAACTTCACGACGAGCGGCTTCGACACGTGCCGGCTGCCGGCCGCATAGAAGCGCCAGTCGAGGTCGATGGCCTTCGAGATCCCGACCCTCGGGCCGGCGACGATCCCCGGCGTCCCCCACCCCGGTTCGCGAGCGCGGATGCGGATCGGTCCGCGCGCGAGGTCGGTCCCGTTGTGCGCGAGCGTCACGCCCAGCGCCTGGCTGAGCTTGCCCGGGCCCGAGCAGAGCTGCTCGTCGGGGAGCCCGCCGCGACGCGTTCGCATCAGCTCGAGGCCGTGCACCGGTTTCAGCGCCCGGATCAGGACGGCGGCGCCCTCCCCCTCCCCTTCGCAGACCGCGTTCAGCAGCGCGTGTATCCCATACGAGCGATAGACGTAGGCCTTGCCGGCCGGGCCGAACAGGATCCGTGTGCGCGGCGTCAGCCCGATGAACGCGTGGCAAGCCGGCTCGCTCTCGTGGTAGGCCTCTGTCTCGACGACGATGCCGGCCGTCTCACCACACTCGACGGTGCACCCGATCAGCTCGCGGGCGACCTCGAGCACGGGACGCTCGTAGAAGTCACGCGACAGCGGCGCCGTCAAGGATGCTCCGTGCCCGCTGAAGCTGCTCCCTCACCCGCTCCAGGCTCGTGCCGCCCTCCGAGCGCTTGGACTCCAGCCACGAGCTCTCGGCGAGGATCGCCTGGAAGCGTCCCCGGTTGGCGACCAGCAGCTCGCTCGCGCTCGCCAGCTCCGCCTCGCTCAGCTCAGACAGGCTCTTGCCCGTGTCGACGGAGGTCCGAACCAGTCCCGCGACGACGCCGTGCGCCTCGCGGAACGGCATCCCGAGCGTGACCAACAGGTCGGCGACGTCGGTGGCCGCGATCAGCTCGTCGGAGGCCGCCGCGCGCATCCGCTCGCGGTCGAAGCGCACGCCGGCGATCATGCCGGTCGCGGCCGCGAGCGTCAGCTCGATCGTGTCGACCGCGTCGAACAGGTGCTCCTTGTCCTCCTGCATGTCCTTGCTGTAGGTCAGCGGCAGCGCGTGCAGCACACCATGGAACGCCGCCAGATGCCCGACGACGCGCGGCGCCTTCGCACGCAGCAGCTCGGCCGCGTCGGGGTTCTTCTTCTGCGGCATGATCGACGAACCCGAGCTCCACGAGTCGGGCAGCTCGCAGAAGCCGAACTCGGCGCTCGAAAACAGCACCAGCTCGGCGCCCAGGCGGGAAAGATGCGTCGAGCAAGTCGCGGCGGCCGCGAGGTAGTCGAGCACGAAGTCCCGTCCCGAGACCGCGTCGAGCGAGTTGGGGATCACCTCGTCGAACCCCAACTCTCGTGCCAGCAGGCCGCGGTCCGTGTCGAAGTTGACGCCGGCGAGCGCGCCCGCACCAAGCGGCAGGCGCCCCGACTCCTTTTCGGCGAACGCGAAGCGCGAGCGGTCGCGGGCGAACATCCAGAAGTAGGCGAGCAGATGGTGCGAGAGGTACACAGGCTGGGCGCGCTGGAGGTGCGTGTAGCCCGGCAGCGGCCAGTCGATGTGCTCCGCCGCACGCTCGAGCAGCCGGCTCATCAAGCCGCTCAGCAGCGTCTGCGCAGCCACGGCGCGCTCGCGGGTGTACATCGCGAGATCGGTGGCCACCTGGTCGTTGCGCGAGCGGGCCGTGTGCAGCTTGCCCCCCACCCTGCCGGCGATCTCGGTCACCCGCCGCTCGACCGCCATGTGGATGTCTTCGTCGCTCGCCTCGAACGGGAACGAGCCGCCGCTCAGCTCCCGCTCGACCTGGTCGAGCGCGCCGAGCAGGGCATCGCGGTCCTCCTGCGAAATGATCTCGGCGGCGGCCAGCATCCGGGCGTGGGCACGCGACTGCTCGACGTCCTGGGGCCAGAGCCGGCGGTCGAACGAGATCGACGTGTTCAGGCGATCGAAGTCCGGATCGTGCGGTTCGTGAAAGCGGGACACGGCCGCAAGCATAGGGCCGCGCGGGCTCCTCAGGGCAGCAGCACGACCTTGCCGAGGTTGCGGCGCTCGACGATCATCGTCTGCGCCGCACCGGCTTCCTCGAAGCTGAACTCGCCGCCGACGACCGGTTTGACGGTCCCGTCAGCGATCAGGTCTGTAAGCGGGTCGATCCACGGCGCCAGCGAGCCGCGGTCCTTCCACAGCGTGAGCATGTTCAGGCCGATCACGGCCTTCGAGTCGCCCATTTGCTTGATCAGGTTGAAACGCGGCATACGGGCGACCGCTTTGAGCGCCGTGACGATGTTTTTGCGCTCCCCGGAGACGACCGACGAGGCCCCGAACGCGACCAGCCGCCCGCCCGGACGCAGCAGCGAGTAGCTCGTGCGGAAGCTCCTGCCGCCGACGGCGTCGAGGATCACGTCGAAATGCCCGATGCCGCGCTCCCACCCGGGCTTGTTGTAGTCGAGCGCGCGATCGACCCCCAGCTCCAAGATGCGCTCGTGCTTGGTGGCCGACGCGGTGCCGTAGACCTCGGCGCCCACGCGCTTGGCGATCTGGGTCGCGGCAATGCCGACTCCACCGCCGGCGGAGTGCACCAGCACGCGCTCGCCCGCCCGCAAGCTGCCGTAGCCGACGAGCCCCGCCCATGCGGTGGCGTAGTTGACCGGGATCGCGGCTCCCTGCTCGAAGCTCAGCTCGTCTGGCAGCGGCACGACGTCGGCGACCGGTACCACGACCTGGGAGGCATAGCCGCCGAACTGGGTGCCGGCGAGCACGCGCTGGCCGTGCTCGATTCCCTGCACTCGCTCCCCCAGCTCGAGCACCGTGCCGGCGACCTCGTAGCCGACGACGCACGGCGTCTTGGGGGCGTCTTGGTAGAGCCCCATGCGGGCCATCACGTCGGCGAAGTTGATGCCCGAGGCGGCCACCTCGATGCGTACCTCGCCGGGACCCAGCTCGGGGTCGGGAAGTTCCTGAACCTCCAGCGCCCCCGGGCCCCCGTGTTTCGTGATGACGACGGCCTTCATCCGCGCGCCAGCCTACTCGATGGCGCGCGGGCGGCCTCACATGGCCGAGTGCCCCTGCTAGGCGGCGAGGCTCGGCGCCGGGGAGGTTCGCTTCCTGCGCGTCGCGATCACGCGCGCGCCGCTGTCGGGCGCGAACGACACCGAGCTCCTCGCGACGCCCTCCGAGCGTGACTCCGCGGCGCGCAGGTCGACTTCGCGGATGATCGTCTGGATCACCTTGCGCATCTCCAGCGGCGCGAACGACGCGGCGACGCAGCGTCGCACGCCGCCGCCGAACGGGATCCAGGTGTAGGTGCCGGCGGACTCGTCCAGGAAGCGCTCCGGGCGAAACACGTCCGGTTCCGGGTAGAGGTCCTCGCGGAGGTGCATCAGATACACGCACGGCGCGACGATCGTCCCCGCCGGGATCGTGTAACCGCTCAGCTCGAGCGGCTCGACCAGACGGCGCATGACCAGCGGCACTGCGGGGCACAGGCGCAGCGTCTCGGTCACGACCGCGCCGAGGTACTCCTCGCTGTCGCTCTCTAGCTGCTCGTTGCGCAGGCGCTCGAATTTGTCGGGGTGGCGCAGCAGGCGCTCGAACGTCCACGCGAGCGAGGTGGCGGTGGGTCCGTCCGACAGCATCGTGACGAGTTCGTCGCGCAGCTTCTCGTCGCTCATCTGCTGTCCCTGCTCCGCGTAGGAGCGCTCAAGCATCGCGAGAATGTCTTCACGCCCCTCGTAGCCTTCGCGGCGCCGGTCGCTCACCTCCGCCAACACCAACTCCTCGACGGGGTTCATGACCGCGCGAAAGCCGCGACTGGACGTGATCACGCGCGAGCCGACGGCCGCTAGCAGCGCCAGCCGTTGTGGCCTGTTCACCCAGTTGGTCATGCGCACGAGCGCGGTGCGGATCTCCTGCATGCGTGGGCCGGAGGTGTCGCCGAACACCGAGCGCATGACCACCTCCAGGCTGATCGCCTGCATCTTCGGCCACAGCGCAAACGGCTCGCCGAGCGGCCAGCGCTCGATCTCGCGCCGCGCGACGTCGACCATCATCTCGCCGTAGCCCTGCATGCGCGAGCCGTGGAACGATGGCAAGAGGCGCTTGCGGTCGTTGAGGTGGTGGGGCTCGTCGAGCAGCATCACCGAGCTTTCGCCGAGCAGCGGCGTGAGCAACGGGTTGGCTTCGCCTGCCCCCGCGCGCATCAGCTCCGGCGCGGTGGTGAAGACCTGCTTGGCGTGCTCCGGGCTTGTGACCAGGACCCACGGGCGCCCACGGCGCACGCGCAAGGTGAAGGTCTCTCCGTAGCGCGCGGAGCAGTCGTCGAGCAGCTCCAGCGGCCGCAGTGCCCATTTGATGGCCTGCAACGTGCTCGGGGTGCGTGGGCCCGGTGGAAGCCCGGCGTAGCTCCGCATGTCTCTCACTCCTCGCCTTTGCCTTTACGTTTCTGACTCACGGCTTCACCAAATCGTGTCTCTGACTCCAAATACCCCGGAATCCGGGGCCGATCGCGCCCACAGCCAACCGTTCGCTCTCACCATTATCCGCCGTCGCTTGCGGTTGCCCGGGTGCTGGTCGTACAGTCACACTGACGAGGAAGCGTCCTCGCGTGGGGCAGAGAGCGAGGCGTCAGAGCACCAGTACCTTAATCGGTGAAAGGACCGGTCTTAAACACCGGTGATCCGGGTTCGAGCCCCGGCTGGTGCATCGCGGCCCTTACCGCATCAGTTGTGACTGTTAATCTGTTCGACTACTTCGAGGACGCCCCCACCAGAGATGGCGCCGGCGCGCCCTGGGCGGCGCGCGCCCCGCGCCGTCCGCGCAGCGACTACGACGTCAAGCTGCTCCCCAGGCACGGAGACTGGCAGCACGACCCCGACTCGCTGCTGACGCTAGAGCGACTCGGGCGCGAGCCGTGGGTCGCCGAGATCATTCAGGACCGCGCTGGTGTGCGCCTGCGGCTCTCGGATTCCTGGGTGAAGATGACCGGCGCCGCGCTCGAGGCCGGCGGCAGCGCGGAGTCGCCGCTGACCGACCTCGCCGCCGACGAGCGCATCTCGGTGCAGTTCTGGGACGCGAACGCGACCAAGGCGCTGCACATCGGCCACCTGCGCAACCTGGCGATCGGCAACGCGCTCGCGGCCGCGCTCGCGCAGGCCGGCGCACGCGTCGAGCGACGCAGCCGCATCTCCGACATGGGCCGCGCGATGGGTGAGGCGATGGCCGGCGTGATGCAGAGCGGACGCCACGCACAGGGGTTCGCGGAGCCGGACGAGAAGAGCGACCACTTCGTCGGCAACTGCTACGCCGACTACGTCGCGGCCGGCACCGCCGTTGCCGCCTTCGACCTGGAGCAGGCCGAGGACTCTCTTTCGCGCGAGGTGCAGGTCCAGAACGACACCGCCGACGAGCTGATCAAACACGTGCTGGAAGGGCAGCTGGATGCGGTCGAGCTCTGGTACAAGACGCGCGCCTGGGTGATCGCCGGCCAGCGCAAGACGCTCGGCCGGCTGAACATCGCCTTCGATCGCGTCCTGTTTGAGTCCGACTTCCTGGAGCAGACGCGCTCGATCGCCGATCACGGCCTCGAGAACGGGGTGCTCAAGCGCCGGGCGGATGGCGTCGTCGTCTACGTCACCGGCTTCAAGGAGCTGGAGGAGGTGCCGCTCGTGCGCTCCGACGGCCTCTCCACCCAGCACATGCGCTCGCTCACCTACGCGCTCGAGGCACCCGGGCTCGAGCAGATGCGCTCGGTACAGGTGACAGGCTCTGAGTGGGTCGCGCACGTGGCCAGCATCCGCAAGCTCGCGCGCGAGCTGCGCCCGGAGCTGAACGGCGGCTTCCATCCGTCTCGCAGCATCTTCCACGGCATGGTGTCCAGCGGCAGCCGCGCCCTCTCCTCCAGCGCCGGCGCCCTCCTGATCGATGAGCTGACCGACTGGATCGACGAGCAGATCGACCGCGACCCCGAGCGCCATGCGGTCCGTCGCGCGCACCCGCACCCCGAACGCATGGCGGCGCAGATCGCGCTCGCCTACTTCTTGCCGCACCCAGTAACGCCGGACGTCGAATTCGACCCGGAGCGGCTGTTCAAGGCTTCCGACAGCATCGGCTGGGACCTGGCGCGTGCCCGCGCCAGCCGCGGCGGTAAGCGCCACTCCTCCGGGGTGCCCGAGCAGGATCCCGACTACCGCTTCGCGGTCGTCCAGTCGGAGCTGTACCGACGCCATCTGCGCCAAGCCGTCGAGCGACTCGACGTCAGGCCGCTCGCGCAGTACCTCAAGCACCTCTCGATCTGGTACCTCGAAGGCGAGCGCACGACGCCCGTCGAGCGCGTGGTGCACACGCTGCTCGAACGCAGCGCGCGCGGCCTGGGCCTCGAGGCCGGCACATGACGACGCTGCTGGTCGACAACTACGACTCCTACACCTACAACGTGTTCCAGCTACTGGCTGAAGTTTCGGGCGAGGAGCCGATCGTCGTGCGCAACGACATGGTCTCCTGGCCCGCCCTCTCGCGCTGGAACTTCGACGCGATCGTCCTCTCCCCCGGCCCCGGCCGGCCCGAACGCTGGCACGACTTCGGCGTCTGCGCGGACATCCTGCGCCAATCCCAGGTGCCGCTGCTCGGCGTCTGCCTCGGCCACCAGGGGCTCGGCCTGATGCTCGAGGGCGCGGTCGGCAGCGCCCCCGTCGTGATGCACGGGCGGCGCAGCGCGATCCGCCACGACGGCGTCGGCCTGTTCGCCGGTATGCAGCAGGACCTGTCGGTGGTCCGCTACCACTCGCTCACCGTCGGCGGCTCACTGGGCCCCGACGGACGCGTGATCGCCTGGACGGAGGAGGGCGTGGTGATGGGCATCGAACACCGCCGCCGGCCGATGTGGGGCGTCCAGTTCCACCCCGAGTCGATCGCGACCGACGGCGGCCACCAGCTGGTGGAGAACTTCTACGCGCTCGCGCGCGCCCACAACGACGCCCACGCCCGCGACGAGCGGCCGACGCCCCCGCAACGGCCCGCCCGCCGACGGACGACGCGCAAAGCCGGGCAGGCGAAGATGCACTTGCTCGTACGCAGCATCGATGGGATCGCGCCAGCGGAGCGGCTGTTCGAAAGGCTGTTCGCCGATCAACAGCACGCCTTCTGGCTCGACAGCGCGGACGCGCCCACGACGCTCGCCCAGCGCTCGTTCCTGGGCTCGTCGCTCGGGCCGGAGCGACTCGTGATCGAGTACGACGTCGAAGCCAAATCGGTCGTACGGCGCACCGCGGACGGCCGTTCCGCCGAGCTCGGCTCGATCTTCGACGTGCTCGACCGCGAGCTGGCCGAGCGTTCCCTGGGCGAACTGGAAGGGATGCCACCCGGCCTGATCGGCGGCTTCGTCGGCTATCTGGGCTACGAGTGCAAGGCCGACTGCGGCTCACCCAACGTACACCGAGCCGACACGCCGGACGCCGTCTTCATGCTCGCCAACCGGATCGTCGCGATCGACCACGTCGCCGAGCGCACGCGCCTGTTCGCGCTGCACGGCGAGGACGGCGAGGACGAGGCCGCGTGCTGGCTCGCCGAGGCCGCCACCGCGGTCCGCGAAACACTCGAACAAGAGCAGCCGTCGTCGGGCGACGGTCACACGCCGCCGACTGGGGCCAGCGGCGTCTCGCACCTGCGCTTCCGCAGCGGCCGCGGGCGCGAGCAGTACCTCGCCGACATCGCCCGCTGCCAAGCCGAGATGGCAGCGGGCGAGTCTTACGAGGTGTGCCTGACCGATCAGATCCACGCCGACGCGCGGATCGAGGATCCCTTCGCGCTCTACCGCTTGCTGCGCCGGCGCAACCCGGCTCCCTTCTCGGCCTATCTCAAGCTCGGCGAGCTGACGCTCATCAGCTCCTCGCCCGAGCGCTTCATCGGCATCGACCGCGAACGACGCGTACAGGCGCGTCCGATCAAGGGCACCGCGCCGCGCTCGGAGGACCCGGCGCGCGATGCCGAGCTGCGCGACGGCCTCCTGAACGACGAGAAGACCTTCGCCGAGCACCTGATGATCGTCGACCTGCTGCGCAACGATCTCGGTCGCGTGTGCGAGGTCGGCAGCGTCGGGGTGCCCCAGTTCATGGCCGTCGAGCCTTACACAACCGTGCACCAGCTGCTCTCGACGATCGCCGGCACGCTGGAGGCCGACCGCACGCCGGTCGAATGCGTGCGTGCCTGCTTCCCGGGCGGATCGATGACGGGTGCGCCGAAGCTGCGCACGATGGGCATCATCGACTCGATCGAGCGCGAGGCACGTGGCGTCTACTCGGGCGCGATCGGCTATTTCGGGCTCGACGGCGCCGTCGACCTCAACATCGTGATTCGCACGATCGTGATCCGCCCGGGTGGCCTGACGATCGGTGCCGGCGGCGCGATCGTGATGCAGTCCGACGCCGATGACGAGTTCGCCGAGCTGCTACTGAAGGCACGCGCCCCAATGTCCACGCTGGCGTTCGCCGTGACCGGGCGCGACGACCCGGAGGCCTGGTCGATCCAGTTGGAGCCCGCCGAGCCGCTCGCGGTGAGCGCCTGATGGCCGAGTCGGACCGCATGGTCAACGGCTCCACGGGCCAGCCGATCAGCCCGTGGCGAGTGCGGCGGGCAGAACAGCAGGACGCCGACGCGGTGGCCCAGGCCGTCGTCGAGCTGCTCGTGGAGCTCGGCGGCGACGCGCCCGAGATGAGCGGGATGCAGGCCGCCGCGCGCGAGCTGATCGACAGCGAGCAGCTCGGCATCGTGCTGGTCGCCGAGGACGACGTGGGTCAGTTGATCGGCGTGCTGGCCGCGAGCTGGCCGGCCGCGATCCACGCCGCCGGCGGCTACGGGCTGATCCAGGACCTGTGGGTGAAGCCGTCGTGGCGCGGGCAGGAAGTCGGGTCAGACCTGCTCGCGGCGTTCGCACGCTCGGCGCGCCATCGAGGCATCACGAGGCTCGAGGTTGGGCTACCGCGGGACACGTTCGCCGCGCTGGCCTCGACGCAGTCCTTCTATGAGACCAACGGTTTCGCGCCGCTGGGACCGCGTTTGCGACGAGTGATCACATGAGCGACGGTCTCGAGCCATACCGCCAACGCCTCGACCGGCTCGACGAGCAGATCTCGCGCCTGCTCGGCGAGCGCTTCGCCGTCTGCCGGGAGATCGCCGAGCACAAGCGCGTGCACGAGATCGCGATGATGCAGCCCGAGCGGGTAGCGCATGTCCGCGAGGGATATCTAGAGCGCGGTCGGCGCGCCGAGCTGCCGCCGGCGTTCAGCCTGGCCTTGTTCGAGCTGATGATCGACGCGACATGCAAGATGGAGGACGAACTGATCGGCGTGACCGACGGAACGGAGGATTGAGATGACGCCTCGCTTCATCACGCTCGGACCGAGCGGCACCTGCCACGAGAACGCGCTCAAGCGCTACCTCGCCTTCCAGGGCATCGAGGACGCCGAGATCGTGCTCGCGCCCGATCTGCTGGAGGCAGTCGTCGAGGTTCGCGACCGCGACGACACCTACCTCGTGCAGTGCAGCGCGCATGTCCAAGTCCACCTCGTGACGGAGCGCTACCACCGCGAGGTGTTCGTGATCGATACCTTCATCTACCCGACCAAGGAGCTCGGGCTCGTGTTTCGCACCGACGTCGAGCAGCACAAGAGCCTCGGCATCGTGTCGGCCACACGCGGCTACACCGACCTGGAGCGCTGGGAGGAGATCATCGATCAGCCCTCGAAGCCTGTCGTCGCCAAGAACCTGCTCGAAGGCCGATTCGACGCCGGGCTCACGCACGTGCACTACGCCGAAGAACACCCCGATCGCCTGCGCCTGGTCGAGTACTACGGCGCGGTCGACACGACCTGGGTCGTGTACGGGCCGCGCAAGCGCTTCGAAGGCCAGCTGATCGGAATGCACTCCCCGTGGCTGTTCGAGACCTCCCAGCCGGTGCCGGGCTAGCTACAGCTAGCTGAGCTCGACCGACCAGCCGCTGACGAAGCCCTCGGAAGCAACGATCTCGTCGACCAGCTCGTCGGGGACGGCATTGTCGGTCGTGACGACCATCGCCGCCAGACGCCGGTCGGCGGCCTCCGCGCCCCCGTCCGGCGTGTGACCGACGGCGGCCGAGGAGATGTTGATGCCGCGCGCACCGAAGATGTTGCCGATGCGCCCGATCATGCCGGGCAGGTCCTCGTAGCGGAAGATCGTCACGTAGCGCTCCAGCTCGATCGTCAGCCGGCGACCTTGAACCTCGACCAGGTGCGGCACGCGATGCGGCCCGATGCCCGTGCCGGCGACCGCCACGCGCTCGGAGCCCGCGATCACCGTCACGCGGATCAGCTCGTTGTAGTCCTCGGCCTCCGACACGCCCTTGGCCTCGAACACGATCCCGCGCTGTTGCGCCATGCTCGGCGCGTTGACGAGGTTCACCTGCTCCTCGGTGCGTCCCTGCAGCGCGCCGACGATCACCGCCAGGCCGAGCAGGCGCGTGTCGTACTCGGCGATGCCGCCGAAGAAGGCCGCCTCGATGCGCTCCACCGAGCTGCCCTCGGCGAGCTTCATCGCCAGGTGACCGAGCTGCGTCGCGAGCGGGAGGAACGGTCCTAGGGCAGCCATGTCCTCAGCCCCGATCGCGGGGATGTTGACCGCCGTCGAGACGACACCGCCGCTCAGTGCCGCGACGACCTGCTCGGCGCTCTGGTAGCCGGCGCGGTCGGTCGCCTCGGCGGTCGAGGCGCCGAGGTGCGGCGTGACGATCACGTTCGGGTAGGAGAACAGCGGGTTCTCGGTCATCGGCTCGGACGGGAACACGTCGAGCGCCGCGCCCCCGACCTTGCCGGAGTCCAATGCGTCCTTCAGCGCCGCTTCGTCGATCAGCCCACCGCGCGCGACGTTCAGCACGCGCACGCCGTCGCGCATCTTCGCAAACGCCTCCGCGTTCAGCCAGCCTTCGGTCTCCGGCGTCTTCGGGAGGTGAATGGTTATGAAATCCGCCTCGGCATACAGCTCCTCGGCGCTGTCGGCCTTCTCCACGCGCAGCTCTTTGTAGCGCTCGGCACTCACGAAAGGGTCGAACGCCAGCACGCGCATACCGAAGCCGCGCGCGCGCTCGGCCACGAGCTGGCCGATGCGTCCGAAGCCGAGCACCCCGAGCGTCTTCTCGTACAGCTCGACCCCGGAGTACTTCGAACGGTCCCATTTGCCTTCGGTCAGCGCACCGTGGGCTTGCGGGATGTTGCGCGCCAGCGCGAGCAGCAGAGCCATCGTGTGCTCAGCGGCCGTCACGACGTTCGATTCGGGCGCGTTGGCGACCACGATGCCGCGTTGCGTGGCGGCCTCGACGTCGACGTTGTCCACGCCGACCCCGGCACGACCGATCACCTGCAGACGTTCGGCGCGGCCGATCAGATCGGCCGTCATCTTCGTCGCCGACCGGATCAGAATGCCCTCGTAGTCGCCGATCCTGCGCTCCAGCTCGCCGTCCTCCCAGTCGACGCCCAACTCGACGTCGAAGTGCTCGCGCAGCAACGCGACGCCGGACTCGCCGATCTTCTCCTTCACCAGAACGCGAGGCTTCGTCGGGGCGCTCATGCCGCCACCCGCTCGATCGTCCAGTCGATGCAGGCCGTCAGCGCTTCGACGTCGCTCGGCTCGATGGCCGGGAACATGCCTATTCGCAGCTGGTTGCGTCCGAGCTTGCGATACGGCTCCACGTCGAGGATCCCGTTAGCTCTGAGCGTGCTCGCGACCAGCGCCGCATCGACGTCGTCGTCGAAGTCGATCGTGCCGACGACCAGCGAGCGGTTCGCGGGCTCGGCCACGAACGGCGTCGCGGCGTTCGTGCGCTCCGCCCATGCGTACAGATGCCCGGACGAGGCCCGCGTACGACTCACGCAGCCGTCGAGGCCGCCCTGGTCGAGCATCCAGCCGATCTGGTCGGCGAGCAGGAACAGCGTCGCGACCGCCGGCGTGTTGTAGGTCTGGTCCTTGACCGAGTTGTCGAGCGCGGTCCGCAGCGAGAGGAACTCGGGGATCCAGCGCTCGGATGCGTCGAGCTCGGCGATCCGCTCCTGCGCCGCCGGGCTCAGCAGCGCGACCCACAGACCGCCGTCCGAGCCGAAGCCCTTCTGCGGGGCGAAGTAGTAGACGTCGCTCTGCGCGACATCGACGGGCAAACCACCGGCGCCGGAGGTCGCGTCGATCGCGACCAGCGTGCCGTCAGCCGCGTCGGGCCTCGTCACCTCGACCATCACGCCAGTGGAAGTCTCGTTGTGCGCCCAGCCGATCAGGTCGACACCGCCCTCGCGGGCGGGCGCCCCGGCTCCTGCGGGATCGGGGGCTCCACCGGGCTCGGCCGTGATCGTCACCGGGTCGGCGAGGAACGGCGCGCCCGTCGTGACCGACGCGAACTTCTGCGAGAACTCGCCGTATGTCAGGTGCAGAGAGCGCTCGCGCACGAGCCCACAGGCGGCGGCGTCCCAGAAGGCCGTGGCGCCCCCATTGCCGAGCATGACCTCGTAGCCGTCGGGCAGCGAGAACAGCTCGCGCAGGCCGGCGCGGATCTGACCGACGAGTGCCTTGACTGGCTTTTGACGGTGCGAGGTGCCCATCACCGCGGCGCCGTCGGAGGCGAGCCGCGCGAGCGCCTGTGGGCGGACCTTCGAAGGTCCACAGCCGAAGCGCCCGTCGGCGGGCTTCAGCTCGTCCGGAATCACCAGTTGCTGCTCTGTTGCGGGTGTGCTCATCGCGTGGGCTCCTCGTTCGTCGGCCTTCAGGTCGAGGTCTGTCTGAGGTGCCCAGGCGCGCGGCGGTGCTGATCGCCGCTTCCCGGTGGTGGACTCCACCTGAGCGCCAGTCGCGACGACGAAGGCGAGTGTAGCGAACGCCGTGGAAACGGCTGCTCAGCCGGCGAACAGGCTCTCGCGTGTGAGCGTTTTTGCGGTCCAGCCCGCGGCGAGACGCGCGCGTGTCGCGCCCGCCGGGCATTCGCGCGAATGCAGGCAGAACTCGGGCGCCGGGCCGAGCACGAGCTGGCGCTGCCACAGGCTCGCACCCCTGCCCTCCAGACCGTCCCCGAGCAATGTTCCTATCTCCTGCTGCTTGGTGCCGATACCGCGAGCGACCCAGGTCGCGGTCGAGCACGAGGCCAGCTCGTTCGCCGAGGGCTCACCCTCCAGCAGCCGGTAGAGACCGGCCGTGCCGCTGCCGAGTCGGTGTGCCACGTCGTCGTGACTCGTGCGATGCCCGCGTCCGACGGCGGCCTCGTTCAGCACCCCGAGCGCCGCGAAGTCATCGATCAGATACCAGTCCTCATAGGAACAACCCTCGACCGGGGTCTCGCCTCTGAACACGGTCGAGCCGCGGAACCCGAACGGCGGACTGTGCCGCAGCGAGCGCTGAAAGGCCACGAGCGCCTGCTCATAACGCTCGGCGTCGGCGCCCTCGGCCGCCGCGTGCCAGAAGACGTAGGCGAGCATCGCGCGCCGGCGCTCAGAAGGCCGGCTTGATCCAGTCCATGTGCGAGCGCAACTCGGATCCGACGTGCTCTACCTGGGTGTTGGCCTGTTCGGAGCGCATCCGCTTGAAGTTCTCCTGCCCGGCACGGTTCTCGGCGATCCACTCGCGTGCGAAGTCGCCCGACTGGATCTCCTGCAGGATCTTCTTCATGTTCTGGCGTGTCTCGTCGGTGATGACGCGCTTGCCGCGCGTGTAGTCGCCGTACTCGGCCGTGTTGGAGATCGAGAAGCGCATTCCCGCGAGCCCCTTCTCGTGCATCAAGTCGACGATCAGCTTGAGCTCGTGCAGGCACTCGAAGTAGGCCATCTCGGGGTCGTAGCCGGCCTCGACCAGCGTCTCGAAGCCAGCCTGGACCAGCTCTGAGGCGCCGCCGCAGAGGACCGCCTGCTCGCCGAAGAGATCTGTCTCCGTCTCGTCCTTGAAGCTCGTCTCGATCACGCCGCCGCGGGTGCAGCCGATGCCCTTGGCGTAGGCGAGCGCGAGCGCGCGGGCATTACCGGTGGCGTCCTGCTCGATCGCGATCAGGCCCGGTACGCCGCTGCCTTCGGTGAACTGGCGGCGTACGAGGTGGCCGGGGCCCTTGGGCGCGACCATGCCGACGTCGACGCCGGCGGGCGGCGTGACCTCGCCGTAGTGGATCGAGAAGCCGTGGCCGAACAGCAACATGTTGCCCTCGGCGATGCCGTCGCGGATCTCGCGCTCGTAGACGTCGCGGTGGAGCTCGTCTGGCAGCAGGATCATGACGAGGTCGCCGCGGCTCGCGGCCTCGACCACCGGTAGTACCTCCAAGCCTTCCTCGCGTGCCTTCGCGACCGACTCCGAGCTCTCGCGCAGGCCGACGACGACGTCGACGCCGGAGTCCTTCAGGTTGAGCGCGTGGGCGTGGCCCTGGGAGCCATAGCCGATGATGGCGACGGTCTTGCCGTCGAGGAGCTGCAGGTTGGCGTCGTCGTCGTAGATCATGCGCGGCAGGCTATCTAAGACGGACTGGAGCGACCGTCACGCCTCGGCGCAGGCGACCAGAGTACGCCCCGGCAGCTCGATGCCTCCGCCGGGCACCGCGTAGGGCGCCAATCGCCGCTCGAGCGCCGCACGGATCTGCCCGATCTCCTCGGCGGGCTGAGCCATGACGGCGTCGTGGAAGCTGCGCGACAGGTCGAGCGTGACCTCCCAGTACTCCTCGAAGCTGCGATGGCGTCGCAGCATCGAGACCGTCTCGACGCGCGGTTCGGTGAAGCCAGCGCCGGCGAGCAGCTCGACGACGCGCTCGCCGCTGCCGAGCGCGAACGGGCCGGGACGGGTGTCGCTGCCCGGCGCCTGACCGAGACCTCGCTCTAAAAGCTCCACCGCCGGCAGTCCCGCCCAAGGGTTGGCGTCGATCGAATCCCAGACCGCGAGCGCGATCCGGCCGCCGGGGCGCAGCACGCGCCGCGTCTCGGCCAGTGCCGCGGCCGGGTCGGCCATCAGCATGTAGCCGTAACGGCACAGCACGCCGTCGATGCTCGCCAACGATAGATCGATCCATTCGGCGTTCAGCACCTGGAACTCGACGTTCCGAACGCCCCGTTCCGTGGCCAGCTCGCGGGCTCCGGCGAGCATCCCCTCGGCCTGGTCGGAGAGGATCACGCTGCCCGCAGGCGCCACGCCCTCGGCCGCGAGCATGCCGGTCTCGCCGAGCCCCGCCGCAAGCTCCAGCAGCCGCTGCCCGGGCTGGGGGTCGAGCGCCGCGACCAGCCACTGCGACACCGCCCTCCCCCACTCGCCGATCATCTCGCGCCTGCGCACCCAGCCAACCGACGCGTCTTCCCAATTCTCCAGGCTCGCCCGACGGTGCGCCTCGGCGTCGAAGGCACTCATACGAGCAGCTCCCGGCGCAGCAGCTTGCCCGACGGCGTGCGCGGCAGCGGCTCTCCCCGAAGCACGAACGCCTTCGGCACCTTGTAGGGCGCGAGCGAGGACGCGCAGTGCGCGCGCAGCTCCTCCTCGGCCGGTGCCGCGACGCCCGGACGCCCGACGACGATCGCCGTCACGGCCTCGCCCCAACGCTCGTCGGCACGGCCGATCACGGCCGCCTCGCCGATCGCCGGATGGGCTTCCAGGACCGCCTCCACCTCGGCCGGAGCGACGTTCTCGCCGCCGCTGATGATCGTGTCGGCCTTGCGCCCGGTGACGCCCAGCCGCCCCCGCGCGTCGAGCGCGCCCAGGTCTCCCGTGTGGAGCCAGCCGTGTTCGTCGCAGGCCGCCGAGCGGGCGACGGTCGGGCCCTTGACGAGGATCTCGCCGTCCTCGGCGGTCGCGACGCGGGTGCAGAAAAGCGCACCGCCTCGCGGCGCCGACCGGGCGCGCACGATCTCCGCGGCCGGCGTCGTCGTG
Organism: Solirubrobacteraceae bacterium; assembly: GCA_036490015.1. Classification (GTDB taxonomy): domain Bacteria; phylum Actinomycetota; class Thermoleophilia; order Solirubrobacterales; family Solirubrobacteraceae; genus Palsa-744. The sequence continues at coordinate 7,503 of DASXER010000032.1, read as the reverse complement.
ACCTGCGAGCTGGTCTCGGTCAGGCCATAGGTGAGGCTCACTGGCACGCCCGCGCGCGCCGCGCGCTCCAGCAGCGAGGCGGGCACGGGTCCACCTCCCGCGAGCGCGGCACGCAACCTCGGCGGGTCCCTCAAGCCCGCGTCGAGCAGCCGCGTGAGCGTGGTCGCGACGACGCTGACGAGCGTCACGTGCTCGTGTTCGATCGCATCCAGCGCGCGCTCGGTCTCGAAGCGCTCGTGGACGATCGCCGTGCTGCCGTAGATACAGGAGCGGATCAAGATCGACAGGCCGCCGACGTGCGACAGCGGCAGCGTGCACAGCCAGCGCTCGTTCGGGCCGAGCCCGAGCGCGACGGCCGAGCCCAGCGCACTCCACAGCAGGTTGCCGTAGCTCAGCTCCACGGGGCGTGGGCTCGCGGTCGTACCCGAGGTGTGGATCACGACCGCGGTCGCATCGAGATCGTGCGTCAGCTGCCTCGGCATCTCCTCCGCTCGACCCGATGCCGGTGGCGGCTCATCGACGACGACCGCGGCCGACGCCTCGATCTTCTTACGCTCGGCGGTAGCGAGACGGAGATCCAGCGGCACGGCCACGGCGCCAACGAGCAGGCAGCCGTGAAGCACCGCCGCGAAGTCGAGCCCGGCAGGCAGCGCGATCGCCACGCGCGAGCCAGGACCGGCGCCGCGAGCTCGCAGTTCAGCCGCGGCACAGATCGATGCCGCGTGTAGGCCGGCGTAGGAACAGCGGCCAGACGGAACATCAATTGCCGTCTGCTGAGGCGCCGTGCGCGCGGCGCGAGCAAGCCATGCCTCGATCTCCACCGACACAGGCTAACCAGCGACCGGCATCGCGGAGCAATCAGAGACACAAACACGCACTCAGGCGACGCCTTCTCCGACTCCTTCGCGCAGCTGGAATCACAGCGGGCCCGGGGAATTCATACCTTCCGAATCTACATCCAACGGTGGCAGGGAGGCGAAGGTTTGAACGACGCGCCCTCGCCGTGCCATCGTGGCACGGCCGCACGCTCGAAAGGTGGGCACCGTGGAGGCCGTGCGGACAGGGAGAAGACGCAGATGACAGTCATCGCACCTAGCCAAGCGGCCTCAGATGCAGAGCACGTTGAGGCGTTAGAAGTCTCCGTTGTCATCCCCTGCCTGAACGAGGCGCAGAGCATCGAGGCGTGCGTCAGATCCGCCTTCGAGGCGATGGCACGCTCAAAGCTCGCGGGAGAGGTCGTGGTCGCGGATAACGGCTCCACAGACGGGAGCGGTGAGCTCGCGCTGCACGCGGGCGCGCGTGTCGTGCTGGTGCCCGATTGCGGATACGGCAACGCCTACCGGGCGGGCTTCGGCGAGGCCCGCGGCACGTACATCGTGATGGCCGATGCCGATGAGACGTATGACTTCGACGACATACCGCGCTTCTTGCACGTGCTCGAGGATGGCGCCGACATGGTGATCGGCGATCGCATGCGCCAGATCCAGCCCGGCGCGATGTCCTGGCACCACCGCTATCTCGGCAATCCGGCACTCTCGGGACTGCTCAACCTGCTCTTCCACACAGGGGTCAACGACGCGCACTGCGGCATGCGTGCTTTCCGCCGCGATCGGCTGGAACGGCTTGAACTGCGGACCAGCGGCATGGAGTTCGCCTCCGAGATGGTCGTGCGGGCGGCGAAGGAGCACCTCGACGTGCGCCAGATCCCGATCCGCTACCACCCTCGCCGCGGCGATTCCAAGCTGTCCAGCTTCAAAGACGGATGGCGCCACGTCCGCTACCTGCTGCTGCACGCGCCAACTCACCTGTTCGTCCTGCCGGGTGCCGCACTTGCGTTGCTCGGCTCCCTGATCTCGGCAACCGTGCTGGCCCACATCGGAGTGCTGGGCCGGCAGTGGGACCTGCATACGTTGATCGGGGGCTCGCTGCTGCTGGTCACGGGCGCACAGCTGATCGGGCTCGGGCTGTGCGCGCACGCCTATGCCTCCTACTTCATGGGAGAGCGGAGCCGTTGGTTCGAATGGGCCCGCCACCGCTGGCGGCTAGAGCACGGGCTGATGGCCGGATGCGCCGTGGGGCTCGCAGGCACGACGATCCTCGCGGCGATCATCGTCGACTGGCTCGGCAGCGGCCTGGGCGACCTCTCGCAGGAGCGCGCCGCGATCGTCGGCGGCACGCTGCTCACGCTCGGGATCCAGATCGCGTTCACGTCGTTCTTCCTCAGCATCCTGGGGCTGCGGCGCGCGTGAAGCGAGGGGTGCTCGTGTGCCTGGTTGCCGGCCTCGTGCTGACGGTCGCGGCGATCGCCTTCGACCTCTCGCGCGTGCCGCTCGTCGCGGCCAACCCGACGCCGGCGTCAAGCCAGACGGGCGTCACGGTCCTCCACAAAAAGACGAGTGTCTGCCAGGCGGCGGAGACGATGCCGAAGGGCACCACGGCAATCCGCGTGCCGCTGTTCGCCGTGCTGGGACCTGCCGTTTCAATCAGCGTGACGCAGGGACGACGCTTGATCGCTCACGCCAAACACGCGGCCGGATGGATGGGCGGCTCCGTGACGGTGCCGCTCTCCAAGCAGGCTAGGACGACCTTCGACGCGACCGTCTGCGCGATGGTGCCAGCCAACGCCTACGAACCGATCGTCCTCAGGACGAGCCCGGCCAAGAAGTCGACGGCAACGATCGGTGCAAAGCCAATCCGAGGCCACATCGCGATCGAATACCTCAGCCCGGACAGGTCGTCCTGGCTGAGTCTCGTGCCCGAAGTGGCTCGCCGCATGGGGCTGGGCAGAGCCTGGGGCGGAACATGGATCGTCCTTCTCGTCGTGCTGATGATGGGCGGACTCGTCGTTGTCTGCTCGCTGTCCATCATTAGAGAGATGTGACGTGGCAAAGCGCTCGACACCCACGCGCGGGCAAACGGAGAGGTCTGCCAACACGAAGGTCGGCACGCGTGCCTTCGAGCGGCAGGCAGCTCAGCTCCGCCGCCAGGGCGAGCAACGACGCCACCGTGCCAAACAGAGCCTCAGCAAGAAGCGATCGCAGTCACGCACGCCTGTACGTGATCTGCTGCGACGCGTACCCCGTGCGGCTTGGGTCTGCGCACTGGTTGCTTGCATGAACGCCGTCTGCTGGTCGATCGTCGTGCCGCCGCTCGAGGTTCCCGATGAGCCCGAGCACGTCGCCTACGTCAAGCAGCTCGCCGAGACGGGACATCTGCCGAAGCCGACCGGAGCGTTTTCCACCGAGGAGGGCGTAACCCTGGAGTTCACCCATCTTCAGCAGGTCGCCCAGCATCCCCAGTTCCACACCATCGCCAGTCGAAGGGAAAACGAGGAACTGCAGAGCGCCCTCCAGCGTGCCGCTGGCGAACCACGCAATGGCAACGAATACGGCGGCGTCGCCTCGGGACAGCCGCCCCTCTATTACGCCCTGCAATCGATCCCCTACACGCTCGCCAGCGGCGGAACGCTGCTCGACCGCATACAGCTGATGCGCTTCTTCTCGGCGCTGTTCGGCGGACTGACGGCCCTGTTCGGCTACCTCTTCGTTCGCGAGGCCCTGCCACGCACTCGCTCGGCCTGGCTCGTGGGCGGCATGGCAGTGGCGTTGATGCCGCTGCTCGGGGAGATGTCCGGCGCCGTGAGCCCTGACTCCATGCTCTTCGCCGTCTCCGCCGCGGTCTTCTATCTCCTCGCACGTGGGTTCAGGCGCGGCTTCACACGCAAGCTCGCGTTCGCCCTTGGGGCGGCGACGGCGATCGGCTTGATGACGAAGCTGAACTTCGCCGGCCTCGTCCCCGGCGTGATCCTCGGAATGGTCGTGCTCGCCTACCGCCGTATTCACGTGGACCGCCGTGAAGCCGCGATCTCGCTCGCGATCTCGCTCGGCATCGGTCTCAGCCCCGCGTTCGCCTACCTGGCGATCGAGGCTCTCTCCGGCAGCGGCACGACGGACGTCATCAAGAGCGTTGTCAACTCCACGCAAGGGTCGCTGACGCGCGAGCTGAGCTACATCTGGCAGACGTACCTGCCGCGGCTGCCGGGCATGACGGCGTACTTCCCAGGCCTCTCGCCTATCCGCCAGGCCTGGTTCGACGGTTACGTCGGCCAATATGGCTGGCTGGACACGTCCTTTCCAGGATGGGTGGAGACGCTTGCGTTGATCCCGGCCGTCGCAATCGTCTGCCTGCTCCTACGAGAGCTCGCGGTATGCCGCGCGGCGCTGCGTGGGCGCGCGTCTGAGATCGTCGTCTACGCCGCCATCGCGGTCGGGCTGCTCGTGCTGATCGGCGCGACCTCTTACACCGGCTTGACAACCAACTTCTTCGAATATGGCCAGATGCGCTACCTGCTCCCGCTACTGCCCCTGTTCGGGATGGCCATTGCCCTCGCGACCCGTGGCGTCGGCAAGCGCTGGGGCCCAGCCGTAGGCGCGCTACTCATCACCCTGTTCCTCGCGCACGACATCCTCAGCCAGCTGCAAACGGTCGCCCGCTTCTACGGCTAGCGCGAGGGGCCCTGCCGCATCAGAGGGCTGTCGTTAGCCTTCGCGCGATGAGCATCCAATGGAACGCGTGCCCGCCGGCCAACGGCGAGGCCTACACCGACATCCGCTACGAGAAGGGCGTCGGCGAGAGCGCCGGTATCGCCAAGGTCACGATCGCCCGCCCGGAGGTGCGGAACGCCTTTCGCCCGCGCACGGTGATCGAGATCTCCCGCGCCTTCGAGCAGGCGCGGGAGGACACCGAGGTCGGCGTGATCGTCCTCACCGGCGAGGGGCCAGACGCCTTCTGCTCCGGCGGCGACCAGCGCGTGCGCGGCGACTCTGGCTACCTGGACGACGACGAGGCCGGCCACGCCGGCATCGGGCGCTTCCACGTGACCGACTTGCACGTGCAGATGCGCCGCCTGCCAAAGCCCGTCGTGGCGATGGTCGCGGGCTACGCGATCGGCGGCGGCCACGTGCTGCACCTCGTCTGCGACCTGACGATCGCGGCCGACAACGCGCGCTTCGGCCAGGTCGGGCCGAAGGTCGGCTCGTTTGACGGCGGCTTCGGCGCGGGCCTGCTCGCGAACCAGGTCGGCCCCAAGAAGGCAAAGGAGATCTGGTTCCTCTGCCGTCAGTACGACGCCCGCGAAGCGCTGGAGATGGGGCTCGTCAACACGGTCGTGCCGCTGGAGCGACTCGAAGCCGAGACGGTCACCTGGTGCCAGGAGATGCTGGCCCTGTCGCCGTTCTCGCTGCGCCTATTGAAGGCGAGCTTCAACGCCGCCGAGGACGGCCTGGCGGGCATCCAGCAGCTGGCGCACGACGCCAACCTCCTGTTCTACGGCAGCGAGGAGGCCCAGGAGGGCCGCGACGCGTACCGCGAGAAGCGCAAGCCGGACTTCGGGCGCTTCCCGAAGCGGGCCTGAAACGTGGGCGCTCTGCGCATCTGGGTGATGGCTGCGCGCGTGCGCACGCTGCCAGCCGCGATCGCACCGGTGCTCGTCGGCACCTCGCTGGCGCTCGGCGACGGCACTTTCCACCCGCTGGCCTTCGCCGCCGCGCTGCTGGGGGCGGTCTTCATCCAGGTCGGCACCAACCTCTCAAACGACTACTCCGACGCCCGTCGCGGCGCCGACACCGAGGACCGGCTCGGCCCGGTGCGGGTGACGGCCGGTGGGCTCGTGCCGCCGAGTCAGGTGCTGGTGGCGACGTACGTCACGTTCGGCCTCGCGGTCGGCTGCGGCGCGTACCTGATCGCCGTCGCCGGCTGGGGGCTGCTCGCGGTCGGCGCCGCCTCGATCCTGGCCGGCGTGCTCTACACCGGCGGTCCGCGTCCGTACGGCTACGAGGGCCTCGGCGAGCTGTTCGTGTTCCTGTTCTTCGGCATCGTCGCCGTCGCCGGCTCCTATTTCGTGCAGGTGCAGCGACTGCCGTGGCAGGCGTTCGTGTGCGCCGTCCCCGTCGGCCTCTTGGCGAGCGCGATCCTGGTGGTCAACAACGTCCGTGACCTGGAGACCGACCGCCGTGCCGGCAAGCGCACGCTCGCCGTCAGGCTTGGGCGCCAGCGCACACGCGGCCTGTACGTTGCGATGCTCGCACTGGCGTTCATCACGGCTCCGCTGCCGTGGGCCTTCTCCTCGATGACGGCATGGCTGCTGCTGCCGTGGCTCGTGATCCCGCTGGCGGGCAGGGTCGCGCGGGTGGTGCGCACGCACGTCGACGGCCCGGCCCTGAACGGCGCACTCGCCGCGACCGGCGCGCTGCAGCTGCTGTTCTGCCTGCTGTTCGCCGCCGGCATCCTCGCCAGCGGCGGCATCGGCTCGTGAGGCTCGAGGTCGAGCGCCATACGCTCGCGCTGACGAGCCCGCTGACGACGTCCTACGGCTCGCTTTCCGAGCGAGAGATCCTGACCGTGAGCCTCACGGGCGCCGACGGCGTATGCGGTTTCGGCGAAGCGGCGCCGCTACCCGGCTACGACGGCCCGGACTTCGAGCTCGTGCTCGAGACGCTCGGGGCCTACCGAGAGGTGATCGCCGCAAGCGACGAGCTCGACGGCGCGCAACTGCTCGAAGCGTGTCGACAGGCCCGTGACGTGCCCCAGGCGTTGGCGGCGATCGACCTCGCGCTCTGGGACCGGGCCGGACGACGCGTGGAGAAGCCCGTGGCCGAGCTACTGGTCAACGACCCGGTGGCCAGCGTGCCCGTCAACGCGACGCTGGCGGCGCTCGACCGCGCTGGCGCAGCCGAGCAGGCCGCGGCGGCCGTCGCGGCCGGATTCACATGTTTGAAGGTGAAGGTTGGGACGGGCGACGACGCGGGCCGCATCGCCGCGGTGCGGGCGGCCGCCGGGCCGCACGTGGACCTGCGCCTCGACGCCAACGGCGCATGGAGCGTCGACGAAGCGGTGCGCGCGATCGAGACGCTCTCGTCGGCTGGGCTAGAGCTGGTAGAGGAGCCCACACACGGCCTCGACGGGATTCGCGAGGTGCGCGAGCGTGTCGCCGTCAGGGTCGCGATCGACGAGACGGCCGGCGAGAGCGGCGCTCTCGGCTCGGGCATCGCCGACGCGGTCTGCCTGAAGATCTCACGCTGCGGGGGCATCGCCGGCCTGCTTGCGGCAGCCACACTGGTGCGTGCCTCTGGCGCCGAGGTGTACCTGGCCTCGACGCTGGACGGCCCACTCGGCGTCGCGGCCGCTTTGCACGCCGCGGCAGCGCTCGCTGCCCGTGGCCCGATGCCGCCGTGCGGCCTGGCGACGTTGGCGCTGTTCACAGACGTCGGGGACGTGCTTCGGGCCCGTGACGGCGCGATAGCCGTACCCATGGGCCCGGGCCTCGGCGTATCGCTGCCCTGAGCGTCCCGCTGCCCCAGTGGCGGGCCCGCCACATGGACAGGCCCGCCGCCGGGCTAACTGTGTTGGGCCCGTTCGCCCAGGCGAGGCAACCGTTTAGCCGGCTACGACGTCCGGACGGCTAGGCCCCGGGATCCATCGGCAGGAGATGAGCGCTTCCGGATC
>DASXER010000156.1:0-19174 GCA_036490015.1 Solirubrobacteraceae bacterium | reverse complement strand
GAGAGCGGCAGGCATCGCGCCGGGCGCGGCGTAAGAGTCTGTTCGTCATGGCCGACGCCTTCGTCTACATCCTCCGCTGCCGCGACGGCTCGCTGTACACGGGCTGGACTAACGACGTCGCGCGCCGGCTGGCGGCTCACCAAGCGGGCACGGCGAGCCGCTACACGGCCAGCCGCCGGCCGGTCGAGCTGGCGCTGGCGATGCCGATGAGCGACCGCCGCGCGGCGCTGCGCGAGGAGGCGCGGATCAAGCGCCTGACGCGCGCGCAAAAGCTCGACCTCCTCGCCCGAGCCTCGCTTGCGGCATGATGGGTGACGTGGCCGCCGCCAGAAACCCAGGACGAAGCGTCAAGATCGGCGAGGACGAGCGCACCGGCTGGTCCTCGGACCGCCCGCGCCGCGACGGAGCCCCGCCGCGCCCGGTCGACGTCACGACGCACTGCCGCGTGCTCGCGCCGGCCGACCGGTTGCGTTACTCGCCGGGCAGCCTGGTCGTCGTCGTCGGCGCGGCGGCCGAGGAGCGCGAAGCGTTCCTCGCACGCTTGATCGAGGATCGCGCCAGCCTGCTCACGGTCGGCAAGGTGCGCAAGCTGCTGGCCGGCAAGGTCGTCGCCGAGGAGCTGGAGGAGCGTGCCAGCGCGCTGCTAGCCGCCGCGGTCGCCAAGCGGCTCGAGAGTCGTGAGACGGTCGTGCTCGGCGCCGAAGGGCTGACGGCGGAGGAGCGCGAGCCGTTCGTGCGCCTGGCTGTGACCTTGAAGCGGCCGCGACATCTGATCCTGCTCGAGACCTCGCGCGAGAAGGTCGACGAGGACGATCTGCTGGTGCTCAACGACCTACGCCGCGCGCTCGACGCCGGTGAGCTGGGCAACGAGGGCTTCCAGACCGCGCTGCGGCTCGGAGGCGGCTCGGCGGCCGAGGTCAAGCGCATCTTCTTCCGCCCGCCGCCGCGCGACGAGGACTGAGCGCCGCGCCCGCCCGCTGAGGGCCGGCGCCTGACTGTCGCGGCGGTCGGCCCTTGGCTAGTCGGTCGTAGCGCGCCGTGCATTGCTTCAGCTATTCGAACTCTTAGCCGATGGGGAGGCATGGACGACTCAGCCACGGCTGTTGCCGCTCCGCTTCGCGCCCGCCGGACGGGCGTGGAAGCAATTCTGGAACCGCTGCACATGCGCCCGGCGCTGCTGGACACCCGTCTCGTGAGGGCTGAGCTGGCGCGCCGCCGCGCGCCGCGTCCGTCCTTCGCGGGGAGCGTTCCTCTCGCCCGCCGGGGTGCCAGCGAAGCCAAGACGGGGCCGTATGCCCGACGAGTCTCCTGAGGTCCGCGCCGCGCGCGAGGGAGGCCGTCCGGGCCCTGCCCGGTATGCCTGGCCCATCTATCTCGCCGGACTCGGCACGGTCGTGTGTGTCTACGTGCTCGCGCGTCTCGCCGGGGGCAGCTGGCTGAGCAGCGGTCTCGTCTTCAACCTGATCGGCGGTTCGAGCGTCGTTGCGCTGATCGTGGGCGCCAAGGAGAACTCGCCGCGCGCCCGGCTGCCCTGGTACCTGCTCGCACTTGGCCAGGCGATGTTCGTGACCAGCGACGTGCTGGAGTCCAACTACGAACGGCTCTTTGGCAGCGCGATCAGCTTCCCGTCCGTCGCCGACTCGTTTCACTTGGCCTTTTATCCGTTCCTCGTCGGGGGAATGCTGCTGCTCGTCCACCAGCGTCGTGAAAGCCGCGACCGGGGAGCGCTGATCGACTCGCTCACCGTCACGCTCGGGCTCGCGACGCTGCTGTGGGTCTATTTGATCTCGCCCTACATCTCCTCGCACACGCTGTCGGTGTCGCAGCGCACGGCCTCGGCGGCCTATCCGGCGATGGACATCCTCGTGCTGAGCGTCGTGGCCCGCATGGCCTCGGGCAGCCACCGCCGCGAGCCGGCCTTCGACTTCATGCTGGGGGCGACGATCCTGCTGCTGCTGAGCGACGCGCTGCACGGCGCGCGCCTGGTGCACGGCCACTACGCGATGACCGCGCTCACGGCCAGCGGCTGGGCGGGCTTCTACGTGCTGCTGGGTACCGCGGCGCTGCATCCCTCGATGCGCATGTTGTCCGAGCCCGGCCGGCGCGCCAGTGCCCGTCTCACGCCACTGCGTTTGGCACTGCTGGCCTGCACGAGCCTGACCGTGCCGATGCTGATTGTGCTGCGCGCCGCGCTCGGCGAGTCATATGACCTGTATGTGCTGATCGGCGCCTCGGCTTCGATGTTCGCGCTTGTGTTGCTGCGCATGGCCGGCATCGTGCGCCGCAACGAGGAGTCGATCCGCCGCGAGGCCAGCCTGCGCCAGGCCGGCGAGGCGCTCGTCAGCGCCACCGGTCGCGAGGAGATCTACGCTTCGGCGCTGCGAGCCGCGCGCTCGGTAGTCGACGAGGACGTCAGCCCCGTGCTCTACCTGGTCGAGGATGAGCGGCTCGTCGCGGCGCGCGGTTGCGAGCAGGCCTGCGCCGCACAGCCGGCGTTGAACCTGCCGGCGGTGCAGGCGATGGCTCGCGCACGCCTGCAGGACCGCGCGGCGCTCAGCATCGATGGCACCGACGGCACGACGATCTACCTGGCGCCGCTGCTCGTGCGCGAGCAGCTGACCGGCGCGCTCGGCGTGCTCGCCGAGGACGGCATCGAGCGCTCGGCGGAAGAGGCACTCGGCTCGCTCGCGACCGCCGTCGCGCTCGCGTTGCAGAGCGCGACTCTGATCGAGGAGACGCTGACCCGCCGCTCGGAGGAGCGCCTGTCCTCGCTGATCCGCAACTCCTCGGACTTCGTCTGCATCCTCGCCGTCGACGGCACCATGCGCTTCGCGAGCCCGTCGGTGGAGCGCATGTTCGGCCACCAGCCAGCCGCGCTGCTCGAGCGCGACATCTCCGAGCTCGTCCATCCAGAGGACGTCCAGCGTATGCGCGCGCTGCTGGCGGCGACAGCCAGCGGGCAGTCCCAGTCAGGTGGCCAGGCGCCCGTCGCCGAGTTCCGCATCTGGCAGCAGAGCAAGCAGCGCTGGCGCGACGTCGAGGCGCTCGCCACGGACCTGCTCCACGACGGGACGATCGAAGGCATCGTGTTGAACATCCGCGACATCTCCGAGCGCAAGGCTTTCCAGGACGAACTGGAGCACCAGGCCTTCCACGACACGCTCACAGGGCTACCCAACCGGGCGCTGTTCCGCAACCGCGTCGAGCACGCGCTGCTCGGCCGCCGCCGCGATCGTCTGCCGGTCGCGATCCTGTTCCTCGACATCGACGACTTCAAGTACGTCAACGACAGCCTCGGGCACGCCTCGGGCGACATCGTCTTGCAGGAGGTGGCACGCCGCCTGGAGGACTGCATGAGGCCGGTCGACACCGCCGCGCGCATCGGCGGCGACGAGTTCGCGATCCTGATCCGCGACGCCGAGAGCGAGCTGCAGGCGATCGAGATCGCCCAGCGCTTGATGGGCGCCGTGTCGGCGCCGATCACGCTCGACGGACGCGACCTGGCGCTCGCCACCAGCATCGGCATCGCCTTCTCGGACCAGCACATGGTCTCCTCGCGCGACGCGGACGAGCTGCTGCGCAACGCCGACGCGGCGATGTACATGGCCAAGGAGAGCGGCAAGGCCGGCTACCGGATCTTTGAGCCCGAGATGCACGCCCGCGCGATGGCGCGTCTGGAGCTCAAGTCCGAACTGCAGCGCGCGCTCGACGCCGGCGAGTTCACGCTGCGCTACCAGCCGATCATGGACATCGCGCGCGGCGACATGGCCGGCATGGAGGCGCTCGCGCGCTGGGAGCACCCAGAACGCGGTGAGCTGTCGCCGACGGAGTTCGTGCCGCTGCTGGAGGAAACCGGCCTGATCGTGCAGGTCGGACACCACATCCTGCTCGAGGCCTGCGCCTGGGCGGCACACATGCAGCGCGAGTGCCCGCGTGAACCGCCTCTCTCGATGGCGGTCAACGTCTCCGCCCGGCAACTGCAGCGAGCCGAGTTCATCGGCGAGGTCGAGGGGGCCTTGAAAGCCACGCGGATAGTCCCCAGTAGCCTCACCTTGGAGCTGACCGAGAGCGTGATGATGCAGGACATGGAGGTCAGCCTGATGCGCCTGGAGTCACTGCGGCGCCTGGGGGTGAAACTGGCGATCGACGACTTCGGCACCGGCTACAGCTCGCTCAACTACGTCCGCGAGCTGCCGGTGGACATCCTCAAGATCGACCGTTCGTTCCTCGCCGACAAGAACCCGCAGGTCGCGGAGATGACGGCCTCGATCGTGGAGCTGGCGCGCATCTTCAACCTCAAAGCCGTCGCCGAGGGCGTCGAGACCGTCGATCAGCTGGAGCGCCTGGAAGGAATGCAGTGCGACTTCGGCCAGGGCTTCCACTTCGCTCGGCCGCTGCACCCCGAGCAGATCCTCGCGATGGCGAGCGGGAGAGACCCTTTGCAGGTTCCCGCCCCGGTGCGCGCCGAGCGGGGCGCCGCCGAGACGCCCGCCAGCTAGCTCGTGAGCGCGGCCTGACCCTCGGCTTCGGCGCCGTCGGTGTTGCCCTCTTCGGGGTCCTCGTCGCCGATCTCGCCCAACAGCGAGGGGTCGCGGCTGGAGCCACGGATGACGTCGTCGGGCGATGATTCCTCGGGCAGGCGGCCCTGGCGCGTGCCGAAGTAGATCGCCTGCGGGTGGTGGGCGACCAGCGCCAGCGTCGACTGCTCGGGTTCCGGCGCGAATCCGTCGGTGATGCGCATACCGATCTGCTCCAGCCCCAGCAGCTGCTCGACCTTGAGGTGCTCGGACTGCTCGGGCACCGCCGGGTAGCCCCAGGAGTAGCGCCGTCCCTGCGTGAGCGGGATGCCGAGCATCTGGCGCACCTCGTAGTGCAACCACTCGGCCAGGCCCTCGGCCGTCTGCACGCCGAGCCCGTGCACGAACAGCTGCTCGGCGAACTCGCCTTCGGCCTCCAGCTTGGCCATCAGCTCCGTCACCTCGCCGCCGACGGTCACGGCCTGCACGGCGATGACGTCCAGCTCGGCGGGCGGGTTGCCCTCGGCGTCGGCGGGGCGGAAGAAGTCGGCCAGGCAGATGCGCTCGCCCTTGGGCTGGCGCGGGCACACGAAGCGCGTCAGCTCGCGCGTGCGGTCCTCGGGGTCGAGCACGACGATGTCGTTGCCGAGCGCATAGGAGGGGAAGAAGCCGAGCAGCACGCGCGGATGCAGGTAGGTCTGTTCGCGCCACATGCGCTCCAGGCGCGGACGGAAGTCGTCGTCCAAGAGCTTGCGCCACGCTTCGCCTTTGACGCCCCTGCCACCCCAGTGGAGCTTGAACAGCACGTGCGTGTCGAGGTGGCGGTAGACCTCGTCCAGGTCGACTGGAATCTCTTTGACGCCCCAGAACGGCGGCTGCGGCACGGGCGCGTCGGTGCGCGCGGCCGAGCGCACCGAGGAGTCGCTGAAGTCGAGCTCCTCCTGGGGCTCGTCGCCCTTCTCGCGGAACGCCCTGGCTTGCGTGCGCAGCTTGTCTGACAGCGCCGAGGACGCCTCGTCGTCGACCAGTTGGTCCATCACGGCCAGGCCCTCGAAGGCGTCCTTGCAGTAGTAGACGCCGGGCTCGTAGATCTCCTCGGATTCTTTGCCGCCCGGATACAGGGCGCGGTAGCCGAAGGCGCGGTTGATCGCGGCGCCGCCGATCAGCACCGGGTAGTCGAGTCCCTTGGCGTGCAGCTCCTGGATGCAGGCCGGCATCTGCTTGGAGGTCGAGACGAGCAGCGCCGAAAGGCCGATCGCGGTCGCCTCGTGCTCCTGGGCGGCGTCGACGATCGTCTGGATAGGCACCTGCTTGCCGAGGTCGACGACCGTGTAGCCGTTGTTCGTGAGGATCGTGTTGACGAGCGACTTGCCGATGTCGTGGACGTCGCCGAACACCGTGGCCAGCACGACCGTGCCCTTCGTGTAGCCCTCGATCTTGTCGAGGTATTTCTCGAGCTGCGCGACGGCTCGCTTCATGACCTCGGCCGACTGCAGCACGAACGGCAAGATCAGTTCGCCGGCGCCGAACTTGTCGCCGACCTCTTTCATCGCCGGCAGCAGAACCCCGTTGAGCGTTGGCACCGCGCCGATCTTCTCGACGCTGAGGTCGATCCAGTCCTCCACGCCCTCCTTGCGCCGGCGCAGGATGTGGAAGTGCAGCGCCTCCTCCGGCTCCATGCCCTCAGTCGGGTCGGCTGTGCCCTGCGCCTCCTCCGTCTCGCCCTTGGACTCGAAGTGGGCGATGAAGCGCTCCAGCGCGTCCTCGCGTCGGTTGAAGACCAGATCGTCAGCCAGGTCGCGCTCCTCTCGAGGAACCTCCCCATAAGGAACGATGTGATTCGGGTTGACCATCGCCAGATCCAAGCCGGCATCGACGCAGTGGTGCAGGAAGACCGAGTTCAGCACCGCGCGTGCGCCGGGCGAGACGCCGAAGGACACGTTCGAGACCCCGAGCGAGGTCTTCACCGACGGGATCTCGGCCTTGATGCGGCGAATGCCCTCGATCGTCTCGACCGCCGACGGACGCCACTCCTCGTCGCCGGTCGTCAAGGTGAAGGTCAGGCAGTCGAAGATCAGCACCTCCGGATCGAGGCCGTGCTCCTCGCAGCACAGGTCGCGGATGCGCTTGGCGATCTCCACCTTTCTGTCGGCCGTCTTGGCCATGCCGACCTCGTCGATCGTCAGCGCGATCAGCGCCGCGCCATGCGCGAGGGCGAGCGGCACGACACGGTCGAGCTTGCCGCGGCCGGCCTCGAGGTTGACCGAGTTGACGATCGCCCGGCCCGGGATCTGATCGAGCGTGCGTTCGATCACCTCGGGCTCGGTCGAGTCGACCTGGATCGGCGCCGGCTGCGTGAGCGAGATCTTCTTCGCCAACAGGCGCATCTGCTCGTCCTCGTCCTGGCGCTCGGTAAGCGCGACGCACAGGTCGAGCACGTGCGCGCCGCCCGTGACCTGGTCCTCGGCGATCTGCACCAGCCCGTCGTAGTCGTCGGTCAGCAACAGCTCCTTGGCCTTGCGCGAGCCCTGGGAGTTGACGCGCTCGCCGACCATCGTCGGCGCCGGCTCCTGCATCAGCGGCGTGGCGGCGATCATCGAAGACAGGTGCGCCGGGCGCGGCGCGGGACGCTGCGCGACCGGACGCTTGGCGACACGCTCGGCGATCGCGGCGATGTGCGTGGGCGTCGTGCCGCAGCAGCCGCCGACGATGCCGACGCCGTAGCGCTCGACGAACTCCGTCAGCGCCTCGGCCAGCGGTTCCGGCTGCTCGGGGAAGATCGTCTCGCCGTCGGGTCCCTGCAACGGCAGCCCCGCGTTCGGGATGCAGGCCACCGGCAGCGGGCAGAACTCGCCCAGGAACCTGATCGCGTCGCGCATGTCCTCGGGGCCGGTCGAGCAGTTCAAGCCGATCACGTCGACCTTCAATGCCTCCAGCGTCGCCAGCACCGCCGAGATGTCGGTGCCGAGCAGCATCTTGCCGCCGTTAGGCAGCAGCGAGACCGAAGTGTGGATCGGCAGCGTGCGCCCGCTCGTCTTGAAGGCCTCGCGGGCGCCGAACACGGCCGCCTTGACCTCCAGGATGTCCTGCGCCGTCTCGATGATGATCAGGTCGGCGCCGCCGTCGATCAGCCCCGCCGCCTGCTCGCTGAACACCTCGACCAGCTCGCGGAAGCGGATCTGGCCGAGCGAAGGGTCTTCGGAGGCCGGCAGGAAGCCGGTCGGACCGATCGAGCCCGCCACGTAGCGGTTCTCGCCCGCCGCCTTGCGCGCGATTTCCGCCGCCTTCGTGTTGACCTCGACCGTGTACTCGCCGAGACCCCACTCCTCGAGCTTCAGCCGCGAGCCCTGGAAGGTGTCGGTCTCGACGACTTCCGCGCCCGCCTCGAGCATCGAAGTGTGGACGCCCTCGATCACGTCGGGGCGGTTGAGCACGAGCGCCTCGTGGCACTTGCCCTGCAGGCCGCCGTAGTCCTCGCTGTCCAGATCGAACTGCTCGAGCGTCGCGCCCATGCCGCCGTCGTAGACGACGACGTGCTCGGAGATCGCCTTCAGGTAGTCGCGGGGCATCAAGCCATGCTAGCTAGGTGACGTGCTGGAGACGGGATCGGAATGTCCCGCTGGGCGGGCGTTCGCCGGAATAGGGAGAACATGATGCATTACAATGCATACATGCGCACGACGGTCGAGCTGTCCGATCCCGTGTACCGTCGGCTGAAGTCGGAGGCGGTCGAGCGCGGCATGCGCGGCTTCTCGCAGATCGTGGAAGAGGCCTTGAGCGAGCACTTCTCCTCCGCCGGCAAGCGAGCCGAGCTTGTCGAGAGGATCAAGGCCGCGGAGGGCGCGTGGAGTGGAATGGACGTCGTCGCCTGGGAACGTGAACTCGATGAAGTGTGGGCGACGTGGCGCTTGCCCCCGTCCTAGACTCGGACGTTCTGATCGACTACTTGCGCGGTGCGGGCCCGGGCAGGGATCTGCTGCGCAATCTGCACCAGACACTGGCCTATCGAGTCACCGCTGTGAGCGCCTTCGAGCTGTCGGTCGGGCACGGACGCGGGCAGCGGCACGAGACAGAGGATGCGTTGCTGGCCGTCCCCTGCCTGGCCCTGACACGTGAGGCAGCTATCCGAGCAGGCAGCGTCCTACGCGAGTTGCGTGCCCGCGGGGCCGGCATCGAGGCTCGCGACGCGATGCAGGCGGGCATTTGTCTGGTGGCCGATGCTCCGCTCGTCACCCGCAACGTGCGCCACTTCAGCAGGGTTCCTGGGCTCGTCGTCGTCGAGCCCGGCCAGTGGCTTTAGCGAGCGAGGGCCCCGCGCTCGCGGAGCCCTCATCAAGTCGCTCTGCGGCCGTCGCTACTTGATGAACAGCATCTCCGAGTACTTCGGCAGCGGCCACAGGTCGTCGGCGACGAGCCGCTCCAGGCGGTCGGCCACGTCGCGCACGTCGTCCATCGCCAGGATGACCGTGTCGCGCATGTAAACCGCCTCTTTGTGGGCGCTGTCGGGGTGGTTCGTGTCGAGGTTCGCGTCCTCGAGCTTCAGCAGCGCGAAGTGCAGCTCCTTGACGACCGGCTCGACCTCGCCGACGAGCTCCTCGAGGCCACTGGCCTTCAGCTCAATTAGGTGCCTGACGGCAGCCGGCAGCAGCATCGTGCGGGCGATCGACGCGGCCGTCTCGGCCTCGATGTTGATCATCGTGACGTACTGCTCGGTGAAGACCTCCTCGCGGGATTCGAGCTCCCGCTTGGACAGGACCTTGTATTTTTTGAAGGCCGCGACGGTCTGTTTGTCGGTCAACCACGGCAGCGCGTCGGGCGTCGTCTTCAGGTTCGCGAGCCCGCGTTTCTCGGCCTCCGCGTGCCACTCCTCGGAGTAGCCGTCACCGTCGAAGACGACCTGCTTGTTGGCGGCCCAGACTGCCTTTACGACGGCCGTGACAGCCTTCTCCAGCGTCGCGCCGGAGCGTTTGAGGGCCGTCTTGAGGTTGTCGGACAGCTCGTCGACCGATTCCGCGACGATCGTGTTCAGGACCGTGTTCGGGAAGGCCGGCGAGGAGTTCGAGCCGAGCGCGCGGAACTCGAACTTGTTGCCGGTGAAGGCGAACGGGCTGGTGCGGTTGCGGTCGCCGCCATGCAGCGGCAGCGCCGGCAGCACGGGCGTGCCGAGCCCGAGGAACGAGCCAGGTTTCGAGGCCTGCGTCTTGCCGGCCTCGATCGCCGTGAAGACCTTCTCCAGGTCCGCGCCGAGGAAGATCGAGATGATCGCCGGCGGTGCCTCGTTGGCGCCCAGACGATGGTCCTGCCCGGCGCTGGCGATCGACGCCCGCAGCAGCGCCTGGTGGCGGTTGACCGCCTGGATCACCGCCGCGCAGAAGAACAGGAACTGCAGGTTCTCCGCCGGCGTGTCACCCGGCTCCAGCAGGTTCAGCCCGCCGTCGGTGCCCATCGACCAGTTGTTGTGCTTGCCCGAGCCGTTGACGCCGGCGAACGGCTTCTCGTGCAGCAGGCAGATGAGGCCGTAGCGGCGCGCCGTGTTCTGCAGCACCTGCATGGTCAGCATCTGATGGTCGGCGCCGACGTTCGAGTTCTCGAAGATCGGCGCGACCTCGTACTGGTTCGGCGCGACCTCGTTGTGGCGCGTCTTGATCGGCACGCCGAGCTTGGCCAGCTCGAGCTCGACATCGAGCATGTAGGCCAGGATGCGCTCCGGGATCGAGCCGAAGTAGTGGTCGTCGAGCTCGTGACCCTTGGGCGGCTTGGCGCCGAACAGCGTGCGGCCCGTCGTGAGCAGATCGGGACGTTCGAAGTAGTACTGCTCGTCGATCAGGAAGTACTCCTGCTCGCAGCCGATCGTCGTGAAGACGCGCGAGGCGTCCTCGACGCCGAGCAGCTCGAGCGCCTTCGTGGCGGCGCCGGACAGCGCGTCCATCGAGCGCAGCAGCGGGATCTTGTGGTCGAGCGCCTCGCCCGTCCACGAGGTGAAGGCCGTCGGGATGCACAGCAGCGCGCCGTTCGGGTTCTCGAGGATGAAAGCGGGCGACGTGGGGTCCCAGGCCGTGTAGCCGCGGGCCTCGAACGTCGCGCGGATGCCGCCGGTCGGAAACGAAGACGCGTCCGGCTCGCCCTGGATCAGCTCCTTGCCCGAGAACTCGGCGAGCGCCGTGCCGTCGCCGGCCGGACCGTAGAAGGAGTCGTGCTTCTCCGCGGTCGAGCCGGTCAGCGGCTGGAACCAGTGCGTGTAGTGCGTCGCGCCGCGCTCCATCGCCCATTCCTTCATCCCGAGCGCGACGGCGTCGGCGAGCGAGGGGTCGAGTGCCTCGCCACGGGCGAGCGTGCGCTGCAGCGCCTTGAACACGTGCTTGGGCAGGCGGTGGCGCTGCACCGCCGGAGAGAAGACGTTCAGCCCGAAGATCTGGTTCCCGGGGAGGGTCAGATCCGTCGTCCCGAGCGCGGAGCCGTTGGCGCTCCACTGGGCGGCGGTTACGTTCTGCTGGCGTGTCCTGGGCATGAGCTGAGCCGGTTCCTCTCCTCGAGATGGGGGCGCGTCTGCGTGAGCGAGCCCGCACGTGCGGGGCCGCAGCCAATCGTAATCGCAAGCGCTGGAAAGGGGATCACCGATTGGCGAAACAGAGGACGTCCGTGTTTGGACAGGCGGCCAAACCGAGCCGCTTGGTCTCTGTCTCGTCTACTTGGAGCCGTAGGAGGTGCCGGCGACGACCTTGCCCGTGCTCGGGTCGACGTGCGTAGCCGGCGGCTCGGAAGCGACGTCGGCCGTCAGGCTGCCGGTGACTTTGCCGGTCGCTTTGGCGTTGCCGCCCAGGCCGGCGGCGACCGTGTAGTGGACGACGTGCGAGCCGGCCTTGACGGCCACCACGTTCCAGGTGAACGTGCGTGTGGCGCCGGCCGCGAGCCTGCCAAGCGCCCAGGTGTTGACGTACGCCGTCTGCCCGCCGCCGGGGATGCTCACTTCTTGGGATTCGACCGACGGCTTGGCGACCGGGCCGGGTCCGCGTTCGATCGCCCACGTCGGGCGCAGAGCGTCGGCCAGGCCCGGGTAGTTGGAGCGGTAGTTGAGCGAGTCGAGGCTGACGGTGAGGTTCGGCACCGTATGCGAGCCGCTGTTTCGCACCTCCAGTTCGAGCGTCGCCGGTTTGGCGACGGCCTGGCTGCGCGGGAAGCTCGCACGCACGATTTCGACCGCGTAGCTGGCCTTCTTTTCGCCGTGCGTCTGCGGTGAGCCGCCTCCGCAGCCCGCGACGATCGTCACGGAGGAGGCCAGACATGCGAGCGAAAGCACGCGCGCCCCGCGGCGGCGGATCGAGCAAGACTCTGCGCCTCCCCTCACGATCGCGCCACCATACCAGTGAGGGTGGGCGCCGGCGTGGGGCCGTGGGTTGGACGATTGCCCCGCAGACGATGCGTCTTTGGCGTCGCGTGCCGTCGGTCCATCGCGTAGAGTGCAACGTGACCACCTACCGCAAGTAGAGGGAGGGTCAGGAAGAGATGGTGCGCAGCGTCGCTGAGCGAGCCTTTGTGCCCGCAAGGCAGATCCTCGAGGAGTTCGGGGACATGATGATCCTGACGGGGAAGACCATCTGGTCGGCCCTGCGCCCGCCATACCCGTACGGCGGCGAGTTCGTGTCCCAGTTCCTGTTCGCGCTGCGTCTCTGCTGGTTCCCGCTGCTCGTCTCGACGGTCTGCATCTGTTACGCCGCACCGGGGCTGCAAGCGGCGAACTTCCTGACGATCTTCGGCGCGCTCGACCGCCTCGGCGGCTTCTTCGTGCTCGGCGCCGTACGCGAGATCGGGCCCAGCGTGACGGCGATCGTGGTGGCTGGCGTCGCCGGAACCGCGATCACGGCCGACCTCGGTGCACGCAAGGTGCGCGAGGAGCTAGACGCGCTGCAGGTGCTGGGCGTCGACCCCGTCAAGAACCTCGTCGTGCCGCGCTTCCTGGCGCTGATGCTGGTGACCGGCCTGTTCGACATCTACGCGCTGCTGTTCGGGATCTTCGGCGGCATCATCGCCGAGCTCGTCAACGGCCAGCCGCTCGGCCCGTTCTGGGCGACGCTGTTCGCCAACGCCTCGACCACCGACCTGTGGGGCTCCGTGCTGAAGACCACGATCTACGGCGCGATCATCGCGATCGTCTGCTGTTACAAGGGCATGGCCGCGTCCGGGGGCGCCGAGGGCGTCGGACGCGCCGTCAACGAGGCCGTAGTGCTCGCCTTCACGACGATCTTCTCGTTCGACTACGTCTTCACGCAGACGCTGTTGGCGACGCACCCCCAGATCCTGGTGATCAAGTGAACGAACTGTTCGCGATGCCGCGCGAATGGCTCGCGGCGACGGGGGAGATCGGGCGCTTCACGGGCTCGATCATGCGCGATGTCTATGGCCTGCGCGTGTTCCGCTTCTTCGGCGAGTCGCTCAGGCAGTGCGGGATCCTGATCGTCGGCTCGACGACGATCATCTGGACGCTGATGTTCATCCTCGGCCTGCAATGCGGGATCGAGGGCGCCTACTTCACCGCCGCCCAGGGCGCGCCCGCGTACTCGGGCGTCTTCTCGGCGTGGTGCGACCTGCGCGAGATCACGCCCTACGCCTTCGGCTACATGATGGCCGCCAAGGTCGGCACCGGCATCGTCGCCGAGCTGGGCGCGATGCGCATCTCCGACGAGATCGACGCTTTGGAGGTAATGGGCATCAATTCGATGACCTTCCTGTGCGCGACGCGCCTGCTGGCCTCGTGGCTGGTGCTGCCGTTCATGTACATGGCCGGCATCGGCGCGGCGTTCCTGGCCTCCTACATCGCCGTCGTGCAGCAGATCGGCTACGTCTCCTCAGGGGGCTATTTCCTGATCTTCTGGCAATTCCAGAATCCGCTCGACTTCCTCTACAGCATGGTCAAGGCCATGTTCATGGCCACGGCCATCGTGCTGGTGGCCTGTTACTACGGCTACAACGCCAGCGGAGGGCCGGTCGGGGTGGGGAAGGCGACGGCCAAGTCGATGGTGCTGAACCTCGTGCTCGTGCACCTGATCGGGATGCTCGGCACGCAGATATTCTGGGGCGCCAATCCGCGCGCCCCAATCGGAGGCTGAGACATGGCCGGTGAGGAGACCGGACCGCACGGCGACGCCGACGGCGCCGGCGAGTCCTACGAGCAGATCGAGCATCACGACGCCCCCGTCGAGCCCGGCGGCGAGGCCGACTTCGCGGCGACGGACCAAACCCCGGCCGAGCGGCGCGCGGCGGCGGCGGCGGCGCGCAAGGGCGACGGCTCGGAGGCGGAGGAGTTTCAGTTCCACACGGGCACGATCCGCCCGACCGACGAGCCGGACGCGATCGAGTTCGTCGAGGTGCACAAGTCCTTCGGTCGCAACCACGTGCTGCGCGGGCTGAACATGGGCCTGCCCGAGAACAAGATCTCGATGATCATCGGGCCTTCCGGGACCGGCAAGTCGGTCTGCATCAAGCACATCGTTGGCCTGCTCTACCCCGACCAGGGTGACGTGATCGTGCACGGGCGCTCGATCCCGAGCCTGCCCGACGCCGAGCTGTTCGAGCTGCGCAAGAAGTTCGGGGTCCTGTTTCAGGACGGCGCCCTGTTCGGTTCCCTGACGCTGTACGACAACGTCGCCTTCCCGCTGCGCCAGCACACCGAGAAGGGCGACGACGAGATCTCCGAGATCGTCAACCGCCGCCTCAAAGAGGTCGGCCTCGGCGACGCCGGCACGAAGATGCCCAACGAGCTGTCCGGCGGTATGCGCAAGCGCGCCGGCTTCGCGCGGGCGCTCGTGCTGGAACCAGACATCGTGCTGTTCGACGAGCCCGACTCGGGCCTCGACCCGGTGCGCACCGCGTTGCTGTGCGAGCTGATCAAGGAAGTCCACGCTGAGAACGGCGGTTGCTACGTGGTGATCACGCACGACATCATGAGCGCGAGAAGGGTCGCCGAGCACATCTCCGTCTTGTGGAAGGGACGGATCGTGGAATCGGGTCCCGCGCAGGATCTCTTCGCCTCGGAAAACCCGTTCGTCCGGCAATTCCTCTCCGGGGAATCGGCCGGACCGCTCGGGATGGAGTGAGCGCGTCGCCCGCGAGGGTGAGCGGGCCGCGGCTCGCGCAGTGCCGCGGATGAGGATGAACGGGCCCCTGCACACCATCACCGGCTTCGGCGCGCGACGCCCGCGTCTCGTGCTCGGGGTGACCGTCGCGCTCGCTCTCGTCGCCGCCGTGCTCGCTCTGCGTCTGCAGCCGACCGCCGCGACCAGCAGCTTCGTGTCGAGCTCCAGCTCCAGCTACAAGGACACGCAGCGGTTTTACAAGAGCTTCGGCGAAGAGCCGATCGAGGTCCTCGTCCAGGGCAACCTCCAGCAGCTCGTGCTCAGCGACGACATCGAGCGTCTGCTCGGGCTGGAGGGCTGCCTGTCGGGCAACGTGCCGCCATCCGGTCTACCGGCCGAGGGCGGCGTCGACGGTCCGTGCGGTCAGATCGCGCGGCTGCACTCGGTAAAGGTGGTCCTTGGCCCTGGAACCTTCATCTCCGAGGCCGCCTCGCGGATCGACGAAATCCTGGCCCAGGAATCCGCGGCCACCCAACGCGAGGCGAAGCTGGCTGAAGAAAGCGTCGCCAAGGACGCCCGCGAACATGGCAAGACCGGCGCCGAAGCGGATGCGCTCGGCAAGGAGGCCGCCAAGGTCACGATCGGTCGCTTCGAAGAGAACGTCGCCACGCTGGCGCTGCAGTACGGCCTGACGTCCAAGCCGTCGCTCGAGAACTCGAACTTCGTCTCGACGCTCGTGTTCGACCCTTCGAAGCCCGCCGGTACGCCCAAGGAGCGCTTCGCCTATCTGTTCCCGAGCCGCAACATCGCGCTCGTCTCGGTGCGTATGCGCGCCGGGCTCTCGCAGGCTCAGCGCAACCGGACGATCGCGCTCGTGCGCGCCGCGATCGCGATGCCGCAGTGGCACCTGAGGCACGGCGAGCACTACTCGGTCACGGGCGAGCCGGTGGTCGTTACGGATCTGACCGGCTCGATCGCCAGCTCGATCAAGCTGCTGCTGATCGCGGTGCTGCTCGTCATGGCGGCGACGCTGGGGCTGCTGTTCAGAGGTCGTCCGCGTCTGTTGCCGCTCGCGCTGGCGTTGCTCGCGGCGGCGCTCACGTTCGGCGCGCTGTCGCTCGCCGGCTCGTCGCTCACGGTCGCCTCGATCGCCGTGCTGCCGGTTCTGATCGGGCTCGCGGTCGACTACGCGATCCAGTTCCAGTCCCGCGTCGAGGAGGGCGTCGAGATCCAGCGCACGGCGGGCCGTGAGCCGGTGGTGCGCGTCTCGATCCTCCATGCGGCGGGCGCCGGCGCGCCCGCGATCGTGACCGCTGCCGCCGCGAGCGCCGCCGGGATGCTGGTGCTGCTGCTCTCGCCCGTGCCGATGGTCAGGGGCTTCGGTGTCCTGCTCGTGATCGGCGTCGCGCTGGCGCTGCTCTGCACGCTGCTGGCGGGGGCCGCGGCGCTGGCGATCATCCCCGGGCCGCGTCCTGCGCTGACGTCTGCGCGGCCTGCGCGGCCTGCGCGCGCGGCGCGCGCCGGGGTGCCCGCCTTGGCCGGCGCTTGGCGCGGGGCGTCGGAGCTGCTGCGCGAGAACCCGCTCACGCGCGCGATCGTGCGCTTCGCGCTGGTCGGCGCGACCGCCAGGCCCGCCCGTGTGCTGTGCGTGGGGCTCGTGCTCGCCGCCGCCGGCTGGGGCCTCGATACGCAGACCAAGGTGGAGACCGACATCACGAAGCTCGTGCCACAGAGTCTCGGCTCGCTGCAAGCGCTCCAGCAGCTGGAGAACAGCACCGGCGTCGGCGGCGAAATCGCCGTCTTGATCTCGGGCCGCAACGTCGCCAGCCCGGCCACCGTCGAATGGATGAGCGCCTACCAGAGCGAGATGCTCGCGCGCTTCGGATACGGCGCCTCCAGCGGCTGTGGCAAGGCGCGCCTGTGCCCGGCCTTCTCGCTGCCGGACCTGTTCGGCAATCCCGCGTCGACGTCGTCGTCGAAACGCAAGGCGAAGCTGACGGCGGCGGAAGTGAACGGGCTCCTGAAGGCGATCCCGCCGTACTTCTCCCAGGACGTGATCGCGCCCGACCACCGCACGGCCACGCTCGCCTTCGGCATCCGTCTCATGAGCCTGTCCAGCCAGGAGCAACTCGTCGAAGCGATGCGCTCCGAGCTACATCCCCCGGCCGGGGTCAGCGCGCGGCTGGTCGGGCTGCCGGTGCTGGCGGCCCAGTCGGGCTCCGAGGTCGCCGACCCCTGGCGACGGATAGAGACGCTGCTCGTCGGGCTCGCCGCGGTCGCGCTCGTGCTGATGGCGGCCTTCCGCGGCGACCGCCGCCGGGCGCTGGTGCCGCTGGTACCGATCGTGCTCGCGACCGGCTGGTCGGCGCTGATCCTGTTCGCCGTGCGGATCCCCCTGAACCCGATGTCGGTCACGCTCGGCGCGCTCGTGATCGCGATCTCGACCGAGTTCAGCGTGCTGTTGTCAGAGCGCCACCGCCAGGAGCGCCTGGCCGGACACGACACGATCGAGGCGCTGCGCCGCAGCTACCGGCGTACCGGCGCGGCCGTGGCCGCTTCGGGCGTCACGGCGATCGCCGGTTTCGGAGTGCTGGCACTATCCGATATCCGCATGTTGCGCGACTTCGGCTTCGTGACATTGATCGACCTCAGCGTTTCGCTGATCGGCGTGCTGGTGGCGTTGCCGGCCACGCTCGTGCTCGCCGAACGCGCGGGGGTGCGCAGCGGCGCTTCACAGGCGGATGGCGGCGACGGCAGACGCTGGGGCGTCGGGGGACGTCCGCGACGCGGCGGAATCGACTCGGGCCATGAGCCCGCCTGACGGGCCGCGATCGGGCGTTCGGAAACCGCCCCGCTACGGGCGTTATGTCGCGTTGCTCGCCGCCGTGATCCTCGTGCTGATCACGGTCAACACGCTCGTCACGAAGCCCAACGGCGTCACCGGGGTGCCGCCCGGGGGACAGGTGCCGCCGTTCGCGGTGCCGCTGGTGCTCGGGAGTGTCGAAGGCGACGCCGATATCGCGGTTCACGCACACGAAGGTCAGCGCGGCAACATCGCCGCCTGCAGTCTGCGCCGGCCGGGTGTGCTGAACATCTGCCAGCTCTACGAACACGAGCCCGTCGTGCTGGCGCTGTTCATCGACGACGGGTCGTGCCCGAACGTGCTTGGCACTCTGCAGAGGCTCGTGCCCTCGTTTCCCGGGGTGCATTTCGCCGCGGTCTCGCTCAAAGGCAGTCGCGGCTCGCTGCGTGCGCTGATCGCGAAAGACGGTCTGACGATGCCGGTGGGCTTCGATCGCAAAGGCGATCTGCTGACGCTCTACAAAGCTGCCACCTGTCCACAGCTGACGTTCATCCTGCCCGGCGGCAAGGCACGGGGCAAGGCGCTGCTCACCGATCCAAGCGTCGCCCAGCTGCGCTCCAGGATCGAGGATCTCGTGGCTGCCGCCGCCAAAGCGCGGAGTGGCGGCGTGTGAGCGGCCCCGCGCCTGAGGAGACCGTCGAGGGCTGGCTCGCTCCCGAGGTCGAGCTGGAGCTGCCAGGTCTCAGGTTGCTGATCAGCGAGGTCCAGGTCGCACGCGTTGGTTCGCTCACGCGGGGCTCGCCGCCCACGGTCGAGCTGCGAATGCGCGAGCTGTCGAACCGGGTCCGTGGCGCACGCGCGATCGGCATTCGCCGCGAGCCCGTACCGGCGGCCTATCGCGTCTTCTACCGACACATCGGGCTCGACCCCGACGTCGTGCGCACACCGATCGAGGACGCGGTCCTGGAGCGGATGCTGCGAGGCGGCTTTCCGAC
The DNA here is from genome assembly GCA_036490015.1 of Solirubrobacteraceae bacterium. GTDB lineage: Bacteria > Actinomycetota > Thermoleophilia > Solirubrobacterales > Solirubrobacteraceae > Palsa-744. Next base: position 789 of record DASXER010000156.1, on the reverse strand, counting down.
GGGCGGCTTCCTCGACGACGTGCTCACGATCGCCCTGATGGACACGGGCGTGCCGGTCTGGGCGCTCGACGGCAGAGGCGTCGACGGCGAGCTGGGAATCCGCTCCAGCGCGGAGGCGGAGCCGCTCGGGCGCTCGGGTTCGTCGCCGCTGCTGCCGCGCGGACGGCTCGTGATCGCCGACTCGACGGTGCCGCTGGCGGTGCTGTTCGGCGAGCGCGCGCCCGATCACGTTCCCGGTCCGCGCAGCGAGCGCTTGCTGCTGTACGCGGTCGGAGTGCAGGGCGTTCCGGGGCTGTATGTGGAAGAGGCGCTGTGGAGCGCGCGCACGGCGCTCGAAGCCCACTGAAGCGGCACATGCCGGCTCGGAGCACTGGTAGAATCTTCTGCCTCAGGCGCAACGGAGGAGAGCTGTGGCCGAGGTCGAGCAGTCAGTAGTCGAAGAGGCTCCGAGTAGCCCCGCGACGACGATCGAGCGGGAGCGACAGTTCGCCGCGCTCGAAGCGGTCGCCGGCGCGGTCGCCGTGCGCGCCGCGCGCGAGACGCTGCGCCGCCAGATCGCTCGCCTCGAGCATGAGCTGTCGAGCACGCTCGCCGATCGCTTCCCGTTCTTGGCGATGCCGCCGCAAGGCGCCGGCGCGGCTACCGTCAGTGGCGGTCCGTGTCTCCCGGACCTCGCCGAGCTGGAGCGCTCACGCGACCGGCTCGCCGCGCAGGTTCAGGAACTGCGGGCGCTGACACGTCGGCGTAACGAGCACGAGCGCCGGGCGCGCGAGCTGCTCGAGAAGATGC
>DASXER010000121.1:0-10322 GCA_036490015.1 Solirubrobacteraceae bacterium | reverse complement strand
CTCGCCGCACCGCTTCGTCAACCGCGAGCTGAGCTGGCTGGCGTTCAACCGCCGCGTCATCGAGGAGGCGCAGAACAAGCGCCATCCCCTGTTCGAGCGCGTGCGCTTTCTCTCCATCTCGGCGTCCAACCTGGACGAGTTCTACATGGTGCGCGTCGCCGGTCTGCGCGACCAGATCGACGCCGGCGTCGAGAAACCGAGCCAAGACGGGCTCACGCCATCGGAGATCACGGCCCTGATCCGCGAGCGCGTGCTCGGCCTCAGCCGCCGCCTGACGGACTGTTTCGAAGGCGAGCTGCGCCCGGTGCTGTCGGACAACGACATCCGCATCGTCGGCGTCGAGGACCTCGACGAGGAACGCCGTGCCGAGCTGGCGCGCCACTTCCAGAAGGCGATCTTCCCGGCGCTGACGCCGCTCGCCGTTGCGCCCGGGCGCCCCTTCCCCTACATCTCGAACCTGTCCCTGAGCCTGGCCGTGCTGGTGCGCGACCCGCTCGCCGACCAGACGGTGTTCGCGCGCGTGAAGGTGCCGACCGAGATCCTGCCGCGCTTCGTGACGATCAAGCAGCGCGGCGGCGAACCGGCGCTCCTGGTGCCGCTGGAGGACGTGATCGCCAACCACCTCGACGCACTCTTCCCGGGCATGGAGATCGCCGACTGCGACGTCTTTCGCGTCACGCGCGACGCCGACCTGGAGGTCTCCGACGACGCCGCCGACCTGCTGCAGGCGGTCGAGGACGAGCTGCGCCGCCGGCGCTTCGGCGAGATCGTGCGGGTCGAGGTCGGCGCCGGCTGCTCGCAGCAGCTGCGGGGCTCGCTCGCGACGCTGCTCGGCGTCGAGGACGACGAGGTCTTTCCCGTCGACGGGCTGCTCGACATGGGCGCGCTGTGGCAGATCGCCCGCCTGCCGGGCCACGCCGAGCTGCGCGAGGAGCCGATCAACGGCATCACCCATCCACGGCTGATACGTCGCGAGGGCGAGCGCCCGGACGTCTTGGGAGCCATGCGCGAAGGCGACCTGCTGGTGCACCACCCCTACGTGTCGTTCTCGACCTCCGTCGAGCGCTTCGTCGAGCAGGCGGTGGCAGACCCGAACGTGCTCGCGATCAAGCAGACCGTGTACCGCACGAGCGACGACTCGCCGCTCGTGCCGGCGCTGATCGACGCGACCGAGCAGGGCAAGCAGGCGGTCGCGCTGGTCGAGCTGCAGGCGCGCTTCGACGAGCGCATGAACATCCACTGGGCGAAGGCGATGGAGGAGGCTGGCGTCCACGTCGTGTACGGCCAGCCGGCGCTGAAGACGCACGCCAAGTGCGTGCTGGTCGTACGCCGCGAGGGCGAGGGCGTGCGCAACTACGTGCACATCGGCACCGGCAACTACCACTCCGCCACCGCCCGCCTGTACACCGACTTCGGCCTGTTCACTACCGACGAGCAGATCGGCGCGGACGTCGCGGACATGTTCAACTACCTCACCGGCTACGGCCGCCCGCTTCACTACCGCAAGGTGCTGACCGCCCCCAACCAGCTGCGCGAGGGCATCGTGGCCGAGATCGAGCGCACGATCGAGGCCCACTCCGACGCGAGCCCGTCACGTATCGCGATGAAGGTCAACTCGCTCGTCGACGGCCGCTGCATCCGCGCGCTGTACGCCGCCTCGCAGGCCGGCGTGACAGTCGACCTGAACGTGCGCGGCATCTGCTGTCTGCGCCCCGGCCTGCCCGGGATCTCCGAGAACATCCGCGTCGTGTCGATCGTCGGCCGCCTCTTGGAGCACTCGCGCGTCTACGCCTTCGAGCGCCACGGCGAGCACACCGTCTACATCGCCTCAGCCGACCTGATGCCACGCAACCTCGACCACCGCGTCGAGCTGGCGGTGCCGATCGAGTCGCCCGAACTGCGCGGCGAGCTGCTCGACACGCTCGAACGCGGCTTCGCCGACAACCAGAGCTCGTGGGATTTGGACGGCGCCGGGCGCTGGCACAGGCGCTCGCCGGGGCCCGGCGAAGAGCCGCGCAACCTGCAGCTGGAGCTAGCCGAGCTGCACGCCGCCCGCGCGGCGGTCGAGCGTCCGCCCGAGCCCGAGCACTCGATCTGGCTGTAGCCGGCTAGGCGAGCGTGTCGAGTGCGACTTTGAGCTCGTCCACCGACTGGTAGTCGAGCCCGAGCATGTGATCGTGACGGTGACGCACGACGCCCTGCTCGTCGATCACGATCACGGCGCGCTTGGTGCCCAGGCGGGGCGAGAAGGCGCTGTACTGGCGCGCCACCTGCTTGTCGACGTCGGCCAGCAGCGGCACCGTCAGCGAGTGCTTCTCGGTGAAGGTCTTGTGCGAGTCGAGGTCTTGGGAGGAGATGCCGACCACGGTCGCGTTCAAGGCGGAGAAGTCGCCCGGGCGGTCGCGGTAGGAGCAGAACTGTTTCGTGCAGACCATCGTGTTGTCGCCGGGGTAAAAAAGCAGAACTACGCGCTCGCCTCGATGGTCCGAGAGCTTGAAGGTGCCGTCCGTGCCCGCCAGCTCGAAGTCCGGCGCCTGCTCGCCCACCTGCGGGGTCCTCGCCATCTGATGCCTCGCTCTCCTCGTCGCTTGCTCGATCCCGCGTTGCTCTCTCACCCCCGCGGGACCGTGAGCATAACGTCCGCTAGATGCCGGGCCCACCGCCCAGACGCGCGCGCAGCGCGCGCGGGTGAAGCGCGTCCGCCCACCACGGCCAGCGCGTCTGCGCCGGCGCCGCGTCGAGCCCCGCGAGCGCGGTCTGGCGCGAGCAGACGAACGCCAGGCGCTGGCCGCGACGGTAGTCCTCGACGCCGGCGTAGTCGCCCATGTCATGCGCCAGCGCGACCGTCTGGTAGCCGAATTCGCGCGCCAGCTCGACGATCGCCTCACGACTCGGAAGCAGCGTGATCTGATGGTCGATCGCGTTCGCCGGCTCGCTCAACGAGGAGACCTCGAAGTAGGCCGAGCCGATGCGCGAGATGCCAGTGTCGATCACGATCAGCTCGGCGCCCGTGGCCCGCATCAGCGCGAACAGCTCAAGCGGGCGCGCGCTGACGTCGAACATGCCAAGGCAGAGAACGACGTCGAAGCTCTCGGCCGGGGGGCGCTCGAACACGTTGGCGACGTCGAAGCGGTAGCGCTCGCGTGCGACCACCGAGGCCTCGAACATCAGCTCGGCCTGCTCGACCAGATCCTCGCGGCCGTCGACGCCGAGCACGAAGTCGGCGCCGGCCTGCGCCGCGAGCAGCGAGAAGTAGCCGGCGTTGCAGCCGAGGTCGAGCACGCGCCGGCCCTCAAGCGTGCCGCCGCAGACGGCGAGCAGCGCGTCGAAGAAGTAGCGCCGGCGCTGGACGTGACGGTGGGCCTGAGCCTCCGAGGCGACCGGCGTGCGCACGCCGTCGGCGAGCTCGAAGCGGTAGTTCCAGCGCGGGAAGGCCGCTATGCGCGCTTGCAGCTCGTCGGCGTCCACGACGGCGAAGCGTAGTCGTCCACCCCTGGTCGCGCGCGCGAGCGAGCGCTAGCCTCGAACGATGGCCGAGTCACTCGCAGGCAGGCTGCTGCTGGCCGCCCCCACGCTGCAAGACCCCAACTTCCTGCGCAGCGTGGTGCTGGTCGGCGTGCACAACGCCGACGGCGCGATGGGCGTCGTGTTGAACCGTCCGTCCGCGTCGACCGTCGGCGAGGCCGTACCGCAGCTGGCTGACGCGCTCGGCGCCGAGGAGCCCGTGTTCGTCGGCGGCCCCGTGCAGCCGGGCGCGGTCGTGTGCCTGGCCGAGTTCCTCGACCCGGAGCCGGCGGCGCTGCTCGTGCTCGGGCGGATCGGATTCCCCGGACCCGACGCCCAGCTCGAGGATCTGACGAACGCGACCGCGCGTGGGCGCGTTTTCGCCGGCTATGCCGGCTGGGGCGAGGGACAGCTGGACGCCGAGCTGTCGAACGGCGACTGGATCGCGCTCGACGGCCGTCCCGGGGACGTCTTCACCGACCAGCCGGACGAGCTGTGGAGCGACGTGCTGATACGCAACGGCGGGCGCTACGCGCTGCTGGCACGTATGCCGTTGGATCCGAGCGTCAACTGAGCGCGGGCTGGCTACCCTAGGGGGACCCCCCGCCCCGCCAACCGTCGCCCCCTCACGTCGGAAGGACAAGAAGTCTCGTGCTGAAGCTCGCCCGCTGGTCGACCACCCACCGCAAGTACGTCCTGCTCGGCTGGATCGTCTTGCTGTTCGCCGTCAACGCGCTCGCGCAATCCGCGGGCACCGCCTACTCGAACAACTTCACGCTGCCCAACTCGGGCGCCCAGCGTGCCTCGGATCTGCTCGAACACAGCTTCCCGACGCAGGCCGGCGACCGCGACACGATCGTCTTCAAGGTCAGCTCCGGCGACGTGCACGCCGCAGCCGTGCGGACGCGCATGAGCGCGATGTTCGCCGCCGTCGCCAAGCTGCCGCACGTCAGCAGCGTGATCAGCCCCTACAGCGAAGCCGCCGGCAAGGCGATCTCGCCCAGCGGCCAGATCGCGTTCGCGACCGTCGTGTTCGACGAGAAGGCCAACCTGCTGCCGGTGAGCGCCGCCAAGCGCGTCGTGAAGGTCGCCCAGGAAGCGGGGAAGCCGGGCCTGGACGTGCAGCTCGGCGGCGCCGCGATCGAGGCGACGCGCAACCCGGGCTTCGGGCTCTCGACCGCCGTCGGCCTGCTGGCCGCGATCCTCGTGCTGATGCTGACGTTCGGCTCGATGACGGCGATGGGCCTGCCGATCGTCACCGCGCTGTTCGGGCTCGGCACCGGCCTCGGCGCGATCGCGCTGTTCACGCACGTCGTCGACACGCCCGACTTCTCCTCCGAGCTCGCGGCGATGATCGGTCTCGGCGTCGGCATCGACTACGCGCTGTTCATCCTGACCCGCTTCCGCGAGTCCTACCGCACGCCCGGACCGACGTTCGGCGACGTCAACGAGTCGGTCATCCACGCGATCGACACCGCCGGGCGAGCGGTGCTGTTCGCCGGCTCGACCGTCGTGATCGCGCTGCTCGGCATGATGCTGCTCGGCGTCGACTTCCTCTACGGCGTCTCGATCGCCGCTTCGATCGGCGTGCTGCTCGTGATGCTCGCCTCGCTGACACTGCTGCCGGCGCTGCTGACGGTCGCCGGCCGGCGCATCGCGCGCCCGAGCCGCCGCGCGCGCCGCCGGGCAGGTAGCGAGGAGGCCGCCGAGGCCGCGCTCGCGGAGCACGGCCCGGAGGGCGGCAACTGGCGGCGATGGAGCGACTTCGTCGCCCGCCGCCCGCGCACGATCGCCCTCGCCTCCACGCTCGTGCTGCTGCTGATCGCCGCCCCGGCCGTCGCGCTGCGGCTCGGCTCCAGCGACGCCAACAGCGACCCGGCCTCCTCGACCACGCACAAGGCCTACGGGCTGCTCGCCGAAGGCTTCGGCGAAGGCTTCAACGGCCCGCTGCTGGTGGTCGCGAAGCTGCCGCCCGGCGGCGGAACGGGCACCGGCTCGGTAACTCAGCTACGCGACGCGGTCGCCGCCACCCCCGGCATCGCGGCGGTCGCACCCTCACGCGTCAGCCCGAACGGGCAGGTGGCGACGCTGACCGTCTACCCGCACTCCTCGCCACAGGCCTACGCCACCACGCAACTCGTCTCCAGCCTGCGCGACCACGTGATCCCGCCAGTCGCCTCGCACACCGGCATGAAGGTCTACGTCGGCGGCTTCACCGCGGGCGCGGTCGACTTCGCCTCCGTGCTGGGACAGAAGCTGCCGCTGTTCATCGGCGTCGTCGTGCTGCTGTCCGCGCTGCTGCTGATGATCGTGTTCCGCTCGCTCGTGATCCCGCTGCAAGCGGCCTTCATGAACCTGCTCAGCATCGGCGCCTCGCTCGGCGTGATCGTCGCGGTCTTCCAGTGGGGCTGGTTCCCCGGGCTGATGGGCGTGCAGAAAGGCCCGATCGAGTCGTTCATCCCAGTGATGCTGTTCGCGATCGTGTTCGGCCTCTCGATGGACTACGAGGTGTTCCTGATCTCGCGCATCCACGAGCGCTGGATGTTGCGCGATGACAGCCGCGCAGCGGTCGGCGACGGGCTCGCGCTGACCGGACGCGTCGTGACAGCCGCGGCGGCGATCATGGTGTGCGTATTCCTGTCCTTCATGCTCGGAGAAGAACGCGTCATCAAGGAGTTCGGCCTGAGCCTGTCGAGCGCCGTGTTCCTCGACGCCCTGGTCGTACGCTGCCTGCTGCTGCCGGCCGCGCTGAACCTGCTCCGGGACTGGACCTGGAAGCTGCCCACACGGCTCGCCCGGGTACTGCCGCAGCTGCGCATCGAGGGCAGCCTCGCGGCGGAGAAGGAGCAGCAGCGTCGGCATCGCGACACGCAGCCACACTCCCGCGCTTCGCACGACGTGGCTACCGAAGGAGTAGACGGCTGAAGGCAGCGCGCTGGCGTGCCTTGGCTGCGCTGCTGCTTCTCGGGGCCGCGTTGCCGTCGTCGGCCCTCGGCGCAGCAGGCAGCAGGCACGGCAGCACGCTTCTCGTCTTTACCTCTGCGGGTGAGGCGGAACTCAAGACCGTTCCTGGGCTTTCGCTTGGGATCATGTCCGCTAGTCAGGGGACCTATAGCCCTGAGCAGCTTGCTCTCGATGTTGGACAGGGCGCTCGGGTTGGGACCTCCGTCTACCCGCACGCTTTGCCGCCCCCTATCTCGCTGGGTCGCGACGGTTCGATCGCCGGCTGGTCGGCAATACGTAGCCGTGCTTCGCATGTTCCTCAGATCCTCACCCCCGGGTTGCTCGCTTCGGAGATTCCTGGTGGTGCGGCTTATGCGAGCGCTTCCGCTCCCAGCTCCTATAGCGCTGTCGCCGCTGATCGCTCCGGTCACGTGGCTGCCGTATCGCTCGGCAGCCAGGCCAGCTTGACGGGACGTATCGAAGCTTTGCTTGCTCGTAAGCGCCTGGTCGTCGCTGACCTTCCCGGCGGTGCTGGCGGACTCTCCGCGCTGAAGCTGCTGGACTCCCGTCGCGCTCCTGGCGAGCTGCTGGTCGTCGTGCAGCGCCTGCCCACCGGCAAGCAAGGCCAGCTGCTTTGGGTTGGTGCGGCTGGCCTTCAGAGCAGCGAGATCGGCGTCACCAGCACGCAACGCGAGCTGACTTCCGAGACCACCTCTGAGCGGGGGCTCATCGCCTCAATCGACCTTGCTCCCACGATCCTCGGGCACCTTGGCATCGGCTCTCTTCCCGAAGAGGTTCGCGGCAAGCCGCTTGAAGTGAAGGGCCACCTCGACGGCTCCGCGTTGCGCTCTCTGATGGCTCGCCTGCGAGTGATCGGGGCCCGGCGGATCAAGGCGCTTGCCTTCCTGCTGCTCGGTTGGCTCGCCTTGATGCTGGCCTTTTCGCGCACCGAGGCCGGTCGTGCGCGGGCGGTGCGGATCGGCGCGATCGGCGTGTTGTGGGCTCCCGTCGCCGTGATGATGACGGCCTTGATCGAGCCGAGCGCAGGACTCGAATACGCCCTCATCGCGGCTCTTTGCATGGCGCTCGGCACGCTCAGCGAGCTTGCGGTGCCGTGGCCGCTGGCCCCGATCGCGCCCACCGTCGTCGCGATCGTCCTGATCACCGCCGACGCGCTCGCCCACAAGCAGGTGCTGATGCGCTCGCTACTCGGCCCGAACCCGATCCTCGGCGCTCGCTTCTACGGCATCGGCAACGAGCTGAAGTCCGCGCTCGCGGTGATGGTGCTGGGGGCGATGGCGGCGCTCATGTATCGCTCCGAGCGCGGGCGGCGCGCCGCCGCCGCGATGGCGGGTGCGGGCATCGTGCTGGCGATCGTCGAGGGCTCGGCTCGCATCGGCGCCGGCGTCGGCGGCGTGATCCTCGTCAGCGCGGGCTTCGCCGTCGCGACCGTGATGCTGCTGCCGGGCAGCCTCACGCGTCGCCGTGGGCTGATCGTGCTGCTCAGCCCGATCGCCGGTCTGGTCGCGCTGGCCGCGATCGACCTCGCCACCGCGCACGGCGGCGGGCACTACACCGGCAGCGTGCTGCACGCGCGCTCGGCCAGCGAGCTGAAGGACGTGATCGTGCGCCGCTACAAAGCCGCCTGGGGCGAGTTGCGCAACCACGGAATGCCCGTCGCCACCGCGGTCGCGCTGGCCTGCGGTGCGTGGGGCGTGAAGCGGCGTGAGCGGCTGCTGCGGCCGGTCGGCGGCGACCCCGGCTGGCTTGCGGCGCTCGCCGGCGGCCTGACCGCGTCGGTCGTCGGCGCGCTGGTCGAGGACTCCGGGCCGGTGCTGCTGGTCGTGGGCGCGTTCGCGCTCGGCTGCCTGTGCGCCTACCTGTGGGCGCGAGACCCGCTCACGCCGCCGCCTGGCAGTCCTCGCAGGCGCCCCGCAGCACGATCTCGTGCTCGGCGACGTCCAGCGGCACCCGTGCGCTGAGCTCGGCGATCGCCCGCTCCAGCGTGCTGTCCGAGAACGGCATCACGCGCCCGCAGCGGTCGCAGACGAGATGATGGTGGTGGCCCTCCTGCGGGCACACGCGCTCGAAGCGCACCATCGCCTGTCCGGTGTCGACCTTCTGCACGAGCTCAAGATCCTCCAGCTCGTCGAGGATGCGGTAGACGCTCGCACGGCTCACCCGCCGCGCGCCGGAAGCGCCCGCGCGCAACGCGTCCTCGATCTCGATCGCGCTCAGCGCGCAGTGCTGGCCAGCCAGCAGTTCGAGCACCGCGCTGCGAGCGCCGCCGCGCTTTCGCCCGGCCGCGGCGAGCTTGTGCTCGGCGTCCTCGACCCAGCTCATCGGCGCAGCCCCGACAGCAGGTAGACGGCGAGCGAGACGCCGACGATCGCGCTGCTCGGCGGCAGCGATCCGATCAAGTAGGCGAGCACGAGCCCGGCCCACATCGTCAGCAGCGCGAGCGCACCGGCGAGACCGAGACCGGCGGCCGGCGAAGCGCTGAGGCGGTGCGCGGCGGCAGCCGGACCGGTCAACAGCCCGAGCAGCAGCAGCGCGCCGACGGCCTGGCTGGCCTCGGCGGCGACGACCCCCAGCAGCGCCAAGAAGGCGATGCCGAGCAGCCGCGTGCTGACGCCTCGCGCGCGAGCCAGCTCCGGCGACACCGAAGCGAACAGCAGCGGGCGCGCGAGCACGAGCGTGCCGAGCGAGGCGCCGGCCGCGAGCAGCGCCGCGAGCAGCGCTTCGCTCCCCGAGAGGCCGAAGATCGAGCCGAACAGCGTGCGCGCCGTCTCGACGCCCGCGCTTCCGTTCGAGCTGAGGCTGAAGCGAGTCAGGAAGTACACGCCGAGCGCGAGCACGAACGTGAACACGATTCCGATCGAGGTGTCCTCGCCGGCCATGAAGTTCCGTGCGCCGCCTCCACCGCCGCCCGACGCCAGCGCGCCACGGCCGAGCATCCCGATCGCGCCGCCCACGAGCACCGTCGCCGCGAACAGGCCGACGCGCTCGTCGGCGCCCGCGGCGGCGGCCGCCAGCGCGCCCGGGAAGGCAACGTGGCTGAGCGCGTCGCCTGCGAACACCTGCCCGCGCAGCACGACGAACCAGCCGCACAGGCCGCAGGCGAGCGCGATGAAGCTGCCCGCCAGCAACGCGTTGCGCATGAATTCGACCGACAGCATCAGGCGATCACGCCTTCGGGGGCCAGCTCGGCCAGGCCGCCGTCACGCCCCGCCCGCACGCGAGCCGCACCGCCGCGCGCGAGCCTGGCGAGCGCCCAGGCCGCGAACGCGAACACGGTGACGTAGAAGCCCGGCGGGTATTCGGAGAAGTACGCGGCGCCGGCGCCGAGCCACACCACGAGCACGGCGATCGCCACACTCAAAGCGAGGCTAAGGACGGGGCGGGCTGTGATCGACTGCGCGGTCGCGGCCGGCATCACGAGCAGCGCGAACACGAGCAGCGGCCCGGTGATCTGGCTGGCGGCGGCGACGGTCAGGCCGAGCAGCAGCAGGAAGGCCGCCCCGAGCCGGCGCACCGGCAAGCCGCGCGCGGCGGCCGCGCCCGGGTCGACCGAAGCGAACAGCAACGGCCGCGCGAGCAGGGCGAGCGCGAGCAGCAGCACCGGCGCGAGGATCGCAAGCGTCAATACCTGCCCGTCGGAGATGCCGAGCAGGTTGCCGAACAGCAGCGCCTCCAGGTCGCCGAGCACGCCGCCGTAGAGGCTCACGAACAGGAAGCCGAGCGCGAGCGCGAGTGCCTGCACGGCGCCCACACCGGCTGACTCATCGCCCCACCCGCGGCGCTCGCCGCCCGGCAGACGCGCGATCGTCAAAGCCCCTGCGCCGCAGAAGCAGAAGTACCCCCAGGCTGCCGCG
>DASXER010000106.1:0-4918 GCA_036490015.1 Solirubrobacteraceae bacterium | reverse complement strand
GCCCGGCTTCGGTTTCGAACCACTGCGCCAGCAAGCCCGCGTACATGGCGCGGAAGTCAGAGGTGTTGACGAGGTTTTCGTTCGGGTCGAGTTTCGTCAGGCCCGGGAATTCGCCGACCATTTCGCCTTTCAGCCGACTGCCGATCAGAAACGACACGCCGGCGGCGCCGTGGTCGGTGCCGGAGCCGTTTTCCTCCGGGCGGCGGCCGAACTCCGACCACACCTGCACGATCACGTGGTCGTCGAGTTTGCGCGCTTCCAGGTCGCGCTGGAAGGCGACCAGCGATTCGACGGTGTCCAACAGGTTGGTGCTGAGCGTTTCGGTCTCGTCGGAGTGCGTGTCGTAGGAACCGGGCGCCGACAGCGACACGCATTTGATCGGCAGCGTTTCGTCATCGAGCATCGCCGCCAACACCGCCAGGCGCTGCGGGAAGTCGCCGCCGCTCGTCGGGTAGGTGACCGGCGAGATGAAGCCTGGTTTGCCTTCCACCTCGCCGTACGGGGCGATCTGGTTGCGGATGATGCTCGTATCGAGCGAGGCGGTGCGCGCCTGCGCGATCGCCGGCGAGGCGACCGGCAGCGCGCCGAGCCCACCGAGCGCTTCCATCGTGGGCGCGATCAGCGGTTCGCCGAGCCCGTAGGCCCAGAAGTCGTAGTCGCCGGGAGAGGAGACCGCCGCGACTGGGTTTCTCGCCGTCGCCAGCGCGGGCGCGAGCGAGTAGTCGAGCGACAGGCCCTGCAGCGGGTTCCCGGGCGCACCGGCGATGTCCAGGTAGCGCCCCATCCAGCCCGAGCGCGTCTGCGTGTTCAGCTCGCCGACCTCCCAGTAGTGGCGGCTAGTGAAGTGGCTCTCGTCGGGTGGGTCGTAGCCGATCGCCGGGAAGACGGTCACTTTGCCCTCTGAATGCAGCTGCGCGAGGCCGGCGGCCTGCGGATGCCACATCAGCGTTTCGTCCTCGCCGAAGGGCACGCCTTCACCTTCCTGCTTGCCGAGCGTCGGGCGCAGCTGGTGGTAGCGCGCTTCCTTGACGGGCGCGAGCACCGACAGCGCGTCCCAGCCGCCTTCCATGAAGATCGAGACGAGCACGGGCGAGCCGGGCGGGGAGGCGGCGGCAGCCTCTGCGATGCCCTCTTCGAGGTGACGTGGCGAGAGCGCGGAGGCGCCGTACACAGCCAGCGTGGCGCCGGCCGAGCGCAGCAGGAACGCGCGCCGGTCCATGCCCGTGCCCGCCGGCAGCGGCATCCCGGGCTCGATCGTGGGCAGGCCGCGACCGGCCTGTGCGATCCCGGCGCGCAGCACCTGCGACCGGGTGAAGTCGTTACAAGAGCAGCTTCTAGCCATGTCAGCTCACCTGCATGTCCGGGGATGTGGCGGTCAACATGCGCAGCGCGTTCTGGCGCAACGCGTGATAGGCGCCACGCTGGGTTTTGGCGATCGTGATCCCTTCGAGGCAGCTCTGAGAGAACCCCGCGAGGTACTGTTCGGACGCCGATGAGAGCAGCGGGTTGCCCCAGTAGGCGAGCGCGTTCGCGAACGCTTCCTGCGGGTCCTCGGTCGCGCTGTATTCCTTTTCGCCATGGGGCGGCCACGGGTTCGGATACGTCTTGGCGGTCACATAGCTGGCCATTTCCCAGCGTGCCTTGGCGGTCGAGGTGTCGAGCCAACGGGTGAAGTCCCAGCCCGCGACGTTCGGCGGATAAAACAGTTGCTGCCCGGCGCTTGCACTGAGCCACGCCCAAGCGGTGGTGTCGATCGGGCGGCCGATCGCGCGCAGCAGGCCCGCGTTGTAGACGACGGGCGGCGTCACCATTTCGGGGCCGTCGAGGAAGTCGGGGTGCTGGAGGATCGCCTCGACGACGGCGCGAATGTTGTATTCGGAGCCCAGGTAGACCCCCTCCAGCGAGGCCAGCGTTTCTTCCGACGGCGGCGTCGGCACGAAGTAGCTCCACAGCTTGCTGACAAAGAACGAGCCGTGCAGCGGATGCGCGACGCACAGACGCACCGCGTCTTCCCAGGTCCACCTGCCGGTCTGGCCGAAGACGGTCTTGTTGCCGGTGTCGTGGCGGGAGCTCTGGAAGTGAAAGTTCTGCAGGCCGCTGCTTTCGGTCCATTCCGCTGTCCAGCCGGTCAGCGCGCGGGCCATTTCTCTGACGTCGGTCTCGGTGTAGGCGCCACGGTCTGCGCCGAGCGAGAACAGCTCCATCATCTCGCGTCCGTAGTTCTCGTTCGGGTCGTTCTTTTCGTTGTAGATGCCGTCGAGGAAGATCAGCATCGCGGGGTCGGTGGTGACCGCGAGGAACAGATCGTGGAAGCTGCCAAGCGCCTTTTCGCGGAACAGCGCGTTCTGGTTGAGCATGCGCTGCTGGCTGCCGACCTTTTCGTTCGAGTTGGCGAACCAGTCGTGCCAGATGAACGTCATCCGCTCGATCAGCGGTTGATCGGAGCGGACCATGCGGTCCAGCCACCAGCAGTGGTCCTGGCCCCACTCGTCGGCCGGCGCCAGCGCGTTGCCTTCGTCGTCGGTGGGCGTCGCGCCGTGCAGCACGGCCGCGCCGCTCGGCCGCGTGAGCGAGAAGACGACGTCGCCAATCGGCGTGCCGACGAGCGCCTCGGCCTGGCCCGGCGCGGGGCCGAAGCCGGCGCGCCAGAGCATGCGCCGGGCCTGGGCGAGCGTGATCGGCGTGCGCAGCGAGGGCGGCAGCGCGCTCGACGGCGGTGGCGGGTTGAGTGGGATCGCGGGCGGCGCGGGAGCGCCGGCCAAGCCGGTGATGTGGACGGTCGGCTTGAAGGTCTGCTTGCGGTGCTTCTTGTGGCGGCGCTTGTGCTTGCCGTGCGGGTTCGCGTGCTTGGCCGGCGGCTTTTTCGTCGCCGGCTGATGCGCCTTCCTCGCCCTCGTGGCCGCGGAGCCCGCGGCGTGCTTTCCGGCGTCAGCGGATGCCGACATCGAAGTCCCCCATGCGCGCAGCCTCGGCGTCGCCGACACCGGGCTTTAGGCCTGGAGGACAGGACTGGACACCCGTCGGACGCTTGATACTGTCGCCGCGTCATGAGACGGTCCCTTCGACTCGGCCGGGCGACAGCGACCTGGTGGATGACGCCGTCTACGACGTGATCCAGATCCCGCCCCACCGCGGCGTGCCGGCGCGCAGCTGGCTCACGTGCGAAGCGCGCGTCCAGGCGGCGGGTCTAACCCGCACCGCCAGGACGCGCCTGCACGCGCCTTAGGCTTAGGCGGACGCTATTTCCAGGTGATGGGCGTTTCGACGTATTTTTCGGTGCCTGTGTAGGCGGCCTTCGAAACGCCGTTCGGAACCAGGATCGTGATGCAGGTTTCGTAGCTCTTGCCCTTCGTGAAGGGCTTCGGCGGTTCCTTGTATTCACAGCGCGGGAATTCGCCGAAGAACACGACGCCCTGGACCGTTTCGCCCGAGGAGTCGACGCCTTCGACGCTGATCGCCGGGTTGTCTTCGTCCGCGAAGGCGTTGCCCGCGCCCACGTTGGTGAGCTTGGCCTTGATGTAGGTCGGCGTGGAGGCTTTCTCGGTCGAGTCGAGCTTGATGCCGTTGAAGTCGCTCAGCGAGCCTTTTTCGATCGCCGTGACCTTCACTTCGAGCGTGAATTTCGGTGGGTTCGCGCCGGTCGCGCCGGGCGGCTGGTAAAGCACGGTGGCGGTTTCGCCGACCGACAGAGACTTGCCCGGGGCGGTGGTGCCGGCGGCCCCGGAAGATTCTTCGCTCGTGGACGCCGTCGAGGAGGTCGTTTCCGCGGGCGGCGTGGTCGCCGTGGTGGCGGTCGTCTGCGCCGAGGTTGACGAAGAGGACGAACTGCTGCCGCCGCCGCAGCCGGCCGCGAGCAGCAGAGCAGCACCCGCGATCAAGGTAGACATCCATGTACGCACAAGACGCGATCCGCTCATCTCTAATCCCCCCAAGGGCTCGTTGCGCCGGCTTCTACAGCGGCGATTACGCGGGCAGACTAGCGGACCCACCGGAATGCGCGGACGGCCGCGTGCTCAGCGCAACCGCTCGAACGCGCTGCCGTTGTTGCGGTTCTGCCCTTCGCCCGTCTGCCAACCCCCACGCCGCCAGGTGCGCAGCGCGAGATTGGCCAGCCAGACGATGAAGGCCCCCGCCAAGGTCGAGAAGAAGCCGCCGATCCGCAGGCCGGGGACGATGCCGCTCGTAATCCACAGCATCAGCGCGTTGATGAACAACAACGCCAGGCCCAACGAGAGAACCACGGCGGGTAGCGTCATCAGCACGACGAGCGGGCGCAGGGCCACGTTCACCAGCGCGAGGATCGCGCCCGCCAGCAGCAGCGTGCCGGCGCTTTCCCCGTAGCTGATCGAAGGTATGAGAGCCGCGGCCAGCAGCAGGCCGAGGCAGTTGCCGATCCAGGCCGCCAACAGCCAGAGCCCAATTCTGCTTCTGATGCGGTGCATACGCGCTCGACGTGACTCAAGCACATTCGGTGCGGTCGGACGCGGATCGTGGGACGCCAGCGCGTCCGCCCGGCGGACTACCTTGCGCGAGTCGTGCTCGCATCGCTCCCGTTCACCACCTCCCACGCGGAATGGCTCGGCCTCTTGATCTCGGTCGTGAGCCTGATCGGCATCGGCGGCATCCTGTCCCACCTCGTCTGCCACCAGAGCGGCTGTTTTCGACGGGGGCGCTTCCGCTACGGGCATTTCCGGCTGTGCCACGTCCACCATCCGGACGTGCCCTCAGACGGCAAGATCACCGCCGAGCACATCGCCGCCGGCAAGCCGGAGCACGAGCGTCCCGACGCCGGCTGAAGGCTGGCCGACGAAAGGCGTCCGGCGAAGCATGACGCAGCAGAGCGCCGCACACCGTCAGCTGATGCTCTACCTGCGCCGCCTCGCGGTGGTGGGATTCATCGTCTCGGACCTGCTCCTGT
>DASXER010000128.1:0-3757 GCA_036490015.1 Solirubrobacteraceae bacterium | reverse complement strand
CGAGCTCGATCGCTTGACGCTCGGAGGCGGTCGCTGGCTGCTCGTGGAGCCACCGTTCACCCCGGTGGCTCCTGGCATCGAAGCCGCTATCTTCGAGCTGCGTCGCGAAGGCCGTGAGGTGATGCTCGCGCACCCCGAGCGGTGCCCGGCGCTGCAGCGCGAACCGACGATGCTCGGGCGGCTCGCGAGCGCCGGCGTGCTGATGTCGTTGACGGCGGGATCGCTCGTCGGACGCTTCGGCGGCGAGGTGCGCCGCTTCGCGTTGCAGCTCGCGAGCGAAGGCCTGATGCACAACGTCGCCTCCGATGCCCACGACCTCCAGCGGCGCCCGCCCGGCATGGCCGACGAGCTGGAGCGCGCCGGCCTCGGCACGCTGCGCGGTTGGCTCACCGAAGAGGTTCCGGCCGCGATGCTCGCCGGCACTCCAATCCCCACGGGGCCCCCGCCGCCACCCCCTCCGGCGCCAAAGGGCCGGCTCGCCGCCTGGCGACTCAGGCGAGCTTCGTGATCGCGACGATCATGCCGATGACGACGAAGACGACGATCGCAACCTGCATCCAGATCCACGTTGGCGACATCCGCCGCTAGCCTACCCGCGCCGGCTCGCCCGTAGCCGGGCGCTTCTATCGTGTCTGAAATGCCAACTCGATTCCCCCGCCGAGCCGCGGCCTTCGCCGCGCTCGTGGCAAGCCTGTGCGCGTCGAGCTTGCTGCTCACGTTCGCCTGCGCGCCCGCGACCGCTCAGACGACGACGGCCCTCCAGGGCGGCGTGAATATCCTCGGCATCACGGCCGCGAGCACCGCCTCCGAAGCGGACAAGGTGATCACCCAGGCGGCGGCGCTGCACGCCAAGCTCGTGCGTGTCGAGGCGCCCTGGTTCGAGTTCGAGCCGAATGGACCCGGGCAGATCGATCCGCAGACGCTCGCCTTCGCCGACCGTCTGATCGACGACGCCGCCGCGGCCGGCATCAAGGTGATCCTGATCGCCGAAGGCGTGCCCTGCTGGGCCTCCTCGGCGCCCGCCAAGCTGATTTCGCAGTGCAAGCCCCTGCACGAGAGCAAAGCCAACAGCTGGCCGCCGAAGGACCCGTCGACGTTCGCCGAATACACGGCCTTCCTGGCCACTCGCTACGGCACCAAGCTGGCCGCGATCGAGATCTGGAACGAGCCCGACCAGGCCAACGAAGACTATTTCGCTGGCCCTGAAAAGCCGAAGCGCTATGCGGCCGTGCTGCGTGCCGCCTACACCGCGATCAAGGCCGCCAACCCGGCCGTCGAGGTCCTCGGCGGTTCGCTGGTCGGCTCCAACGGAGTCTTCCTCAAGCAACTGTACGCGGCCGGCATCAAGGGCTTCTACGACGGCCTGGCGGTGCACTTCTACAACCTCACGCTGGCTTCCGTGCGGGCGATCCACGAAACGCAGTTGCACAACGGCGACACGACCCCGTTGTGGCTCGACGAGTTCGGCTGGAGCAGTTGCTTCCCGCTCGAGCGCATCGAGCAGGAACAGGGCTGCGTGACCGAAGCGGTGCAGGCCAAGAACCTGATCAGCACGATTCGCGAGCTGAGCCGTGCGAGCTACGTCGCGGCAGCGGTCGTCTACAAGCTCCAGGACGGCCCGCACGAACGCTTCGGCCTCGTCGGGCTGGGGGGACGGCACAAGCAGTCCTTCAAGGCGCTTCAGAGCGCGCTGACGGCGCCGTTCGGGCCCGTCAGCGGCGTGACGCTCTCGCTGTCGCGCCGCCACGGCCAGCTCGTCGCCCACGGCTCCGCTCCGGTCGGCGACTACATGCGCCTCGAAGAGAGCGTCTCGGGCGTGCTCCGCTACAAGGTCCTGTACGTGCTCAACCGCTTCAACGAATACTCGCTGAAGCTGCCGCGCCAGCTCGGCACACACAACGTCAAGGTGCGCGTCTTCCAGTATTGGCTGGGCCGCTCGCACGCCGCGACGCGTCTCGGCTGAGCACCAGCACCAGCGGCAACGCGAATACGCCCGCGGCGCCTATTCGGCGTTGCGGAACAGTGCTACGACCGTCAGCGCGAGGATCTTGAAGTCGAGCCCTAGCGACCAGTTGGCGATGTAGTAGTTGTCCCACTCGACGCGCTCGGCGAGCGAGGTCTGCCCGCGCAGGCCGTGCACCTGGGCCCAGCCGGTGATACCCGACCTGACGCGATGACGGTCGCCGTAGCGGTCGATGTCCTGGCGGAACAGCTCGACGAACTCGGGGCGCTCGGGACGCGGCCCGACGAGGCTCATCTCGCCGCGCAGCACGTTGAACAGCTGCGGGACCTCGTCCAGCGAGCTGCTGCGCATCAGGCGACCCACGGCGGTGCGCCGGTCTTCGCCCTCGACGCCTCCGGGCGCGATGTCACCGGCCAGCAGGAAGTCGAGCGCGCTGCTGTCGTCGGGCTGGCCCTCGTCTTCTCCGTCGCGCATACGCATCGAGCGGAACTTGTAGAAGGCGAACACCTTGCCGTCGCGGCCAACACGTAGCTGCCGGAAGAAGATCGGACCGGGCGAGCTGAGCCGCACGGCGAGCGCCGTGAGGAGCATCAGGGGCGACAGCAGGATCAGCAGCAGCAGCGACAGCACGCGGTCGAAGCCGTGCTTGAAGGCGAACTGCAGGCCCTTTGGGTCGACGGCGCGGAAGGACATCATCGGCAGGCCGCCGACCGTGTCGTAGCCGACGCGCTCGTTGATCGTGTCGAACATGCGCGGCACGACCGAGACGCTCACGCCGAGCTCCTGGCAGAGCAGGATCAGGCGGCTCACGCGCGCGTCGGTGACCGAGGAGAAGGCGACGATCAGCTGTTTGACGCCCGTGTTCTGCACGGTCGTCTCGAGGTCGTCGACGGTGCCGAGGATCGGCACGTCGCGGCCCCCGACCTCCGCGACCGAGCGGGGGTCCTCGTCGAGGAAGCCGACCGGCGTCAAGCCGTACTCGGGGTGGGTCTCCAAGCGACGCGCGACCTGGGCGCCGACCATGCCGGCGCCGACGATCAGCACCGGCTTGCCGACCATGCGGTGTGCGCGCGCCCAGCGCTGCGCGAAGGAGAGGCAGATGCGCCCAAGCGAGACTCCGACGCAGGCGAGGAGCCAGGCGTGCAGCCAGTCGCCCTGGTTGGGGACTTCGCCGTTGACGAACATGCCGAGCACGGCCACGGCCATCGCGCCGACGGACACGCCGCTCAGGACGGGCACGACCCCGTCGAGCACGAGCACCCTCAGGCGGTGGCGGTAGACGCCGCGCAGCTGGAACAGGACGGTCACGACGAACGGCAGCGCCAGCAGCGGCGCGCGCACCGATGAGGGGTGCAGCGTCGAGGAGAAGCCACCGAGCGCGATCACGACCGCCGCGCACACGAACAGGAAGTCGACGGTACGCCGTACGACCCCCCAGCCGTAGCCCTCTAGCGCCCACTGCAGCGGCCCGCGGAAGTTGCCGTGGCGCAGCGGATGCGGCCACGGGGCATCGTGCGCCACCTCGGCGCGGATTGGCAGCGTGGTCGACGTCTGCTGGGTAACTCTCGGTTGGTCCATGGTGGGTGGGGCTTCCGTGTCCCTAAGGGCTTACTCGGGTGCTGCTCGTCATCCCTTTAGCTGTCCGCCTCCAGCTGCGGTCGGCTCGCGAGCTGCCGCGTGACGAAAGCCGTCACGACGAGGCCGCCGAAAGCGAGCAGGATGTATAGGAGGTCGCTGCCGGAAACACCCAGCGTGGGGCCGGCGGAGGGTTCGTCCGCGGCTGCCGGCAGCGCC
>DASXER010000117.1:0-6002 GCA_036490015.1 Solirubrobacteraceae bacterium | reverse complement strand
ACTGGTGCGTGTGGAGGGCGCCCCCCACGCCGCCAACCTCACCCATCCAGACGCCGTCAACGGGCCACTGCGCGAGTTCCTACGCTCGCTGCCCTAGCCCACACGGGCTGACGAGCTGGGCTATGTTCTCTCTGCCGGGCGTCTGAGAGGGGACGTCGGCACCGCAGCCCAGCGACCGAGGAGCGACGACGGTGCGAGAGACCGACAGGAACGAGGACCCCTCCAGCCGCGGCACGACTAGACGCCCGGCAATCGCGGCGCTCGCGTTGCTGCTGAGCCTAGCCGTCGGCGTAGGACCCGCGTCATCGCGCCCGCTCGCCGCCACGCCGTTCGCGGAAGGCCTCGAAGCGCCGGCGGCGGTGACCGAAGCGGCGAGCGCGGTGACGATGAGCTCGGCGACGCTCAACGGCAGCGTCAACCCGAATGGCCAGGAAGTCACGTCCTGTCGCTTCGAATACGGCAAGACGCCGGCCTATGGCAGCAACGCGCCCTGCAGCGGCTTCATCGGCACCGGCACGAGCCCGGTGGCAGTGACCGCCTCGCTCGTGCACCTGAGCCCGGCAGCCACATACAACTTCAGGGTCGTGGCCACGAGCGCGAGCGGCACCGGCGAAGGCGAAAACGAGACCTTCGTGACGATCGCGCCATCGATCAAGCGCGTCACGCCGAAAAGCGGCACGTCCGCCGGCGGCACGGTCGTGACGATCAGCGGCGCTGGCTTCGGCGGCACGACGGAAGTCACGTTCGGGTCGACGCCAGCGAGCGAGTTCGAAGTCATCGGCACCACGACGATCAACGCCGTCTCACCGCCCTCGGCCGGAGGCACCGTGGACGTGCGCGTGAGCGTCGGCAGCACGATCAGCCCCGTAACACCGAAAGACCACTTCCAATTCAAGGACGCGATAACCGGGCTCTCCCCCACCTCCGGCCCCGAAGCCGGCGGCAGCGAAGTGACGATCACCGGTGCCGGGTTCACGCCCGGAAGCGAAGGTCTGCGCGTGCTGTTCGGCGGCGTCGCGGCGACGTCCGTCGACTGCCTCTCGACGAGCGAATGCGTCGCGATCACGCCCGTTCACCGCCGTGGGAAAGTAAAGGTGACGGCCGAAGACGAAACTCAGAAGCTCAAGAGCCCCGTGAAGTTCGAATACACGACCTAGGCGGTTCGGGCTAGAGCCTCGACCGCCTCGGCCGCGGCCTGCGCTCCCCCGGCTGCGGCGAACAGCTCCGCCACGTGGGCGGCACCCGCGCGTCGTGTGCGGGCCTTCTCGACTGCAGCCAGCAGCCGTTGCCCAGTCAGGCGCTTGGGAGACAGGTGGGCGCCGGCCCGCGCGTGCGTGACGCGCCGCGCCGTCTCCATCTGGTCGCGCCCATACGGAACGACGACGACGGGAACACCGGCGCCGAGCGCCTTCTGGACGATCCCCATGCCGCCGTGGCACACGACGCAGGCGGCGCGCTCCAGCACGGCCTCGTGCGAGACGAAGCGCTCCACGCGACTGCCGGCCGGCGCGCTGAAGCCGGCCGCGTCGTGGGCTGCGCTCGTGGCGAGCACGCCAAGTCCCGCGGGCGGCAGCGCCTCGAGCGCGGCTGTGACGAGCGCGGCGTCGTCCTGGTGCTCGGTCGAGCAGGTGACGAGCACGAGCGGGTCGGCCAGCTCATCCAGCCAGGCGGGCGCGGGCGCGGGCGGCGAGAAGTCGACGGGGCCGACGAGGCGCACGTTGGCCGGCCAGTCGCGGCGCGGATAGTCGAAGCCCTCGGCCGTCAGCGCGAGCAGGAGCGGCGGTCGAGCGAGCGCGTCTTCGAAGCGATGCAGCGGCGCGAGGCCGTGCTCGGCGCGCAGACGGTTCACACCTGGCAGCACGACGCGACCGAGGACGACGTTGCCGACGGCGCGCATCAGGGCGTCACGCAGATGTCCGAGCGGCCCCGAGGCGGGCTCGAGCCCAGGCCCGAACGGCGGCGCGTCGCGCGAGCGCAGCGGCAGTAGGTAGGGCGAGTACATCGCCCAGGGACGCTCGCTGGCCTCGGCGACGACCGCCGCGCCCCAGCAGTTGACGTCGACCAAAAGCACGTCGGGGTCGTGACGCTCGATCCCCGCGCGCAGATCGTGCACCTCGCCAGCTGCGCGAGCGAGGAACGCCCGCAACACCGCGAGCACGGCGGCGCGCTGCGAGCGGGCACGCCAGTCCTCGATCTGGATGCGCTCCACCTCCACATCCATCGGCGACGCCTCGACGCCGGCGGCCGCGAGAGCGCCCAACTCGGGCGAGAAGGTGATCGCGTGCACATCGTGTCCACGCCGAGCGAGCGCCTGCATGATCGGCACGAGCGGGTAGACGTGCCCGCGCGCCGGAGAGGTGTAGGCGAGGACCTTCAACGCCGGACCTCGAGCAGCCGCTCGACGGCGAGCGTGAGCGTCCCCTCGACCGCCTGGCGGTCCATGCCCATGTCGTGTGAGAGCACCCACCAGACGTGCACGTCGCAGAACGAGACGAGCGCCGCGCGCACGCGTTCGCGTTCATCGCCCTCGAGCTGCTCCAGCCACGGCTTGAAGGCGAAGTCCACCCAGTCGTAGTGGACCTGCCGCGCGCCCTGCGACAGCGTGGCGAGCGGCACCGTGCTGTCCTGCCAGGAGCCGACCCGCAACGAGTAGGCACCCCAGCGCTCATAGTGGTCGAGCAGGTTCGCGATCGTCCCCCAGACGTCGCCTTTCGGCACGCTCCAGCGCTGCTCGCGCACCTCGGCCGCGCCGCGCAGCAGCGCCTGCGTGAGCAGGCCGTTCTTCGACCCGAAATGGCGCAGCAGCGTCTGCTTGGTGACGCCCGCCTTCTCCGCCAGCGTGTTGAGCGACGCCTTCGACCAGCGGTTGCCGAAGAATTCGTCCCTGGCCGCGTCGAGCAGCGCCTCGCGCGTGCGCTCCTGCGCCTGCGCGCGCGCGGTCTGCTCGTACTTGCGCTTGCTGTCGGAGCCGCTCATTGGTCCTGGAGCGCCAGCGAGGCCGGTACGCCCGAAGCCAGGTAGCCGGGCAGCGCCACGATCGCGATGCCGACCACGACGAGCAGAGCGGCGGTGCCGAAGCCGCTGAGCGACACGACGGTGTGCGCCACGGGGAAGTCGATCGTCTGGCGCAACGCGCGATCGGCGAGCTGGCGACCGTAAACGCCGAACAAGGCTCCGACAAGACAGCCGACCCCTAGCAGGAGGAAACTCTCCAACAAAACCGTGCGCCATAGGACGGCACGCGCGAGTCCGTCGAGCTTGAGGCGGGCGAGGCGGGGGCGCCGCTGCCACACCATCGCCCCCATCGCCGCCGCCATCGCGAGCAGGGCCGCGATCGGGATGATCGCCGCGATCTGCGCCAACCGCGCGAGCGCGTCGCGGTTCAGCGCCTGTTGCAGGCTCGCGTGCCGTGCCGCCGTCTGTACCGACAGGCCGGAGCTCGGCCCGAGCGCCGCGCGCACCGCACTCGCCGCTTGTGCGGGTGAGATGCCCGCAGCAGGCAGCACTTCGAGTGCGGCCGCATAGGTGGTGTGCCACGCCGCCGCATAGTCCTGGGCGCTCATCAGGATCGTCCCGGGAGCCCAGCCGAAGTTGCTCGTCAGGGCCGCCAGGCGGAACGAGCGCGGCTCGCTCGTCGGCAGCGTGAAGCGATCGCCGAGGTGCAGGTGATGTTCGCTCGCTAGAGCCGGCGACATCGCGACCCAGCCGCTGCCGCCGAGCTCGCTCGCGCGCCCTTGCTGGAGCTGACCGCGAGCCAGCCGCACGCTGAGCGATGCGGGCGGCGCGAGCACCATCACGCGCCGAGCGCCGTAGTCGAGCAGGCCACCGCGATAGACGCGCACGGCGCGCACCGCGGGCAAGCGCCTGAGCGCTTCGAGCTTCGTCGCGGCGAACGGCGCCGTGTGCAGCAGGTCATACGAGCCGGCTGGCGCGACCCAGACGGCCGCCGACGCGTTCGTTTCGCTCGTCGAGCGCGCGAGGCCCGCGAGCAGGTCGTCGTGCGAGCCCTGGATCGTGACGCTGCCGAAGATCGCGATCGCACCGGTGGCGACGATCGCCGTGGAGCGAACGCTGCTCGCGCCCAGCTCCATCGCCGCGATGTGCGGCACGGCGCTGGTGATCGCACCCGCGAGACGGCGCAGCAACGTGAGCGCACTGAGCAGAATCGACGGGAGCACGAGCAGCAGCGCGAGCACCAGCAAGGTGACGCCCGGAACGGCGTCGTCGGGCGCCGCCTTCAACACGGCGCCTGCCCCGATCAGGCACGCGATGCCGGCCGCCGCTTGCACACCGACCGCGGGGATCCCGCGTTCGAGACGCTCGCGGGGCGAGACGATCGCCAGCGTGTCGCGCGAAAACAGGTCGCGCAGCGGCAGCAGCACGGCAGCGACGGCGGCCAGCATCCCGCCGGCCGCCGCCACCGCGATCGCGTGCCAGCCCACGGACCGCTCGGCGCCGAACGTGAAAGCGAGTGACAGGAAGGCCGTGTTGCTGTGGAACAGATGGGCCGAGAGCAGGTCGCCGAGCCCGACACCAAGCGCGCTCGCGAAGAGGCCGAGCAGGAGGGCGTCGACGAGCAGCACCACGGCGACCGTTTTGCGACGGTAGCCGTCGCGCTGCAGCTCGGCCGCCAAACGACGGCGCTGGGGAACCGTGAACAGCGTCGCGTTGAAAGCGAACAGGAACCCGATCAACATCCCGATCACCGCGAATAGGGAGGTCGACTGGCTGCTCGCGGTCGCCGCCTGACCGAACAGCTTTTCGTCGTAGTTCACCGACTCGACGTTCAGGCGCCCGGCCGCCAGCGCTTCCAGCTCGGCTCTAACACCGGCTTCCTCGCCCGGCTTCGGCTGCACGAGGATGCGGCTGACGCGACCTTCGAGGCCGCTGACTTCCTGCAGATAGGAGAGCGAGGCGAGCGCCAGCGGACTGCTCACGAGCGCGCCGATCTGGCGCTTGTGCAGCAACGCGTAGAGCGCCGCCTGCCTGCTCCTGCCCGCGACCTTCAAGTCGACGTGCTGGCCGAACTTGTGCACGCCGATCTGCTGGGCGAGGTGGAGAGGCAAAACCACGGTTTCGAAGCCCGCGACCGGCGTGAGTTCGGGGTTTCGCTCCAGCGCGCCGCCGAGCGCGGACAGACTTTCGTCGGCGCCCAGCATCACCACCGACTGGCTACCGCGCGGGCCGCTAGCCTCGGCGTCGACTTCGAGCAGCGGCGCCGCGACCTTCACGTCAGCGAGATGGCGAACCCTCGCCACGGTGGCTTCCGAGAAGCCTTCCGGGCCGCGTCCGGCGAGCTGCAGCGTCGCGTGGCCGACGATGCCGCGTGAGAGCCGCGAGACGGAGCTCTGCAGGCTCGAGCTCGAGACCTGCGCGGCCAGCAGCAGCGCGACCCCCGCCGCGATCCCGCCGACGGCGAACAGTTCCTGCAGCACCCGCGCGCGCAAACGCACGCGGTACAGATGCAGGACGTTCGCCGGTCTCATGCCGTTGCGATGCGCGACTCGGGCTCTGGCTCGGGGGCCGGTGCGGGCAGGTCCTCGGCGGCGGAGCCGTCATGCTCGATCAACTTGCCGTCGCGCAGCGTCAGCACGCGGTCGGCGTAGCCCGCGGCGAGCGGGTCGTGGCTGACCAGCACCAGCGCCACACCGCGTTCCTCGCAGAGGCCGCGCAGCAACGCCAGCACCTCACGCCCGCGAGCCGTGTCGAGGTTGCCGGTCGGCTCGTCGGCGAGCAGCAGGCTCGGCTTGGTCGACAACGCGCGGGCGATCATCACGCGCTGGCGCTCACCCATCGAGAGCGTGTCCGCACGATGGTGCAAACGACCGGCCAGCCCGAGCTGCTCCAGCAGCGGCGTCACCTCGCGCTGCGCCGCCCGCCAGCGCATCGCGCCGAGCAGCTTGAGCACGGCGTTGTCGATCGCGTTGACGCCCGGCAGCAGGTCGAACCCCTGATGGATGAAGCCGATCTCCGACAGGCGCAGATGCGACGCCTCGCGCGGC
>DASXER010000040.1:0-8738 GCA_036490015.1 Solirubrobacteraceae bacterium | reverse complement strand
CATCGAGTTCGCCGTCGACGGCGCCCGCCGTATGCAGGACCTGATCAACGCGCTGCTCGCCCTCTCGCGCGTCGGGCGCGTCTCGACGCCCGGGGAACCGGTTGCGCTCGAGGCCGTGGTGGCGACCGTCGGGCGCTCGCTCGCCGAGCGCTTCGAGCAGACCGGCGCGACGCTGACCCACGACCCGCTGCCGGTCGTGCGAGGGCAGCGCTCGCTGCTCGTCTCCCTGCTGGAGAACCTGATCGGCAACGCGCTCAAGTTCCACGGCGAGGCGCCGCCCGTCGTCCACATCGGTGTCGAGCGACGCGACGGCGAGATCGAGCTGTCGGTCGCCGACAACGGCATCGGCATCGAAGCCGACTACGCCGAGCGGGTGTTCCAGATCTTCCAGCGCTTGCACACGCGCGACGCGTACGAGGGCACCGGCATCGGGCTGGCGCTGTGCCGCAAGATCGTCGAGCAGCACGGTGGACGGATCTGGCTGGATCTCGCATACTCCGGAGGGGCGTGCTTTCGCCTGACTTTGCCGACGTCGAACGAGGAGGAGTAACCGCTTTGATCGCTGACCTGGCTTCGATTCTGCTGGTCGAGGACGACCCCGGCGACGTCATGCTGATCCGCGACGCGCTCGCCGAACACAAGGTTGGCAACACCGTCTCCGTCGTCAGCGACGGCGTCGAGGCGCTGGAATTCGTGCGTGGCGAAGGCTCCTACGCCGGGACCGAGCGCCCCGACCTCGTGCTGCTCGACCTCAATCTGCCGCGCAAGAGCGGGGCTGAGGTGCTCGCCGAGATCAAGGGCGACGACGCCTTGTCGATGATCCCGGTCATCGTGCTCACGACCTCCGACTCCGAGGAGGACATCGTGCGTTCCTACCAACGGCACGCAAACGCCTACATCACCAAGCCGCTCGACTTCGAGCGCTTCCGCGACATCGTCCACCAGATCGACGACTTCTTCATCGGCCTGGTGAGGCTCCCGACCCGCGCCGACGAGTAGCGGTCAGCCCCCGAACGGCGGCCGTTATGGCCTGACACGCCGTACGCCGTCAGATAGCTGACAGGAGGTTTGAATGCCTGCCCGACGGGCAACTAAACCCGTGGGCACGCGGCAGAGCGTGCATGGGCACCGAGGCTGTCGGCGTCGGTGTAGGCGATCGGAAAGAGCAGGTGGGGAGCATGACTGCTGCAGTGAGAAAGCCAGTGGCTCACATAAACCCGCCCACCGCGGATGCACAGCGCTTGTCCTTCCAGCCGAGCGAGCGGGAGCTGTTCGCGCGGCTGCACGAGACCGGCGACCAGCACGCGCGGGAGCTGCTCGTCGAGCGCCTGATGCCCCTCGCACGGCGCTTGGCGCGCCGTTACGCCAACTCTTCGGAGACGCTCGAGGACATCGTCCAGGTGGCGAACCTCGGTCTCGTGAAGGCGATCGACCGCTTCGACCCCGAGCTGGGGAAGCCTTTCGGTGCCTTCGCGGTGCCCACGATTCTCGGCGAGATTCGCCGTCACCTGCGCGACTGCACGTGGTCCGTGCACGTCACCCGCAGCGCCCAGGAGCGCTCGATGGCCACGCGCCAGGCGATCGAGGTGCTGCAGTCAGAGACCGGCCACATGCCGAGCGTCCAGGAACTTGCGCAGTACATGGAGGTCGACCAGGAGCAGGTGCTCGACGCGCTGTGTGTCATGCAGGCGCGGCACAGCACCTCGCTCGACGCTCCGTTGGAGGAGGACTCGGAGGCCACGCCGCGGCTCGAGCGCCTCGGCGGCGATGACGCCGGCTACGAGCAGGTCGAGCGCAGGCTCGCCGCCGCACCGGCGCTCGAGTGCCTGGAAGAGCGCGACCGCCGCATCCTCACGATGGGCTATATCGGCGAAATGAGCCAGGCCGAGATCGGTGCCGAGATTGGCGTGTCGCAGATGCAGGTCTCGCGACTCATGCGCCGGGCGCTGGCACGCGCGCAGGCAGTCGTCGACGCGGACTGACGAGCCCGCGACACTGAGGAATCGCGACGGCTGGCCTGGCCGTGGGTAGTAGGTAGGCTGCCGTCGCGATGGCCTATGACGAGGATCTCGCCAACCGCGTCAGGGAGCTGATCCTGATGGAGTCGGGCGTCAGCGAAAAGAAGATGTTCGGCGGGCTCGCGTTCCTGATCAACGGCAACATGAGTGTCAGCGTCAGCGGTCGTGGCGGGCTGCTCCTGCGCGTCGACCCGGCCGAAACGGACAGCCTGCTGGGCCGAGAGCACGCCGGTCCGTTCGAGATGCGCGGCCGGCAGATGTCCGGCTGGCTACGAGTGGACGAGCAGGGCGTGCGCACCAGGCGCCAGCTCTCCTCGTGGGTCGCGCGCAGCGTGAAGCACGCGCGCGGTCTGCCAAGCAAACGCTGAGCGTGCGAAGTCGCTTGCCAGCTCAGGCCGGCTGAGCGAGCGAAGTCGCCCGCCGACTCAGCTCGCCTGCCGCTGCTCGGCGACCCACGCGAGGATCGCCTTGGACGGTGAGATCACCGTCCCGTCGGCGAGCTTCAGCGCCGGCAGCTTCTCGGCGCCGGTCGCGGCGCGCAGCTCCTCGCGCGAGCCTTTGCGCAGGAACGGGATCGGGCTGCCGTGCGCCGCGACGACCTTCTCGTGCTCGATGCCGGCGGTACGTAGGGCTTCCTGGACGCGGCGGCAGGGATGCACGCGCGGCCCTTCGTCATCGCCGTGACAGACGTACAGCGTCGGCACCACCTGTTCGGCCATCTCGGGCTCCTCCTGCTCGCCTGTGACGGAGCGTATCGTCCGCGCGATGGATCAGAGCAAGAAGCTGAGCGCGGTGCTCGACGAGCTGGAGCGCTTCGGCGCCGAGCACGACGCCGCCAAGGCCGATCGCCTGGAGCGGCTGCGAAACCTGGAGCCGGATAGCGCGCGTGTGCTGGCGCTGCTCGTCAGGGCTACGCGGGCTCAGCGCGTGCTCGAGCTGGGCACCTCGAATGGCTACTCGACGCTGTGGCTGGCGGACGCCGTGCGTGCGGTCGGCGGGCGCCTGACGAGCGTCGACCTGGATGCCCCGCGCAGCGCGATGGCGCAAACGAACCTGGAGCGTGCGGGGCTGTCCGAGCTGGTCGAGCTGCGCCTCGAAGACGCCGCGCGGACGCTCGCCGACGCCGCCGACGAGAGCCTCGACATGGTCTTCCTCGATGCCGAACGCCCGGCTTACGTCGACTACTGGCCGCAGCTCGTGCGCGTGCTGCGCCCTGGTGGCCTGCTGGTGGTCGACAACGTGCTCTCGCACACCGACGAGGTCGCGCCGTTGCGGGCGCTCGTGGCCGCCGACGGCCGCGTCGGCGAGGCGCTCGTGCCGACCGGCGCCGGGCTGCTCCTGGTCGTGCGCGAGCCGTAGAGCGACGCGTGATCAGGGTGCGCCGCTGACGATCGCGGCCACGCGCGCGAGCGGTTCGTACAGGGCCTCGATCCGCGCAGCCAGGCGCCGGCGGGCGCTCGCCATTAGCTGGTTTGACGCGACGAAGCCGAGCGGCGTGTTGTGCTTGTACGTCGCCAGTTCGCCGGCGAACGAAGCGAAGCCGGCTTCGATCTGTCGCGCGAGCCCGGCCTTTCCCAGCTGACGCAGCGCGGGCACGAGCAGCGTGACGGCCTTGCGTGCGCCCGACAGGTTGGCTTCCAGGTCGGCGAGGTCGGCATGGGAGTAGCGGTCCTCCTGGCCTTCCAGCTTGCCGGCCGCCATCTCCCTGACGAGCGCCGCCGCGTTGTTCGCCAGTTGCGCCGGCTGCAGCTGCAGGGTCGACGCGCGGCGCGTGAGCGCTTCGACGTCCTGCATCAGCACCGACGACACGTTGGCCGTGCCGACGGTCCTGTTCTTCGTCCACAGCACCTGTTCGATGCGGTGGAAGCCGATCAGGCCTGTGTCGCCGCTTTGATCGATTTCCGCGGCGAGCTTGGCGAACGTTCCCGCTGCCGGTTCGATCGACAGGTAGTGGCTGCGCACCGCCACGAGCAGTTCCTTGGAGCGAGCGGTTTCGCCGGCTGCCAGCGCCGCGATCAGCAGGCGCGTGCCCGACTCCAGCGTCGCTGCTTCGCTGGCCACGTAGGACTCGTACGCGCTCGTGGCTTCGGTCAGCAGCGACCGGGCCCGGGCTGTCAGCTTGGAGGCGGCGGCGGTTCCCGAGACGGTCAGCGTGCCTTCTTCCTGCCCGCCGTCCTGACAGGAGAGCGCGTATTCGCCCGCTGCGAGATCGAGCGAGAAGCGTCCCTTGGCGGGGCGCACGACGTGGGCGGCTTCGCCCAGCAGGAGCCCTGAGCTGTCGCTCAGCTGCAGCGTGCCCGCCTTGCCGGTGCTGGCGGGCAGGACTTCGACGCTGACGGGTCCCGCCGTGGCCGACAGGTGGCTCGGCGAGCAACCCGAGTCGCTCAGGGTGACGGCGATCGGCTTGCCGCTACCGCCGGCGCTCCCACTCCCGCCGCCGCTCGTGCCGCCGCAGGCGCTCAGCGCGAGCGCCGCCAGCAGACAGGACACGGTGGCGGTCGTCGAGCGGAGATGGTGAGTTGGGAACATGCCGTGGCGAGCGAGAATACCCACCGGCGCCCCGCGCGGCGGGAGAGTTCAGCCGGCCGCGAGCGCGCCCCGCTCGGCCAAGGCCCGCGCGAGCATCGCCTCGATCGCCGTGGCGAGCGCCTCGCGCCTGACCACGTGCGCCGACCCGCCGCTCTGCGACTGCCGCCGGGCGGCGCCGTAGGGGAGGTCGACGATCGCCAGCAGGAGCAGGTCGCGACCGGCGCCGCCCGTGCGCCCGAAGCAGCGTCGCGCGAGCCGGTCGATCAGCGGCATGACGGCCGCGTTGGCCTCGCGCAGCTCACGCTCCAGCTCGCTCGACAGGCCGCGTCCGAGCAGATCCTCGGCGCGCAGCGTCGCCAGCACGCGCGCCTCGTTGGGCTCGCACAGGCAGAAGTCGTACAGCGCGAGTGCGACGGCTAGCACCACATCCTCGGGCGCGTCGCCGTCCTCGACGACCGCGAGCGCCGCCTCGTGGCTGCGTCCGACGGCACGCAACCACATGTGCGCCAACAGTTCGTCGACCGAGCTGAAGCGGTAGTAGATCGAGCCGATCGAGACGGCGCCGCGCTCGGAGATCGCCTCCACCGTTGCCGCGCGCGTCCCGCCGGCGGCGAGCAGATCTCGCGCCGCGTCGAGGATCGGCTCCGTCGGGCGCGCCGGACGACCCATCGCTCAGCAGTCCCCGGGTTTCATATTTTTTTAGAATATCTCCTCGAAAACAGCGTCCCGCTGCCGATAGAGCGGCGCTCGAACCCGAGGAGCATCTAAATGACTTCAAAAAACCCAACTCGCATCGCGCTCGTCGCCGCGTCCTGGCACGCCGAGATCGTGGCCAGCGGTGAGCGTGCCCTGATCGCCGAGCTGGCCGAGCACGGGGTCGCGACCGACTGCGTCGAGCGCTTCAGCGTCCCGGGTGCCTTCGAGCTGCCGCTGCTCGCCCGCCGGCTCGCGCGCAGCGGGCGCTACGACGCCGTCGTGTGTACGGGGCTGGTCATCGACGGCGGCATCTATCGGCACGAGTTCGTCGCCTCGGCAGTGATCGACGGCCTGATGGCGGTTGGGTTGGAGACGGATGTGCCGGTGCTCTCGATGGTGCTCACGCCGCACCACTTCCACGAGCACGAGGCGCACGCGGGCTTTTTCGCCGAGCACTTCGAGCTGAAGGGGCGCGAGGTCGCGCGCGCCTGCCTGCAGACGATAGAGAGCCTCGCGCTGGTGTAGCCTCAAGCGATGGCTGAGATCTCCGATGCCCTGTACCGCGACGGTTCCGGCGAGCCGCTGCTCCTGCTGCACGGATTCACCGGCGCCTGGCATCACTGGCGCCCGGTGCTCGCGCCGCTCGCCAAGCGCTACGAAGTGATCGCGCCGACGCTCGCCGGTCACGACGGTGGCCCGCCGCTGCCGCCCGACATCGGCATCAGCTTTCACGACTCGGTCGACCTGCTCGAAACGCACATGGACGAACTGGGGCTCGGCACAGTGCACGCCGTCGGCAACTCGATGGGCGGCGCGCTCGCGCTCGAGCTGGCCAAGCGCGGACGCGCGCGCAGCGTGGTCGCGATCGCCCCGGCGGGCGGCTGGAGCGTCGGCGACGGCGAGGCGCGGCGGCTGGCCCGCTTCTTCGCACGCCAGCTGCGCCTGACGCGCGCCGCCGGCCCGCGCATGAAAACGCTCGTCGCTCGTCGCGCGCTGCGCAAGCTCGCGCTGCGCGACGTCATGTGCCACGGCGAGCTGGCTTCGCCCGCGGAGGCGCTCGCGCTGGCCGAGTCCTCGCTGCGCTGCTCGGCTTCGGCGCTTGCGATCGCCGCGCTGCGCGCCGATCGCGACGACCTCGTGCTGCGCGACCTGGAGCGGATCTCCTGTCCGGTGCGTCTCGCGACCCCGCAGTTCGACCGCATCCTGCCGCCGGCCAAGCACGCGCCGCGCTACCGGCGCGAGATCCCGAACGTCGACAGCGTCACGTTGCTCGGCTGCGGGCATGTGCCGATGTGGGACAGCACCTTGCAGGTGGTGCGCACGATCAGCGAGTTCGTGGACCGAGACACCGGCGTCGAGCAGCCGCTCGTCGCCACCAGCTAGCCGCGTCGCCTTCAGCTCTCGGCGTCGGGCGCGGACCCTGGCTCGGTGCCGCGCTTCTCGCCCGGCCAGCGCCCCGTCAGGTGCGCGAACCAGCGCCGCGCGGCGTGATCGGCGAGGCCGCCGACGGCGCGGAAGATCGCACCCTCGAGCAGCAACGCGCCCGCCAGGCGCCCCCAGCTCGCGGCGCTCTCCTCGGCCTTCGGGCGCTCGCCGGGCGCCGCGGCACCCCAGATCCGGTCGACGAGCTTGCGGCTCGTGCGACCCGCGAGACGGCTCGCGAACATGCTGAACGGCTTGAACAGGATCTTCGTCATCGCCGAGAAGGCTGACAGATCCGGCGCTCAGCTTCCGGACGGCGCGATCAGACCGGTCTCGTAGGCGAACACGACGATCTGCACACGGTCGCGTAGATCGAGCTTGGCGAGGATGCGCCCGACATGGGACTTCACGGTCGCCTCGGACAGCACGAGCCGCTGTGCGATCTCGGCGTTCGAGGAGCTGCGCGCGACCTCCAGCAGCACCTCGCGCTCACGCGGCGTCAACGCTTCGATCAGCTCCAACTGGCGGTCGTCCGGTCGGCCCGGCGCGGGCAGGCGGTGGGCGAAGCTCGACAGCAGCCGCCGCGTGACGCTCGGCGCGACGACCGCGTCGCCGCTCGCCACGGCGCGAATGCCAGCCAGCAGCTCCGTCGGCTGGGCGTCCTTGAGCAGGAAGCCACTGGCGCCCGCGCGCAGCGCGGCATACACGTACTCGTCGAGGTCGAACGTGGTCAGGATGATGATGCGCGTCTCGCTAGCGTTGGAGACGATCTCCGCCGTCGCCTGGATGCCGTCCATCTCCGGCATACGCACGTCCATCAGCACCACGTCGGGCCGTAGACGGCGCGCGGCCTCGACCGCCTCGCGCCCGTTCGCCGCCTCGCCGACGATCTCCAGGTCGGGCTGGGTGTCGATCACCATGCGAAACGCGATCCGCATCAGCTCCTGGTCGTCGGCCAGCAGCACGCTCGTCATGCGCGTGCGCTGCGCAGGTCGAGGTGCACGCGCCAGCCGCCATCCGGTCCGGGCCCCGCCTCCAGCTGGCCGCCGTATGCCGCCGCGCGCTCGCGCATTCCGCGCAGGCCGCGACCGTCGGTGGCGTCGGCGAAGGGCGTCGCTGTGGCCGGTCGGTCCGGCTCGCCTCCGCCGCCGCTCCCGTCGTCTGTGACCTCCAGCTCCACGTGGTCGGGCTTGCAGCTGAGCGCGAGATGCGCGCGCGTCGGACGCCGGGCGTGCTTGAGCGTGTTCGTGAGCGCCTCCTGCGCGACGCGGAAGACCGTCAGCTGGACGCCCTCAGGCAGCGAGCGCGGATCGCCGTCGAGCGCCATCGTCACCGGGATGCCGGCCGCGTTGACCTGCGTGAGCAGCTCGTCGAGGCGCGCCAAGGTCGGCTGCGGCTCACGCGGCGGCCCGGCCTGCGGGCCATCCTCGTCGCGCAGCACGCCCAGCAGCCGGCGCATCTCCAACAGCGCCTGGCGGCCCGTGCTGGAGACCCGCTCGGCGGCGCTCTTGGCCTCCTCCGGCGAAGAGCCGATCGTGAACGCGGCGCCGTCCGCGAGCGCGATCATCACGCTCAGGTTGTGCGCGACGATGTCGTGCATCTCGCGTGCGATGCGCGCCCGCTCGCGCGCGGCGGCCAGGCGGCCCTCGCGGTCGCGCTCGACTTCCAGTCGCGCGGCCTTCTCCTCTAGCGAGTGCAGGAGCGCGCGGCGCTGGCGCACGGTGATGCCGGACACGGCGGCCGCGACCGCGAGGCCGCTGAGACCGACCCAGATCTTCAACGGCTCCGATGGCGACCAGCGCGCGGCCGCCATGATCGCGCCCATCTCGACGACCGCGGCGGCCAGCGCGGCCTCCGCCAGGTCGGCGTCGAGGGCCATCTGATAGAGCGCGATCAACACCGCCAGGTCGGCCAGCTGCGGTGCCGTCGTGAGCCATTGCAGGAACGCCACGAGCGCCACGACCGCGAAGCACAGTCGCGGGCTGCGACGCCTGAGCGCCAGCGGCGCGCACAGCGCCGCGCAGAAGATCAGCGTGCGCGGACCGATGCGATCCTGCGTTGATAGCCCGAGCA
>DASXER010000091.1:0-10472 GCA_036490015.1 Solirubrobacteraceae bacterium | reverse complement strand
CCCGTTGGCTTCATCGGCCCCGTCGATATGAAGGACGGTGACGGGATCGAGGTGCTGCTCGACGCGGGGGCTCTGCCCACCGCCGGCGGCGGCGGTTACGTGACCGGTGCCAACCGGATCGACGAGCACCTCGCGAGCGTCGTGCCGGGACGGGATTTTGCCTACCGTGAGATCGACGTGCGCGATGTGGTGGCCGGCGACACGGTGAACGGCGAGCCGATCGAGATCGAGCCCGCCATCGAGGTCGGCAACATCTTCAAGCTCGGCACGCGCTACTCGGTCCCGCTCGGAGCCACCTATCTGGATGAGAACGGCAAGGAGCAGCCAATCTGGATGGGTTGCTATGGCATCGGGCCCGCCCGCATCGTGGCCGCCGCCGTCGAGCAGTACGCCGACGAGCGCGGCATCTCCTGGCCCCGTGCGCTCGCCCCGTTCGCCGTGCACCTCGTGACACTCGGTAAGCCCGGCTCCGACGAGCGCGCCGCCGCCGACGAGCTGTACGAGGTGCTGCTTGGCGGTGGGATCGACGTTCTGTACGACGACCGCGACATGGGGCCAGGGGAGAAGTTCGCCGACGCCGAGCTGCTCGGCTGCCCGCTGCGCGTGACCATCGGGCGCCGGTCGGTGCAGTCCGGCGAGGCCGAGGTGCAGATCCGGCGCGGCTTGCAGGATCGTCCCGGGCTGCCGCTGGGGGGCGAGCCGCAGGCGCTGCTGGCGGCTCTGGACGAGCTGTGGCAGAGCCTCCCATAAGGGGTCGCGAACGCCGCGTCTGGACGGCGCCGCGCCTGACGTTTCGCCGCCTGTCCGGGCTCGACCGCTCGGGTCCGCCGCCACCGCAGACCCAGGCCGGCGCGCCTTTGAATCCGTGGACGATCCCGAACGCGATCGGTTTCGTGCGCCTGGCCCTGCTGCCGGTGTTCTTGATTGTCGCCTTCTCGACGGGCGACGGCGTTGGCGCGCTGCCCGCGACGCTGTTCGGGGTCATCGGCTGGGGCGACTACGCCGACGGCATCGCCGCGCGCGTCACACGTCAATACAGCCGCCTCGGCGCGCTGATGGACCCCGTCACCGATCGCCTGCTGGTAGTCAGCGGCGTGGTCGTCTGCTGGCACTTCCAGTTGCTGCCGCGCTGGGCGCTGGCGGTGCTCGCCGTGCGCGAGATCGTGATGGTCGGGCTGGCTCGTTACGGCCTTTCGAAGGGCGTCGACCTGCGCATCAACTGGCCCGGGCGCCTAGCCGTCGCGCCCGTGATGGGCGGCCTGTTCTTTCCCATGACGGGCTTGCAGACGCTCGGCGAAGTGCTGCTGTTCGTGGGGCTCGCGCTGGCGCTGTCGGCGACCGTGCTGTACGCGCGCGAGGGCCTGTCGAAGCTCACGACGGTCGACCCGTAGCCTCAAGCTCAGCTTGAGCGCTTGGTGTATGCTGGCGCCTCGACCGGGCGCCCAGTGGGGATGCGCCGGACAAGCCCGCGACAGGAGAGAGGCCAGATGGACGAGACGTTCCCCGACCTTGGCTCGCTGACGGATCTCGAACTCAAAGACGTCATCCGCCAGCTGACCGAGGAGGAGACCGAGATCTCCTACCGCCGGCGGATACTCCACGGCAAGATCGACATCCTCCGCGCCGAGCTGGTCAACCGTTTGCGCAACAAGCACAACGACGGCGACATGACGATCACCGGCGACGACGTTCAGCGGCTGACGGACATCCTGGCCCAGCGCCAGCCCGAGAGCGCCGAGTAGAGAACGACCGGATACTCGCGGCGCCATGGCGATCCATTGCACCGAGTGCGGCTTCCTCAACGGCGAGGGAGCCAATTACTGCCAGCGTTGCGGCGCGCTGCTCGAACGCGAGCGCGCCGACTCTCCCACCGGCGAGCCGATCACGGCGACCTACCGCATGGACGAGGAGGGCGAGCTCGTCCCGGTCGAGATCGAGCAGGTCACGGCGCGCGGCCCGGCGCTCGTGATCCGTGCCGGTGGCGGGCGCGTGGGGGAGAGCTTTGCCGTCGAAGGCGAGCGCATGTCGATCGGCCGGCGTCCCGACTGCGAGGTGTTCCTCGACGACGTCACCGTCTCCCGCGACCACGCGCTGCTGATCCACCGCGGCGATGCCTGGTACCTCGACGACTGCGGCTCGCTCAACGGCACGTACGTGAACCGCTCGCGGATCGAGTCGCAGCGGCTCGAAGAGGGCGACGAGCTGCAGATCGGCAAGTACAAGCTGACCTTCCACGCGCGCTGATGGCGACACAGGCGACACAGAGCGAGTCAGAACGCCTCGAAGCCGAGCTCGCGGGCCAGGCCGCGCCCGGCGCGGGCGACGATCTCGCCAAGCGCCAGAAGTCGCTCACGATCGGCTCGGTCTGCAAGGCGCTCGCGCAGGAGTTCCCCGACATCTCGATCTCGAAGATCCGCTACCTGGAGGATCAGAAGCTGCTGACGCCGCGTCGCACACCCGGCGGCTACCGGCTCTACACGCCGGGCGACGTGGCCCGCCTGCGCACGATCCTGCGTATGCAGCGCGACGAGTTCCTGCCGCTGCGGGTGATCCGCCAGGAGCTGGCGGCCGGGCGTTCGCCCGACACCACCGCTCCCGTCGTGCCCGGGCGCGGCGCGCGCGACGGCGCCGCACGCACCTGGCGCCCGAGCGTCAGCGTGCGTGAGTCCACCGGCGCCCTGTACTCGATGGAGGACGTGCTGCTGGAGACGAAGGCCGAGGAGAAGCTGGTCAAGGAGCTGGAGGAGTACGGCGTCGTCAAAGGCGAGCTACGCGGCGGCGTGCGCTACTTCGACGAGA
Organism: Solirubrobacteraceae bacterium; assembly: GCA_036490015.1. Classification (GTDB taxonomy): domain Bacteria; phylum Actinomycetota; class Thermoleophilia; order Solirubrobacterales; family Solirubrobacteraceae; genus Palsa-744. The sequence goes on along the minus strand of DASXER010000091.1, from coordinate 7,673 downwards.
CCGAGCGCGAGATCATCGCGGCCGTCGCCGAGCTGGCGCGCTACGGCGTCGGCGGGCGCAACCTGCGCGTCTTCCGCTCCTCCGCCGACCGCGAGGCCAACCTGCTGCAGCAGATCCTCGCCCCGGCGCTGCGCTCGCGTAACCCCGAGCGCCGCAAGGAGGCGGTCGACGCTTTGGAGAACCTGGCCGCCGTGGCGACGCACCTCAAGCACCTGCTGCTGATCCGCGACCTGCGCAAGATCGTGAGATGAGATGCCCGGGCGGGTGGGCACGTCATCCCCGCGTGACCTGCGCGCCCTGATCCGCGAGATTCCCGACTTCCCGCGGCCGGGGATCGGCTTCAAGGACCTGACGCCGCTGCTGGCCGACGCGGATGCTTTGGCGCAGGCGGTACACGAGCTGGCGGAGCTGGCGCGTGGGCTGCGCGTCGACTGTGTGGTGGCCGCGGAGGCGCGCGGCTTCCTGCTCGGGCCCGCCGTGGCCCTGGAGCTAGGCGCCGGCTTCGTGCTCGCGCGCAAGCCCGGCAAGCTGCCCTACGACACTGTCAGCGCCGAATACACGCTGGAGTACGGCGAGGGGCAACTCGAGCTGCACACCGACGCGGTGGCGAGCGGCGCGCGCGTCCTCGTGCACGACGACTTGCTCGCCACTGGAGGCACCGCCGCTGCGCTCTGCGAGCTGGTTGAGGGGCTCGGTGGCGAGGTCGCGGGCTGTGGCTTCCTCGTCGAGCTGGCGTTCCTCGACGGTCGCGAGCGCCTCGCCGGACACGAGGTGCACGCCCTGCTGACGTACGACGAGGCTTAGGCTGGCGCTCTAGCAATGCCCACGGCCAGGCGTACCCGCACGATCGCGGCTCCCGCTGAGGAGATCTGGCAGGTCGTGTGCGACCCGCATCACCTGCCGCGCTGGTGGCCGCGCGTGACGCGCGTCGAGGACGTCGGCGAGGACGGCACCTTCACCGAGGTGATGCGCACGCGCAAGGGCAAGACCGTGCGCGCGGACTTCGCGATCGTCGAGACCGACGAGGCGGGTCGGCGCGTGCGCTGGGAGCAGCGCCTGGAGGGCACGCCTTTCGCCGGCGTGCTGCGCTCTGCTGAGACCGAGCTGTGTTTGCAGCCCGGCACGGCGCCGGGTGCGACCGACGTGACGATCGAGCTGCGCCAGGTGCTGAAGGACTCCTGGGAGCCACGCAGCGAGTTCGTACGCCGGTTGATGCCCTCAGGTGGGAGCTTCGGCGGGCGGATGGTGCGGCGCGCCGCCAACCAGACGCTCGGCGAGGCACTCGACGGTTTGGAGCGGATCAGTGTCTGAGCTGCACGCGCCGATGCGCTGGTGGGGGTGGGGGGACCCGGCGACGCCGGCCGTCCTGCCCGCGCACGCGCTCGGCTTCCTGCGCGAGAGCGTCGGCGTCTCAGAGCGTCAGCGCCCGCCCGTGGCGCTGGAGCAGGTCGAGTTGGAGCCCTCGCGTCTGGACGAGAGCGAAGTTGGCGCGCTGGAGGCGATCGTGGGATCGGACTGGGTGCGCACCGACCACCCAGAACGCGTACTGCACGCCGCCGGCAAGGGCTACGTCGACCTCGTGCGCCTGCGGGCGGGACGACCCGACGGGGCTCCCGACGTGGTCGTGCACCCCGATCGGCACGAGCAGCTGCGCGCACTGCTGGAGCACTGCGCGGCTCATTCGCTGGCCGTCGTCCCGTTCGGCGGCGGCACGAGCGTCGTCGGCGGGCTCGCGCCGTTGCGTGGCTCGCACGCGGCCGTCGTCTCGCTGGACACCGGACGCATGGACGGCGTGCTGGCGCTCGACCACGAGTCGGCCACGGTGCGCGTCGGCGCCGGCATCCGCGGGCCCGAGCTGGAGCGCCACCTAGAGATTCGCGGGTTGACGCTCGGCCACTTCCCGCAGTCCTACGAGCACGTCTCGCTCGGCGGCTGCGCGGCCACGCGCTCAGCCGGGCAAGCCTCCACCGGCTACGGCTCGATCGAGAAGATGGTGCTCGGCCTGCGCCTCGCCGCCCCCACCGGAGAAATCGACCTGCCGCCGCTACCCGCGAGCGCCGCCGGGCCTTCCGTGCGCCAGCTCGTGGTCGGCTCGGAGGGGACGCTCGGGATCATCAGCGAAGTCTCGCTGCGGGTCCGCGCCGCGCCGCGCGAGAAGCGCTACGAGGGCGTCTTCTTCCAGGACTTCGCGACCGGCGTCGAGGCCTTGCGCCAGCTCGCGCGCGAGCACGCGCTGCCCGACGTGGCGCGCCTGTCGGACGAGAGCGAGACGCGCATGTCGCTGGCGCTCGCCGGCAGCGACGGCGTCAAGAGCCGGCTCGGGGCGTTGTACCTAGGTGCGCGAGGCTATTCCGAAGGCTGCCTCGCGATCCTCGGCTTCGAGGGCTCGCCAGAGGACGTCGAGCAGCGGCGCAAGCGGGCGTTCGGCCTGATCCGCCGCCACGGCGGGGCGCTTGCAGTCGGGCGCTCGCCGGGGCGCGCCTGGGAGCACGGGCGCTACGCGGCCCCGTACCTGCGCGACGACCTGCTGACGCACGGCGTCATGGTCGAGACGCTCGAGACCGCGACGCAGTGGTCCAACGTCGCGCGTGTGCACCGCGAGGTCGGCGGCGCGATCGCACGGGCTTTGCAGGGCGGTGGCACGCCGGGCCTCGTCATGTGCCACATATCGCACGTGTACGAGAGCGGCTGCTCGCTGTACTTCACCTTCCTCGCGCGCCAGCGCGAAGGCGAAGAGGTCGAGCAGTGGCGTGAGGCCAAGCGCGCTGCCTGCGAGGCGATCGTCGCGAACGAGGCCACGATCACCCACCACCACGCCGTCGGCACCGACCACGCGCCGTGGATGGTCAACGAGGTCGGAGCGGACGCCCTGCGTGGACTGCGTGCGCTGAAGGCCGAGCTGGATCCGGCCGGGATCATGAACCCCGGCAAGCTGCTCGGCGACGCGGCGGGCTAGCCTCCGGGCGTGCCCGCGCTGGTGCTCGTCGCGTTGGCGTCGAACGGGCCGCGCAGGACGACGTGGCCGGGCCGCGTCGGTTTGGTGCTGGTCTCCCTGGTGATCAGGATTTCCTTGAATTCGCCCGCGTTGCTCGGCAGCGCGACGGCACCCGAGAAAGCGTGCGTGCTGCTCACTTCGGGGCTGCGGCTGACCGGCAGCGCGCTGTTGGTCGAGTTGTAGAGCCAGATCGCGTAGAAGAAGCCTTTGGTGGCCGGGATGTGTTCGGCCTGCACGAACAGCGCCTTCTTGCCGGATTCGGACAGGATCTCCGCGACGCCCGTGCTGGCGCTGGACGATTCGGGGGCCTTGAGCGTGAAGCGGCCTTCTTCCTTCGGCCCGCCCGAAGTCGAGGTCGAGGTCGAGCTGCTGGTGTTCTTGGCGCTTGCGCCGCCGCCATCGTTTTTGCCGCCCGAGTTGTTGACGATCAGGATCACGACCACGACGACCGCCGCGAGCAGGATCGCGAGCAGCAGGCCGCCGCCGAGCTTCGAGCTGGGCAGCGAGCGCCCGGCGGCCTCCCACGGCGGTCCGTCGGCGGAGGCGGCCGAGGCGAGCGGCACCGGGCCGCTCGGTGCGGCGGGGTAAGCCGGCTGCGCGGGCTTCGGCGGCTTCTGCGGCTGTGCTTTCGGCTTTGGCGCCTGCTCGGCCTTCGGTTTGGCTTTCTTCGCCGGCTGCTTGGGCTTGGGGGACTCGACGACCGCGAGAGGCTCCGGCTCGGGTGCTGGCTCTGGCTCTGGCGGAGCGGGAATCTCCGGTAGCTCGCCGTCCGTCAGCGGCGCCAGCTCCGAGACGAGCGCGAGCGCCCACTCGCGCGCGGGGTCCGACTCGGACAGCAGCTTGCGCGTGCGCTTCAGCGCGGCCGCGCTCGGCTGCTGGTCGAGTAGGTACTCGCCGATGTCTTCACGCGCCTTGGCCGGCACGTTGCGTGCCAGCGCGGGCGCGAGCATCGTCAGCGCGGCGTGCGCGCGGTCGTGTACGGCCTCCTCCGTGATCGCGAGCATGCCGGCTAGCTCGCCGTAGCTCTTGTGCTGGCGCAGCACCAGCGAGAGCGCTGCGCGCAGGTCGGGAGGCAGCTCTTCCGATCGACTCATAGTTGTGTAATCAGGGCGTCCGCCACGGGCCTCGGGGTGCGTTTGGCTCGGGCGAAGGACCGTAGGCTATCGTGGCCGCCTGATGAGCACCCTGAACGCCGAGCAGTTGCAATCCGCCAGCCAGGGGTTCGACCGTCTCTACGGCCTCGAACTGCTGTCCGTATCGGACACCGAGGTCCGCGCGCGGCTCGCCGTGCGGCCCGAGGTCAGGCAGCCAGCCGGCCTCGTGCACGGCGGTGTGTACGCGTCGATGGCCGAGTCGATGGCCTCGATGGCGACCGCGATCAGCGTCATGGGCGAAGGCCAGATGGCGATGGGCCTGTCCAACAGCACGAGCTTTCTCCGGCCGATCACCGAAGGCACCGTGCAGGCCCTCGCCACGCGCCTGCACCGCGGGCGCACGACCTGGGTGTGGGACGTGCGCTTCAGCGACGACGCCGACCACACCTGCGCCCTGACGCGCATGACGATCGCCGTGCGCCCGCTCGAGCAGCGCTAGCTGAGATTTCCGCTAGCCGAGCGGCTTCACGGGCGAGGGCAGCTGCGAGGGCAGGGGCTGCTCGCCAAAGCCCGTGTCGGGCAGTCCGGCCGGCAGCCGTCCTCGGGATGAAGCGACTTCGTTGATCGGCACCATCGTTCGCGCGGCCGCGTCGGCCAGCGCGGCCTTCTGCGCGAACACGTCGACCACCACGCCGGCGGTCGCGAGCGCCAGCGTGTGCCCCTGCTGGCTGGAGCGGGCCGCTACGCCACGGATCGTGAGCGTGCGCGAGGCAGTCTGCCCACCGGGGACGAAGCTGTTGTCGGGCGAGGTCACGACCCGGATCGCCGGCGTGCAGGACCCCTGGCCACCCTGGACGCAGTTGCCGTACTGGACCGAGTAGGAGCCGCTCGGGTCGCGCACCGCTTCGGTGATGTCGAGCCCCGAGAAGCGGGCGCCGAGCCAGTAGACGGGATAGGGTGCCGCCACGAGCCCCTCGAGCACGTTGTGGCCGATCGGCTGCGCCTGGATCGTGTCGCCACAGGCGCCGAGCGCGAGCGGGCTGAGCCCGAGCGCCGCAACGACGGCGGCCTTGGCGGCGTGTGCTGGGCGAACGGGCACGGCTCGGCAGCCTAGATGACGGCTAGCCACGGTAGCGGTTCGTGATCGGCATCCGCCGGTCGCGTCCGAACGCGCGCGTGCTGATCTTGATCCCGGGCGGCGCCTGCCGGCGCTTGTACTCCGCCAGGTCGACGAGCCGGATCATGCGGTCGACCTCGGCTTCGTCGAGCCCTTGGGCGATCAGCTGCTCACGACTCTGGTCCAGCTCCACATAACCCTCGAGGATGCGATCGAGCAGCTCGTAGGGGGGCAGTGAGTCATCGTCGCGCTGGTCATGTCGGAGCTCGGCCGAAGGGGCACGCAGCACGATCGACTCGGGGATCGGCGCGGGCGGCTGCTGGTTGCGCCATGCGCAGAGCCGATAGACGAGCGTCTTCGGCACGTCCTTGATGACCGCGAAGCCACCGGCGAGATCGCCGTAGAGAGTCGAGTAGCCGACCGACATCTCGGACTTGTTGCCGGTCGTCAGCACGAGCCAGCCGAACTTGTTGGACAGCGCCATCAGCAGGTTGCCGCGAATGCGCGCCTGCAGGTTCTCCTCCGTCAGGTCTGCCTCGAGGCCGGCAAAGTCCGGGGCGAGCGCCTGCTCGTACGCGTCCATCACCTCGGCGATCGGCAGCTCGTGCAGACCGAGGCCGAGCGCCGCGCCCAGCGCGCGTGCGTCGCCCTGCGTGTCGCCTGAGGAGTAGGGCGAAGGCATGATCGCGGCGCTCACCCGCTCCGCTCCGAGCGCATCGGCAGCCAGGCAGGCAACGAGCGCCGAGTCGATCCCGCCCGAGAGGCCGAGTACGACATGCCGGAAGCCGTTCTTCTCGACGTAGTCGCGCAGGCCCAGCGCGAGCGCGCCGTAGATCTCGGCCTCGACCGGCGCCAGCGGCTCGGCCACGCGGGGTTGGAGCGGCTCCCGGGTCGTCCGGGCCCCGTCGAGCCCGTCCAGGACCGGCGCCAGCTCTGCGACCCGGCTCTGGGCGCGGCGGGCCGCCGGGCGATGGCTCGCGTCACGCAGCCGCGCGGCCGTGGACGGCTCGAGGTCGACGTCGCAGAAGAGGATCTCCTCGTCGAACTGGGCGGCGCGGGCGATCGTCGTGCCGGTGTGGTCGATCACGCACGAATGGCCGTCGAACACGAGCTCGTCCTGTCCGCCGACGAGCGCGCAAAAGGCCACGCAGGCGAGGTTGTCGCGGGCGCGCTGCGCGAACATGCGCTCGCGCTCGGCGCCCTTGCCGGCGTGGTAGGGCGAGGCGGAGATGTTGACGATCAGCGTCGCTCCGGCGAGCGCCTCCTCGGATGCGGGCGGACCGGGCTCCCAGATGTCCTCGCAGATCGTCAGCCCCACGCGCGTGCCGGCGACGTCGATCACGGCTCCGCTCGCGGCGGCCTGGAAGTAGCGCTGCTCGTCGAACACGCCGTAGTTCGGCAGGTAGACCTTGCGGTAGACGGCGTGCAGCCGCCCGTCGGCCAGCACGGCGGCGGAGTTGTAGACGTCCTCGGCGCGCTCGGGGAAGCCCACGATCGCGACCAGACCGGTCGTCTGTGTCGCGAGCGACTCGATCGCAGCGCGCGCGTCGGCCAGGAAGTGCTGCTTGAGCAGCAGATCCTCGGGCGGGTAGCCGGTCACCGCCAGCTCTCCGAACAGCACGAGCTGAGCGCCGCCCTCGCGGGCGCTTTCGAGGCATTCGCCGATGCGCGCGGTGTTGCCCGCGATGTCGCCGACGGTCGGGTTGATCTGGCAGAGGGCCAGGCGCATGTCAGGCGATCAGTATGAGGGCCTAAGCTGCCAGGCGCGATGCACACCGAAGCAGACGAGATGCGCGCCGAGCTGGTCAGCGAGCATCCGGGCCTCATGCGACCTGAGCTGGTGGGCGTTTACAGAGACGTCAGCCGCTCGGTGGCGCTGATCCCGGATGGGCTCGACTGGATGGTCGCGGCGCACGAGATGGCGCTCTACGCGCAGCGTGGCGGGCTGCTGTTCTCGCTGCGCGGCGACGCGCTCTCCTCGCGCGTCGTGCTCGCGAGCCGCTGGCTCGACCCCGACCGGCTCGAGGTCAGCCTGGAGTGGGACGAGCCGCAGCCCAGCGAGGACGTGAGCGCGATCCTGCGCCCGAGCAAATGGAGTTTCCGCCACGAGGGCATAGACGCAGAGCCGTGGCAGCAGATCGAAGGCATCGTCTGGTTCGACCACACGGGCGTCGAGCGCTGCGACCGCCGTGAGCTGTTCGCGCGTGCGCTCGCGCGCTTCGCCGGCTGGAACGCCTTCGAGTGACCTGAGCCGCGCTCAGGCGCTGGCGGGCTTGCCGGTGCGGCTGGAGCCCGAGCCCCGCGCCAGCGTCGCGGCGCCCTTGCCGGCGGTCCTCGGCTTCCCGCCTTTGGCCCGGCTCGCCGCGCGTTTCGACGGCGGCGAGACACCAGCGGCCCGATAGAGCGAGCCGATCGCCCATTTCAGATCGTCGGCGATCGCGTCGAGCTTGGGCAGCGCGTCGTAGTC
>DASXER010000002.1:0-13638 GCA_036490015.1 Solirubrobacteraceae bacterium | reverse complement strand
GCGGGCACGCCGTCCTCCTCGAGGTAGCCGCGCACCGATTCGCCGCCGGAGTGCCCGGCGAGATACTGCGCGCGCACGGACATCGACGGGATCTCGTTCTCGACCGGCGCCGGGATCGACTGCAGCACCTTGACCTTCTCGTTGCGAACCTCTTCGGCGGTGAAGCTGACCGGTGGCTCCATCGCGACGTGGCAGAGCAGCTGCAGCATGTGGTTCTGGATCAGGTCGCGCAGCGCGCCCGCCTTGTCGTAGTAGTCGGCGCGTGTGCCGATGCCGATGTCCTCGGAGGCTGTGATCTGCACGCTGTCGATGTAGTTGCGGTTCCACAACGGCTCGAACATGCCGTTGGCGAACCGGAACGCCATCATGTTTTGGACCGTCTCCTTGCCCAGGTAGTGGTCGATGCGGAAGACCTGGCTCTCGTCGAAGGTCGCGAGCACGTGGCGGTTGAGGTCGAGCGCCTCCTGCAGCGTGGTGCCGAACGGCTTCTCGATGATCAGCCGCACTTCGGACTGCTCGTGATGGTCGAGCTTGGCCTTGCCGAGCGCCTCGACGATCACGGGGAAGAACTTCGGCGCGGTCGACAGGTAGAAGGCGCGGTTGAGCGGCTCGCCCGCGTCCTTCTCGAACTCGTCGAGCACCTCAGCCAGCTCGCTGTAGACCGACTCGTCGTCGAACGTGCCGGGCACGTACTTGACGTTCTCCAGCAGCCCCTTCAGCACGGCCTCGTCGGGCTCACGGCGCGAGAACTGGCGGATCGCCTTCTCGCACTCTTCGCGGTAGTCCTCGTGCTCTTTTTCTTTGCGCGAGACTCCGACCAGGTGGAAGCGCTCGGGCAGCGCGCCGTCCTGGGCGAGGTTGTAGAGCGCCGGCAGCAGTTTGCGCCGCGCGAGGTCGCCGGTGGCGCCGAAGATGACGAGGGTCGTGGGGGCGACCGGCAGTCGCTCCAAGCCGGCGATCAGCGGGTTGGCGCTCTGGCCGGCGTCCGGCGCCGAATCGCTCTTGGTGTCGGTGCCGGCCATCGCTCAGCCTTTCTTCCCGCCGCGCGCGGCGACCGTTTTCGCTTTCGATCCGCCGGCGGCAGCAGCACCAGCTGTCGCTTTCGACCCACCGGCGGCAGCAGCGCCAGCTTTCGCTTTCGATCTGCCGCCAGCGCCAGCTTTCGCTTTCGATTTGCCGCCAGCGGCGGCTTTCGCTTTCGGCTTGGCTTTGGCGGCGGCGGTGGCTTTGCGTTTCGCGGGCGCTTTGGCGGCCGGCTTGCCGGCGCTCGCGGCCGCGCTTGCTTTTGCCTTTGGCGCGCTGACGACCGCGTGCCCGCCGAACTGGTTGCGCAGCGCTGACAACACGCGGTCGGAGAAGTCGCCGTTGCCGCGCGAGCGGAAGCGGGCGTACAGCGAGGCGGTGATCACCGGCGTCGGCACGTCGAGCCGGGTCGCGTCCTCGATCGTCCAGCGCCCCTCGCCGGAGTCGGCGGTCCAACCCTCCAAAGCTTCCAAGCCGTTGCCGTCGGCTTCGAACGCGCGCGCGGCCAGTTCGCACAGCCACGAACGCACGACCGAGCCCTGCCCCCAGAGGTGGGCGATCTTGGCGTTGTCGAGCTCGTACTCGCTGTGGTCGAACACGTCGAAGCCCTCGGCATAGGCCTGCATCAGCCCGTACTCGACGCCGTTGTGGACCATCTTCACGTAGTGCCCGGCGCCGGAAGGGCCGAAGTGCATCCAGCCGCGCGGGCCGATCGCGCCCCGGCTCTCGTCGTTCGTCTCGGGGGCCAAAACATCGAGGATCGGCGCGAGGCGCCGAACCGCCTTCTGCGGGCCGCCGACCATCATGCAGTAGCCGACTTCGAGCCCCCACACGCCGCCGGAGGTGCCGACGTCGACGTATTCGATCCCGGACGAGCGCAGCTCCGCCGCGCGACGCTTGTCTTCGGTCCACTTGGAGTTGCCGCCGTCGACGATCATGTCGCCACGGTCGAGCAGCTTGGCGAGCTTGTCGACCGTTTCCTGCGTCGGCTCGCCGGCCGGCACCATGATCCACACCATGCGCGGCGGCGCCAGCTGCTTGACGAGCTCCTTCAGCGAGCCAGCGCCCGAAGCGCCGGTTTTGACGGCGGCCTCGACGGCCTTCTCGTCGAAGTCGAAGGCGACGACCTCGTGCTCGGAGTCGCGGCGGATCCGATGCACCATGTTGCCGCCCATCTTGCCCAGCCCGACGAAACCGATCTGCGCCATGTTCTCGTCACCTCGATCCGGCCGGGGCCGGCTGCCGTTTTGGTTGTCAGGGAATGCTGTGCTTCAGCGCGCTTGAAGAATCGTCTACCCGTTTGACGCGCCGGCGATCGCGGCCGCGATGGCGCGTACGGCGCCGGCCGGGTCGTCGCCGCTGTGGCGGGCTCGCTCAGCTGGAAGCCCGAGCTCGCGCAGCGTCTCGAGGTCTCCGATCGCCTGCGCTTCCTCGAGCGTCTTGAAGCTGTAGGGGGCGCCCGGGATGTCAGCGTCCCCAGCGCTGTCGTGCAGCAGTTGCAAGAAGCGGCCGGTCTTCGGCCCGCCCTTGTGGAACTGGCCGGTGGAGTGCAGGAAGCGCGGACCGTAGCCGAACGTCGTCGTCACGCCGGTGGCCTTTCTGATCGCAACCCGCAACTCGGCGATCGCGCCGTCCAACTCGTCGGACGGCTTGGCGTAGGCCATCAGCGCCACGTAGCTCGGCACCGCGGAGCCCACCAAGAGTGCGCCGATCGCCTCACGGCCCGCGTCCTCCAACGCCGGCAGCTCGCCGTTCGCTTCCCAGGCCGACAGCACGCGCTTGGTGGCGTCCTTGGCCTGCTGCACGTTGGGCTGGTCGAAGGGGTTGATCTCCAAAGCCCAGCCGGCGGCGGCGACGGCGATCTCGCTCAGCAGGAACACGCGGCCGAGGTCGCCCGCGCCGCGGGTCGGGATCGTGAACACCGGATGCCCGGCCGCGGCCAGCGCCTCGACCCGGGCGTCGAGATCGCGATCCGGCGCGTCGAGGTCGGACAGGTAGGCGAACACGCGGTCGGCGCCGTATTCGCCCGGCTCGCCCACGGGCTCGTCGGCGACCGGCAGGATGCCGACGCCATGCTTGCCGGTCGACTCGGCCACCAGCTGCTCCAGCCACAGTCCTAGCCCAGGCATCGTCTCGGCGATCGCGAACGTCAGCTTGTCGCGGCCGGCACCCGCGAGCGCGCCTAGCGCGACGCCGAGCGTGACCGCGCTCGCGATGCCTGCGCCTAGCGCCTCGTCGTCCGCGTCGACGATCGTGCCGTCCCAGGCGGCCGTCGCGCCGGTCAGGAGCGCGCGCACGTCGATTCCCATCAGGGCGGCGGGCACGACGCCGAACGGCGACAGCGCGCTGTAGCGGCCGCCGATGTCGGGGTCGCCGAGGAAGGTGTGGCGGAAGCCGCGTTCGGCGGCGAGCGCCGCGAGCCCGGAGCCGGGATCGGTGATGGCGACGAAGTTCTGACCGTCTGGGCACAGCGCGTGGAAATGCGCGAACAGCGACAGCGGCTCGATCGTGCCGCCCGACTTCGAGGACACGACGAACAGCGTGCGAGCGGGGTCGATCGCGGCCTGCACCGAGTTGACGAAGGCCGGGTCGGTCGAGTCGAGCACGTGCAGCCGCGGACCGCTGGCGGCGCCGGCGAACGCGCGTCGCAGCACCTCGGGCGCGAGCGAGGAGCCGCCCATCCCGAGCAGCACGACGTCGTCGAACGCGCCGCCGCCGCGTACGTCCGCCGCGAACGCCTCGATCGAGTCGAGCTCGGCGAGCATCCGCTCGTGGATCGTCAGCCAGCCGAGGCGGTTGGCCAGCTCCGGTGTGCCGGCCGGGCCCCACAAAGTCGAGTCGCCCTCGTGCAGTCGCTGTTCGAGCCGGACAGCCGTCGCCGCCGCGAGCTTCTGCCCGATCCCCGTCCGCAGCTCGGCGGGGATGCTGGCCCGCTGGTTCAGCGCTGGCTCGCTCACGCCACGATCGTAGTGGCCGCACCCGGCGGCAACTTCGCGACAAGCGCGCAAACAGCGGCTCAATCAGCTCTCAGGGGGTGTGATAGAAGATGCCCTGATGCCGGCGGAGGGAGCCACCAATCCGCAGGCCGCGCCCCGGCAGGGCATGGGCGCCGTGCGCGGCGCGTTGCGGGGCAGCGACTTCATCCTCAGCGCGCGGCGGCTGTGGGTGATCTCGTCGAAGCTCCACCACGCCGGCCATCCACGGCTCGCACGGGTGCTCAAGAACCTCAACTCGATGCTCTACCACAACTCCCTGCCCCCGGAGGTCCAGCTGAGCCCCGACGTGCGCCTCGGCCACCACGGCGTCGGCACGGTGCTGCACCCGAAAATCGTGATCGGCGAGCGCGTGAAGATCTTCCAGAACGTGACCATGGCGGTGCGCCCGCCGAACGCGCCGCAGCAGATCGTGATCGAGGATGGCGTCGTGGTCGGCGCCAACGCCGTCATCATGACGCCGCGCAACCGCAGCATCCGCATCGGCGAAGGCGCGCGTGTCGGCGCCGGCGCGGTGGTAACCAAAGACGTGCCGGCGCGCATGATCGCGATCAGCCCGCCGGTCGAACTGCGCCCGCGCGGCGGCTTCGGCGCCGACGCGGACAGCGATCACAGCGATGACGACGACGGAGAGGATGGCTAGGCCGCCATGAGCACCAACGAGGATCAAACCCGCACGCTGCCCGACCGCAACCTGGCGCTGGAGCTGGTGCGCGTCACCGAGGCCGCCGCGCTGGCCGCCGCGCCGCTCGTGGGCCTGGGCGACAAGGAGGCCGCCGATCAGGCGGCGGTGGACGGTATGCGCTACATGCTGCACTCGGTCGCGATGGACGGCGTCGTCGTGATCGGCGAGGGCGAGAAGGACGAGGCGCCAATGCTCTACAACGGCGAGCAGATCGGCGACGGCTCGCCGCCGCAGGGCGACATCGCGGTCGACCCGCTGGAGGGCACGACGCTGGCCGCGCACGGTATGCCGAGCGCGCTGGCGGTGATCGCGCTGTCAGCGCGCGGGACGATGTTCGACCCGGGGCCGTGCGTGTACATGGAGAAGCTTGCCGGCGCGCCGGAGATCGCCGACCTGCTCGACATGGACCGGCCGCTGGGGGAGACGGTCAAGCTGATCGCCGAGCGCAAGGGCACGGCGGTCGGCGACGTGATGGTCGTGGTGCTCGACCGTCCGCGCCACGAGCAGGGCATCAAGGCGATCCGCGACGCGGGCGCGCGCGTGCGCCTGATCGCCCACGGCGACGTCTCGGCGGCGCTGCTGGCGGTCACGGAGCGCTCGCCGGTGGACCTCTTGTGGGGAGTGGGTGGCACGCCGGAGGGAGTGATCTCGGCGGCGGCGGTGAAGTGCCTCGGCGGGCAGCTCCTGGGACGCCTGTGGCCACGCGACGACTCAGAGCGCCAGGCGGCGATCGACGCCGGCTACGACCTCGACCGCGTGCTCGACCGCGACGACCTGGTGGCGGGCGACGACGTCTTCTTCTCGGCCACGGGCGTGACCGACGGCGACGTGCTGCAGGGCGTGCGCTACCCGAGCGCGGGCGGCGCCACGACCGAATCGCTCGTCACCCGTGCGCGTACGGGCACGATCCGTCGTATCCGCGCCACGCACGATCGCGACAAGCTGCGCGCGGTCGGCGGCTCGCGCTACTGACGCGCCGCGCTTGGACGCGACGACGGAGCGCTTCTAGGACACTGACCGCTGCACCGCGGACCCCGCAGGGGTCCCCCTAAAAATTGCTCGTCAGCCGCGCTTGGCCTGGTGCTCGATGACTTTGCCGAAGGCCTCCTCGAGCTGGGCCGTCATGCGCAGCTTGAACAGCGCGAGCAGCGCCTCGGAGGCGAGCGGGCGCAGCGAGTCGATGCCCTCGATCAGCTCGTCCCAGCCCTCGTCGGGGCGGCCGGCCTGCTCGAAGGGCTCCCACAGCTCGCGGATGAACAGCTTCGTGAAGGCGCGCGAGATCGAGTCGCACTCGCGGCTCATCTTCTCGACCACCTGCAGCGTGACGCGCAGCGGGATGCCGAGCTCCATCACCTGCTCGGCGGCCGCGAGCAGCGAAGGGCTCGGTACTTCCAGGCGGTCCTCGCCGAGCGGGATCAGCAGGCGCAGGCGCCGCACGCGCTCGACGTCCTTGGGGTCGGCGGGGCCGAAGCGCTGCTCGAGCTCGGCGGCCGTGATGACCTCGGGGTTCTCGGGCTCGAACGGCGTCGTGACCGCGCGGCGCAGGCCGAGCAGACGCCCGGCGAGGCCGTCCGACGATCCGAGCAGGCGCTCGATCGCCGCCAGGTTGAAGCCGTCGGCCTGCAGATCCTGGATCAGGCGCAGGCGCGCCACGTGCTCGGCGTTGTAGTAGCCGATGCGAGCGCGCACCTCGGGCGGGGGAAGCAGGCCGCGCGTGTGGTGGTTGCGGATGTTGCGCACGGTCATGCCGACCTCGCTCGCGAGCTGCTCGATCGTGAGGTCGCCGCCGCTAATGAGGTCCTTCTCGGTGTCCGATGTCACACTCGCCATCCTCGATACGAGGTTACCATGATTAGTGTTACCTCATTTGAGGTAACATAGAACTGAGTCAACATGATCTTCGACCCGAACGGACCCCACGATGGCTGAACGCGGAGCCGTACCGCTCGTACCCTCAGGGCGCAGGCGCGCGCTGGCGCTCGCGCGCTCGTTCACCTCGCCTCTGCTACCCGACGACTACCTGGAGATGGTCAACCCGCTGTGGTCGACCAGGGAGCTGCGCGGACGCGTCGTGCGCGTGCAGCGCGAGACGGCGCAGGCCGTCAGCGTCGTGATCAAGCCCGGCTGGGAGTGGCCAGGGCACCGGCCCGGGCAGTATGTGCGACTCGGCGTCGCTGTCGACGGACGCCACCACTGGCGCGCCTACTCCTTGACCTCCGAGCCCGGACGCCCCGACGGCTGCATCGCGATCACGCCAAAGCAGGTGCAGGACGGGCAAGTCTCGCCGTTCCTGTGCCGGCGTCTGCGTCCCGGTGCGATCGTGCGCCTCGGCGGCGTCGAAGGCTCCTTCACGCTGCCCGAGCGCGACGACCTCGGACCGCTGCTGTTCGTGAGCGCCGGCAGCGGCATCACGCCGATCGTGAGCATGATCCGCAGCCTCGTGCGCGATGGACGTCTGCGCGACGTCGTGCACCTGCACAGCGCGCCAAGCGCCGCCGAGGCGATCTTCGGCGAGGAGCTACGCACGCTCTCGGCGCGTGAGCCCGGCTACGCCCTGATCGAGCGCCACACCCACAGCGAAGGACGCCTGCGGCCCGAGGAGCTGGACCGCGTGTGCCCGGACTGGCGCGAGCGCGAGAGCTTCGTCTGCGGACCGACCGAACTGCTCTCGCAACTGCGCGAGCGGTTCGCGCGCGACGGCGACGAGACGCGCCTTCACCACGAGCACTTCCAGCCCGACGAGCTGCTTGGAGAGGGCGCGCAGGGTTGCGGCGGCGAGGTTCGCTTCCGCTCCAGCGACCTGGTGGCCGTCGGCGACGGCAGCCAGCCGATCCTAGCCTTGGGGGAGCAGGCCGGCGGCTGTCTGCCGTTCGGCTGCCGCATGGGCATCTGCCACAGCTGCACCGGGAAGCTCGTCTCCGGCCAGGTGCGCGACCTGCGCACCGGTCGCGTGCACGGTGCACCGGGCGAGCAGGTGCGGACTTGCATCAACGCGCCCGAGGGCGCGGTCGAGATCGATCTTTGAAAGGACCTAGAGCATGACCCCTACCGCAACCGTCGAGTCCCCCTACACGCGCACCGTCGGCGACCACGCCCCGCCGGTCGCAGGGCCCGAGAACCCGCTGGCGCGCCTGAGCGCGGAGCAGATCGAGCAGATCGGGCGCGAATTCGACGCCCTGCACGAGGAGATCTTCGCCAACCTCGGCGAGCGCGACGCGAACTACATCCGCTCGGTCATCCGTGCCCACCGCCAGCTCGTGATCGCCGCGCGCGCGATGCTGATGCGCTCTGACCGCAAGGCGCTGTGGGTGCTGGGCACGGCGGCGCTGTCGCTGGCCAAGATCCTGGAGAACATGGAGATCGGCCACAACGTCATGCACGGGCAGTGGGACTGGATGAACGACCCGGACATCAACTCGCGGACCTGGGATTGGGACACCGCTTCGCCCGCCGACGCGTGGCGGCACTCGCACAACTACGAGCACCACACGTTCACCAACATCCGCGGCAAGGACCGCGATCTCGGCTACGACATCATGCGCGTCGACCCGCAGCAGAAGTGGAACCCCGTGTATCTGTTCCAGCCGCTCTACAACCTGCTGCTGATGGGCTTCTTCGAGTGGGGCGTGGCGCTGCACGACCTCAACCCCGACGCGATCCACTCGGGCGAGAAGTCGCGCCGCCAGCTGCTCGACGAGCTGAAGGCGATCGGCGTCAAGGCGCGGCGGCAGATCGTCAAGGACTACATCGCCTTCCCGGCGCTGTCCGGGCGCAAGCGCTTCAAGCGCACGCTGGCGGCCAACTTCACGGCCAACATCGTCCGCAACGTGTGGGCGCACTCGATCATCTTCTGCGGGCACTTCCCAGACCAGACCTACACCTTCGGCGAGGACGAGGTCGCCGACGAGACACGCGGCGGCTGGTACGTGCGCCAACTGCTCGGCGCGGCCAACATCGACGGCGGGCCGCTGTTCCACCTGCTCAGCGGCAACCTCAGCTTCCAGGTCGAGCACCACCTGTTCCCGGACTTGCCGTCGAGCCGCTACGCCGAGGCCGCTCCGCGCGTCAAGGAGATCTGCGAACGCCACGAGCTGCCCTACAACACCGGGCCTTTCCATCGTCAGCTCGGCACCGTCCACCGCACGATCCTGCGCCTGGCCCTGCCCGGCGGGCGTCCACGCCCGAAGCCGGGGCCCTACCGCGCCGCGGCTCAGTCGACCTGAACGCGGCGGGTAGGATGCGCCCCGAACATGCCGCGCATCGACCCCGTAGACCCTGACAGCGCTCCCGAGATCGTCAAACGCGCGCACGCGGCCAACGCGCTCGACCTGTTCGGGATCGTCGCCCACGCCGAGAGCGCGTTCGAGCCCTGGCTGCGCTACAGCAGCACGCTGCTGCGCAAGCTGGAGCTGGACCCGCTGCTGCGCGAGCTGGCGATCCTGCAGGTGGCGCACCTGTCGCGCTCGGAGTACGAGTGGACCCAGCACGTCGCGATCACGCTCGCGGTCGGCGGCACGCAGGCGCAGATCGACGCGATCGAGCGCGACGCCGATGTCGACGCCGAGGCCGAGGCCGAGGGGTCGTTTGACGAACGACAGCGACAGGTGCTGGTGCTCACGCGCGAGGTGATGCTCGACGGTGTCGGCGGCGAGCGGACGGTGGCCGCGGTGGTGTCATCGCTCGGCGAGCGCCAGCTGGTCGAGCTGCTGCTCGTGATCGGTAACTACATGGGCCTCGCGCGACTGATCGCCACGACCGGCCTGGAGGCGCAGGCGCCGGTCGTCGAGCTGCCGCCGGCGTCCTAGTCGGCGGCGGACTCTTCATCGGCGAAGCGCCCGACGCGCGATTCGGCCAGGTCGAGCCGCGCGAGCGAGCGCAGGAAGGCCGAGGTCACGATCACGTGGATTCGCGACTGCGTGACGTTGTAGAGCCACAGCGAGATCCCGGAGGCGATCGCCGGGTAGAAGTTGGCGACCTCGACCTCGACGTGCAGGATCTCGTCGTTTGTCTCGGTGCCTGCCCTCCCGCGACGGATTTCGATCTGCAGGTAGCCGCCGCCGTCGCGGCCGCGACGGGCGACCAGGAGACCGCGTGCGA
This sequence comes from Solirubrobacteraceae bacterium, assembly GCA_036490015.1. GTDB lineage: Bacteria > Actinomycetota > Thermoleophilia > Solirubrobacterales > Solirubrobacteraceae > Palsa-744. The sequence goes on along the minus strand of DASXER010000002.1, from coordinate 3,840 downwards.
TACCCCAGCGCACGAGCCCTCGCTCGGCGTTCATCTCGTATTCGGGCGCCTTGAAGCTGAGTAGGCGCAGCGGTGAGAACAGCAGCACGATCGCGCGCCCGTCGGCGCGGTAGCGGACTTTGACCAGGCCCAGCGTGACGCGGCTCAAAAAGCGCCAGTACGTGCGGGCCAGGCGCTCCAGGTGCATCGGCGACCAGATCGCGCTCAGCTCCTCGGAGGCGAGGGACAGGTCGGCCCTCTGCGTGGAGCGCACCGCGCCGGTCTGGCGGTCGACCGAGGTCGAATCGGTCAGGCGTGTGATCTCGGCCGGTTTGCGCCGCCGCTCGGCTCTGCTCTTGCGCACTCGCGCGGAGGCTACCCCGCGGCCGCGCGCCGCGGTGTCCCCGCTTGCTGCTATTCAACCTGCATGGACGCCGGCACGCCGCCCAACCCCCTCCCCAGAGCGCGGGCCGTCGCGGACCTGTCGCTGGCCGACCTGCTCGCGCGCGAGCAGGAGCTGACCCGGCGCTGGGCGATTGGCCTGATCGCCGCTCGACCGGTGGGCAGCCTCGGCTCCCTGCCGCTGGCGGCGTTCGCCGCCACGGGCCCCGAGCTGTGCGCCGGTCTGCTGCGCTCGCTGGGCTCCGAGCTGGAGCTGGAGCACCTGTGCGAGTCGGCGTCTCTGCTGCGCGGGTTGTCGGAGGAGGGTGACGCGGCGGCGCTCGTGACCTCGGTCGAGGCGCTGCGCGGCGCCGTCTGGGAGCTGTTGCTCGAAGCTCCGAGCGCTGTGGCCGCATCGGCACGCCAGCTGGGGGAGATCGCCGACCGGCTGGCCTACGTCTGCTCCTCGTTGCTCGCCGCCGCGCTCACGGGCCTCGACGTCCCGGCGGATGCCGCGCCGCAGCCGCAGCCGCAGCCGCGGACGCGCGTCGTCGCGGACGAAGCGGCCCCTGAAGACCTCGCGACGCCGCCGCGCATCGGCGCCACGATCGCCATCTTCGACGAGCGAGGCGAGGGCGTCAGCCCGCCGCGCGGTGACTGGGGCGAGCGTGGAGTGGGGCGCGCGGGTGCGCTCGAAGATCACCTACGTGCGCACGAGCCAGCGCCGAGTACGGCGGCGGCGGAGGAGGACATCGAGATCCGCGACGAGCGGCGTGAGGAGGGCCCCGGCGCCTGGATCGGCTCGATCGGTCGCCAGCTCGCCCAGTACAGCGTCGATCGACGTCCGTTCGCCGTGTTGCTGGCCGAGGTCCTGGAACTCGAGCGCCTCGCTCGCGGGCACGACGCCGACGCGCTGCTGTCACGGCTCGAGCGCCTGCTCGAAGACCGGCTCGCGGTCAGCGGCGGCCGGCTCACGCGCGAGCGCCCGGGCCGCTACTGGCTGCTCGTTCCCGACACCGACAAGCTCGCCGCGCACAACCTGGTCGAGCAGTTGCTCGCGGCGGTCGCGGTTGGCGAGTCGCGGCTCGGGCTGCCGACGTCGATCGCGGTCGGCGTCGCCGTCTGCCCCGAGGACGGCGAGCGAGCCCCGGCCCTCGCCGCGCACGCCGACGTGGGCCTGTACGCCGCGCGCGCCGACGCCCGCGCCGCCGCCGTACGCGCTCCGCGCGATGGAGGCGGGAGCACGGGATGAGCCCGCAGCGGCTGTGGCGGCTATCGGCCGCGCTGCGCAGACGACGCCTCACGCGGCTCGCCTTCCTCGTCAAGAAGATCAACTCGGCCATCTACCACAACTCGCTGCCGCCGGGTGTCGACTTCAGCCCCGACGTGTGGTTCGGCCACCACGGCTTCGGCACGATCATCCACAGCAACGTCACGATCGGGCGCGAAGTGCGCATCTGGCACAACGTCCTGATCACCGTTCACGCCGAGGTCGGGGCGACCGAACGGGTGACGGTCGAGGACGGCGTCCACATCGGCGCGCACGCCGTCATCATCGCCCCGCGCGGGCGCAGCCTGACGATCGGTCGCGGCGCGCGTATCGGCGCGGGCGCGCTCGTCAAGGACGACGTGCCGCCGGGCGCGACCGTCGTCGGCGAGCCTTCGCACGTGCTGCCGCCGCACGAGCAGCGCGACGCGGTGAAAGCCGAAGAGGGTGGGGGAGTCTGACGGTCAGCCCGCGCTGGCGCCGCCGGCGACAACCGTGCTGGGCGCCACGACCGGTTGGCCGAGCGTGGGGGAGTTCGGCTCGCTGCCGACGACGCTGGTCGAGACGCGCACCGTCTCGGTGATGCCGAGGGCCTCGGCGGCGCCGGCGGTCAGGTCCCAGTCGGCGTGGTGGGCGTAAGGGCCGCGGTCGAGCACGGGGACGGTCAGCGTGTGGCCTTTGTAGCCGACCTTTACCAGCGTGCCGCAGGGCAAGGTGCGGTTGGCGACGCCGACGACGTTCGGCGTCAACATCTGCCCGCAGGCCGTCTTCTTGCCGTAGAAGCCTGGCCCGAACCACGTCGCGATGCCGCTCGGGTGGACCTTCTTGGCCGGCGTCGCGGGGCCCGGGGCGCTCGTGCCGCCGGAGGATGCCAGCGCGATCGCGGGGCCGCCCACGGACAGGGCCGCAGAGGCGACGAGGACGAGCGAAGCCAGGGATGTCTTGGAAATCGAACGCATACGGTCTGCAGCGCGCCTACGGGGTGAGCTGACGGGCTCGCGCTGCTGAGAGCGGCGCTACGGCCCCTGTGGGCCGATTCGCCCCGGCGGATGCAAGAACATCCGCATTGGGTCCCCCGTCCACCGCGACCTGAGTCGAAGTGGCTCGGCGTGGGCGGCAGTATACATATCGCCCTCTGTGTCTCTGAGGCGGAGCGCGGAAAACCCCGCACCGTCCGGCAGAAACGCCCGCTCAGGAGCGCGGCAGCAGCGAGATCACGTCGCGCAGCAGGCGCTCACCCGTCGAGAAGCCGAATTTCGCGATCTCGCCGAGCGCCTCCGCCGCCGAGGCGAGCAGCTCGGTGCTGCCCGGGGGCTGGACAGCGCCGGTCGCGCGTTCGCCCTCGCACTCGAAGCCCTGCGGCGGAACCGGGTCCTCGGCGTCTTTGAGTCGCGTACGTCGGGCCGCCTGGGGAGCTGAGTCCTCGGTGTCCTTGAGTCGCGTGCGCCGGGCCGCCTGGGTGTCAGGATGGTCGGGCCGTGGTTTCGCGCGGCGATCGGCGCCGGCCTTTGCCTTCTCCTTCGCCGGCGCGGCCGTCGCGCTCTTTATTGCCCGTGCTTTGCGTGGCTCGCCGTGCTCGGTCGCCAGGCGTTTGCTGCGCGCCGCGTCGCGCCGCGCGCTCGAGCGCTGCGGACGGCTGCGCGGCAGGTTCGCAAGCACGCTGCCGCCATCCTGTGGCGAGGGCGGCAGGCCGTTGCCGGGATGATCGTCGCCAGGGCCGCTCATTGCTCACATCATTGCTTAAGCGTCCTCGGGGCGACCCCTTGCGCCACTTGAAATGGACCGGCAAGTAGTCCGATAATTCTGGCGACGCGTTAGCATGGGTTCGCGGAAAGCCGATGACTGTAACGTCGGCAGGGCTGCGGCCGTATGTGCGACGGAGCGCCAGCTTCACAGCCAGGTTTCAGATGGGTCGCAAGACCCTGTTCGTGTAGTCGATCGACGGAAGAAACGGAACGCGAATGTCAGTTGTCGAGCTTCAGGAGTTGGATGAGGTCAAGGGCCTTCTCGCGAAGGGCCAGCAGGTGGGTGTCCTGTCCTACGCGGAGATCACCAAGGCGATGTCCGAGCTCGACCTCGACGAGTCCGACGTCGAAGAACTGCACGGCTTCCTCGAGAAGGCCGAGATCGAGCTCGTCGAGGAGATCGACCCAGCCTCGACTGCTGCCTCGCAGATCGAGCGCGCCCCCGACAAACGCGGGCGGCGCAAAGCG
>DASXER010000001.1:0-6871 GCA_036490015.1 Solirubrobacteraceae bacterium | reverse complement strand
GCCCGACGTGCTGCTGCTGCTCGAGCACCCGCCGACGTACACGCGCGGCCGACGCTCCGACGCCCAAGAGCTGCCCTTCGCCGAGGGCTTCTACCGCGAGCGCGGGATCGAGCTGTTCGAGACCGACCGCGGCGGCAAGCTCACCTATCACGGTCCAGGCCAGCTCGTGGGCTACCCGGTGATGGGCGTCGAGGACGTCGTGCGGCACGTGCGCACGATGGAGCAGGCGATCGTCGACGCGCTGAGCGAGCAGGGCATCGGCGCGCGCTCGCGTGCCGAGGACGGCCCCGACTACACCGGCGTATGGGTCGGGGAGCGCAAGATCGCCTCGATCGGCGTGCACGTGCGCCATGGCGTCAGCACGCACGGCTTCGCGGTCAACGTCGAGAACGACATGGAGCCGTTCTCGTGGGTCGTGGCCTGTGGCCTGCCTGACGTGACGATGACCTCGATCGCGATCGAGACCGACGGCGCCGGCGAGGGCCTGGCCTGCTTTCGCAAGCGTGTCGCGCACAGCTTCGCCGGCGCCCACTCCCGCCGCCAACGACTCGTCACGCCGTGCCGGCTGGGCATCGACGAGCTGCTCAATCGTGGCGACACGACACGGCGTCGCGAGCCGGGCGCGGTGGGCGCGGTGGGCGCGGTGGGCGCATGAGCGCCACTCGGTCACGCTCGAACCCCGGCGGGATGGACGTGCTGAGCGTGCTCGGCCCCGACGTGCGCCCGCTGCGCGAGCGCAAGCCACCGTGGTTCAAGGTGCCGCCCCCGGGTGGCAAGCGCTACCGCGAGCTGACCGAGATGATCCGCTCGGAGAACCTGCACACCGTCTGCCAGGAGGCCGCCTGTCCGAACGTCGGCGAGTGCTGGGAGCGCGGCACGGCGACGTTCATGATCCTCGGCGACACCTGCACGCGCCGCTGCGGCTTCTGCAACGTCAAGACCGGCAAGCCGACATGGCACGACCCGCTCGAGCCGGCCCGCGTGGCGCGTTCGATCGCGCGCATGGGCCTGCGCCACGCGGTCATCACCTCGGTCGACCGCGACGACCTGCCGGACAAGGGCGCCTCGGCCTTCGTCGGCGTCATCCGCCAGGTCAGACGCCAGGCGCCCGGTTGCAAGATCGAGGTGTTGACGCCCGACTTCCAAGGCCAGGAGATGCCGCTCGCGAAGGTGATCGCCGAGCGCCCGGACGTCTTCAACCACAACGTCGAGGTCGTGCCACGGCTGTACTCGGTGGCGCGCCGCGGCTCGGAATTCAGCCGCTCCTGCCGCGTGCTGCGCATCGCCGGCGAGCTCGGCGAAGGCGAGGTCGTGACCAAGTCCGGCCTGATGGTCGGACTTGGCGAGACGCACGAGGAGATGGTCGAGACGTTCGCCGCGCTGCGCTCAAACGGCGTGCAGGTGCTCACCGTCGGGCAGTACCTGCGGCCGTCCGAGCGCCATCTGCCGGTCGTGCGCTACTGGCACCCGGACGAGTTCGCGGCGCTGGAGGAGGCGGCCTACGCGCTCGGCTTCGAGCACGTCGCTGCGGGGCCGCTGGTGCGCTCCTCCTACCACGCCGACGAGCACGTCCCGCAATCCCAGGACGGCGTCGGGCCGCTCGCGGCCAGCGGCAGCTAGATGGTCGGGCTGCGTCCTGCCGGGTAGCTGGCGACTAGTCTCTGCGGCCTGCCCGCGCGCCGGGGCCGGCCTCGATGTTCCCGATCAAAGACAACATCCCGCTGACGCGGGTGCCGCTCGTCACGATCGTGCTCGTGGCGATCAACCTCGTCGTCTACCTGCTGGAGATCCGCCATGGCGGCAGCTTCCTCGGTGGCCCGAGCGACTCGGTGGCCGTCCGCTACGGAGCGATCCCGTTCGAGCTGACCCACCCGGGCAAACACTGCGAGCTGGCGACGCTGCACGAACTGGGGCAGAGCTACAACGCGATCGGCTGCTCCTCGCACCTACAGGCGGCGCAACCCGCGACCTGGGAGACCGTCTTTTTGGCGATGTTCCTGCACGGCAGCTTCCTGCACATCTTCGGCAACATGGTCTTCTTGGCGATCTTCGGGCCGACCGTCGAGGACGCGAGCGGGCCGCTGCGCTACCTGGCCTTCTACCTGCTCGGCGGGCTCGTGGCACTGGGAGCCCAGGTGGCTGTCGAACCGGGCTCTTTCGTGCCCACGCTCGGCGCCTCAGGCGCGATCGCCGCCGTGCTCGGTGGCTACATCCTGCTCTATCCGCGCGCCCGCGTGCTGACGCTCGTGTTCATCGTCTTCTTCGTCACGATCATCGAGGTGCCGGCCTTCCTGCTGCTCGGCTTCTGGATCGCGGAGCAGGTGTACGCGGGCGCAAGCGGGCTCGCCAACCCGGTCTCCGGCAGCGAAGGGGTGGCCTACTTCGCCCACATCGGCGGCTTCGCCTTCGGACTGCTCGCGATCCACGTGATCGCGCGCTCGGACCGCGCGCGGCTGCCGTCGAGACGGGCGCACGCATGAGCGCACGGATGGCCAGCGAGCGATGACACGACTCGTCGTCCTCGGCCTTTCGCTGGTGTTCATCGCCTTCTTCGCGTTCCTCACGTTCGCGGCGATCGTCGAACAGGGCGTGACCGTCGCGAGCTTCCTGTCGGTCTTCATCCTGCTGATGCTTGCCATCGGGGTCGTCGGCGCCCTGCGCAATCCTCCCCGGTGATGAGTGACAGCCCCTTCCTGACCCCAGGGCAGAGCCGGCTGCGCCGGCAGCTCAAGGAGGAACGCCGGCGCAAGCGCCGCCTGGCGATGCTCGCCGCGCTCGTCGGCGTGCTCGCCGCCGGGGCCGGCGCGGTGGCGCTGGCCAGGCACTCGCCGAGCGCCAAGCACGGCGGCTCCAAGCTCGTCGCGAAGCACGCCGCGAAATCCGCCCCGCACCTGTCGGCCGATGGGTTCGCGCTGTCCAAGCCCGCGCTCGCGCTGACCGGGATCCAATCGCCGTCCAGCGATCCGATCCAGGTCGAGTTCAAGTACCCGCCGCGCGCCGGGCTGCTGTTCAACCTCGGCACGGGCCAAGTGCTGTGGCAGCGCAACCCCTATGAGCGACTGCACATCGCGAGCCTGACGAAGATGATGACGGCGCTGCTGACGGTCGAGTCCTCAAAGCCGTCCGAACCGGTGCTGATCACCAAGCAGGCCGTCGACACGAGCGGCTCCAAGGTGGGCGTGCTGCCACTCGGGCATCACGTGAAATTGGAAACGATGCTCTACGGCCTACTGCTGCCGTCGGGCAACGACGCGGCCGTGGCGCTCGCGCAGCACGTCGCCGGCAGCGTCGACGGCTTCGTCAAGCGCATGAACGAAGAGGCGGCCCGGCTCGGCATGGGCTGCACCCGTTACACCTCGCCATCGGGCTACTACAACCAGGGCAACTACTCGTGCGCCGCCGACCTCGCGATGCTCGCGCACGTCGACTCCGAACAGCCGCGTATCAAGCGCGTCGTGAGCACCTACGCGGCGATCCTGCCGTTCCCGATCAAGGGCGGGAAGCTCTACCTCTACAACAACAACCCGCTGCTGATCTACCACTACCCGGGCACGACCGGGATGAAGACGGGCTTCACCGAATCGGCGGGACGCTGCCTGGTGGCCACGGCCGAACGCGACGGCGTCAAGCTCGGCGTCGTGCTGCTGAACTCCTCCGCCCCCGGCACACAGGCCAAACAGCTGCTCGACCGCGGCTTCAAACACGTCTACCACCTGAAGCCGGTCGTCGAGCCGCCGATCCCGCCCGGCGCCTAGATGGTCGATTCCACGGTGGCGTGCCGTGGAATCAACCATCTAGCGCCCCGACTGTCTGCGATGGGACCGGCGCGCGGGCGACGGCCGCACGTCCACGCCCGGTGGGGTACCGTTCGCTCTACTCGGAGAGTTGACTGGCCAGTCAGCCAAAGGAGAAGACGTGGATCTCGACGACACACCAGATCAGGCCGCATACCGCGCCCAGGTGCGCGGCTGGCTCGATCAGCACAAGTCTGAAGCGCCGGTCCTGCAAGGCCCGGACGCACTGCAGGACGAGCAGGAGATAATCGCCGCCCGGCGCGTCTGGCAGGGCAAGCTCGCCGAGGGCGGGCTCGCCGGGCTGACGTGGCCGAAGGAGTACGGCGGCCAGGGCCTCGGCCCGATCGACCAGGTGATCTGCAACCAGGAGATCGCGCGCGCGAAAGTGCCCGGCATCCTCGACGCGATCGGCGTCGGAATGCTCGGGCCGACGATCATCGCCCACGGCGAGGACGAGCAGAAGACGCGCTACCTGGCGCCGCTGCTGCACGGCGACGAGGTCTGGTGCCAGATGTTCTCCGAGCCGGCGGCCGGCTCGGACCTGGCGGCCGTGCAGACCCGTGCGCGCCAGCAGGATGACGGCAGTTGGCGTCTGTCGGGCCAGAAGGTGTGGACGACCAACGCACAGTTCGCCTCCTATGGCCTGCTGCTCGCGCGCACCGACGCCGACGTGCCGAAGCACAAGGGCCTGACGATGTTCATCGTGCCGATGGACGCGGAGGGCGTGACGATCCGCGGGCTGCGCCAGATCTCCGGCGAGGCCGAGTTCAACGAGGTCTTCTTCGACGACGTGCAGCTCGACGCGAACGCCGTCGTCGGCGGGGTCGGCAACGGCTGGGGCACGGCCTTGACGACGCTGATGTTCGAGCGCGTCACGATCGGCCTCGGCAGCGAGGGCATGGGCTACAGCTCGACCCGCTTCGCCGGTGCGCTGGCGGCCGACGAGCACGCCCGCCGCGACCCTGACGTGCGCCACCGCCTGGGCGAGATCTCCAGCGAACTGCTGGCGATCCGCTTCACCGGCTACCGCACGCTGACCGCGTTGTCGAAGGGCCAGATTCCCGGTCCCGAGGCCGGGCTGGCCAAGGTCACGCTGGTCTCCGGGGCGATCAAGGCCGGCGATCTGATCGCCGACGTGCTCGGCCCCGACGCGCTCGACGAGAACAGCGAGTGGGCTTACATGATCTCCTTCCTGCCGGGCCTGAAGTCGGCCGGCGGCACGGAAGAGATCCTGCGCAACACGATCGGCGAGCGCGTCCTCGGGCTGCCGCCGGAGCCGCGACTGGACAAGGGCATACCGTTCTCTGAGCTGCGCTCAAGGGAAGGAGCGGCGGTATGAACCTGGCACTGTCAGACGAGCAGGTGTTCCTGCGCGAGGCCGCGCGTGGAGCCCTGTCGCGCTTCAAGACGCTGGAGGCAGCGCGCGAGGCGCTCGATACCCCGAATTGGGGCACAGGCGGCGACGAGAACGCCATGCCGGACCTGTGGCCGACCGCGCGCGAGGCCGGCTGGCCCGGGCTCTTGATCGGCGAGCAGCACGGCGGCGCTGGGCTCGACGCTTTCGACGCAATGCTCGTGCTCGGCGAGTGCGGACGCGTGATCGCGGGGATCGAGCTGCTGGGGCACCTGCCCGCCACGGCGATCCTCGACGCGTCCTCGAACGCGCCGATGCTCGACGAGCTGGCGACCGGCGAGAAGCGCGCCGCCTACCTGCCGGCAAGCCCGCCCGACGACCTCGGCGGCGACTGGAGCTGCGATCCGGCACACGGTATGCAGCGCGGCGAGGCGCCGGTCGTGAGCGCCGAGGGCGCCGTCAGCGGCGAGCTGGCGTTCGTGCCCGACGCACCGGGCGCGGACCTGTTGGTCGGGGTCGCGCTGCAGGGTGGCAAGCCCGTCGGCGTGGCGATCGAGGCGGGCGCCTCGGGCGTCACGATCGAGGAGGTTCACCGCTACGACGCGACCCGCTCGCTCGGGCACGTGTCGCTCGAGGACGCACCCGCGACGGTCCTCGACTGCTCCGAGGACACGCTCACGGGTGCCTGGTACCTGGCACAGGCGCTGATCGCCGCCGAGTCGCTCGGCAGCGTGGAGACGGCGCTCGACGTGTCGGTGGCATACGCGAAGGAGCGCTTCACCTTCGGCCGCGCGATCGGCTCTTACCAAGCCGTGAAGCACGCGCTGACAGAGGTTCTCCGGGAGCTGGAGAACGGCCGTTCGCTGCTCTACTACGCGGGATGGGCCCGCCAGGGAGCACCGGGCGAGTTCCCGCTGGCGGCGAGCGCGGCTCGCTCCGTCGCCGGTCGGGCACTGGATGACGCGGCGCGGACGATGATCTCCGTGCACGGCGGCATCGGCGCCACCTGGGAGCACGATGCTCCGCTGTACTTCCGCCGTGCGCAGCTGTCTCGACGGCTGCTCGGTGGAACCGCCCGCGCGACGGACCGCGTCGCGGGCGAGCTGCTCACGCAGGCCGCGGCCTGAGCGGCGGATTGGATTGACGGTGAGCGCGGCCCGGGTCTTCCCGCCCGGGTCGCGTCTTGCTAGCCCTTCTTGCGCCGGCGCGTACGGCTGACCTTGGCACGCGCTTCACGCGGGGAAGCGGCTCCTTCTTCGCTGGCGCGAAGCGCGGACAGCACAGGAGCGCCGTAGGCCGCATAGACGGCTTGGACGAGGCCGCCGGAGGCGCCGCAGTTGATGCAGAAGCCGTGCTGGGACCAGCCGATCGCGCGCGCCAGCACCTGGTCGGCGTATTCGACGCCGGTGGCGTCATGACCGTAGTAGTCATACGCCGCGTCCCAGGCCGATCCTTCGAGCTGGTAACCGGCGCCATCGGCCGAGAGCAGGTGCGCGGCGGCCATGATCGCGTCGAAGTCGTCGTAGATCGAAGGGTGCGTGCGCGTCATGTGGTCGTAGACAGTCGGGCGCCTGCCGTAGATGTAGGAGTCGCTGACGAGATCCCAGGTGCTGGGCTGCCCGCGCCCACCGTTGGTGACGTTGAACTGCATCGGCCCGCCGCAGCAGTTGGCGAAGTTGAGTCCGCTGTAGATACCGGGCGCCGTCGAGAAGGCCGACTCCTG
>DASXER010000129.1:0-28396 GCA_036490015.1 Solirubrobacteraceae bacterium | reverse complement strand
CCCCGAGACGGGGCCGCCCGCCTCGTTGTAAAACGGCAGCGGGAAGGATCGGGGTGAGGAGCAAGAAGGTTGGGCGAAGGAGATGGAAAGGTGCCGCCGCCGCCGTTGGCGTCGCCGTTCTGGCTCTCGTCGTTCTGCTTGCCATCTCCGCTGGTGGCTCCAACGGGAGCTACAAGGTGCGGGCGATCTTCGACGACGCCGGCAACATCATTCCCGGTGAGGACGTCAAGATCGAGGGCGTCAAGGTTGGCACCGTCAGCTCCGTGACGCCGACGCCGCAGGCCAAGGCGGCGGTCGTCCTCAGCATCACCAAGGACGGCTTCAAGAACTTCCGTACCGACGCCGAATGCACGGTGCGCCCGCAGGCTCTGATCGGCGAGAAGTACGTCGACTGCGCGCCGACGCAGCCGCGCGTCGAAGGCACCTCGCCGCCACCCGAACTGTCGAAGGTGCCCAGCGGTCGCGAAGGCGCCGGCGAGCGACTGCTGCCGGTCCAGAACACGCACAGCCCGGTCGACGTAGACCTGCTCGGCGACATCAGCCGCCTGCCCGAACGTGAGCGCCTGACGATCATCCTCAACGAACTCGGCGCTGGCCTCGCCGGACGCGGCAGCGACCTGAAAGAAGTCATCCGCCGCGCCAACCCCGCGCTGCAGGAATTCGACAAGGTGCTCGCGATCCTGGCCGGCGAGAACAAAGTGCTCGCGAAGCTGGCGGTCGACTCCGACAAGGCGCTGGCGCCGTTCGCCGAAGTGCGCGAGCACGTCGCGCACTTCATCGAAGAGGGCAACAAGCTCAACCAGGCGACCGCCGCCCACCGCGGTGCGCTCGCGCAGAACCTCAAAGACTTCCCGCCGTTCCTCGAACAGCTCGGCCCGGCGATGGAACGCCTGCAGCGCTTCGCCGAACAGGCGACGCCGGTGTTCAAAAACTTGCTCACGGCCGCGCCGGGCGTCAACCAGACGTTCACGAACCTGCCCGGCTTCTCGCGCAGCACCGAAAAATTCTTCACCAGCCTCGGCAAGACCTCCAAGCAGTCCGGTCCGGCGCTCGAAGCGACGCGACCGCTGCTCAAACAGCTCAAGGCCTTCGGTACTTCGGGCAAGCCGTTCTCGGACAACCTCGCCGAACTGTTCACGAGCCTGCGCGACACCGGCGGCCTGGAGCGCATCATGGACTTCATCTTCCTCGGCGCGGGCGCGACCAACGGCTATGACGAACTCGGCCACTTCCTGCGCGCGGAAGGCGTCGGCAACCCGTGCGTCGGCTACACGATCCACGCCGGCTCGAACGCCGGCTGCTCGGCCAAACTCCTGAACAAAGGCGAAGTCAGCTCGTCGAGCGCCAGGAAGGCCAGCGGCTCGTCTGAAATCGGCACGGTGATGGCGCGTACGCTCGCCGTTGTCAGCGGCGCGACGCCGGCCCAGGCGATCGCCAAATATCCCGGCCCGGCGACGATCTCGCCCAGCCAGGTTGCCACGTCTGGCGGCAGCGGATCGACCAGCGCTCAGCCAGTCGGCGGCTCGACCTCCGGCACGACCTACTACTCGCCGTCGAGCGAAGGCTCCGAAGCCGGCGGAATGCTCCTCAACTACCTGCTCGGAGACTGACGGTCGGTATGCGCTCAACGATCCTGATCGCGCTGCTCGTAGGCGCACTCGCGGCGCTTCCGGCCAGCGGCGTCGCCGCCGAAGTCACTGCGCCCGTGGAAGCCACCGTGCCGGCCACACCGACCGAAGCGCCGCCGCCCACGAGCACCACGACCGAAGTGCCGGCGCCGAGCGAAGAAGGCGTCGAAGAAGCGCCCGCTCAGGTCGAATCGCAGACGTCGCAGGGAGCGAGCGAAGGCGCCGCGGAAGCCGAAGCGAAACGCCGTGCGCAGACGAAGGCCGAAGGCAAGAAGACGAAGCAGGAAGAAGCGGAAGGCAACGGCGAAGAAGAAGCCGAAGGTGCACGGGCCAAGCACCGCGCGGTAGCGCCGCTGTCGCTCACGCCAGGCCTGCCGTCCTCGTTGTTCTCGGGCTTCGGCGACCAGTCGAGCTTCTTCATCGAAAGCTTTCAGATCCCACCGTTCCTGCTGCCGATCTTCCAGGCCGCGGGCACGGCCTATGGGATCCCCTGGCAGGTGCTGGCCGCGATCAACGAGATCGAGACGGACTACGGGCGCGACCTGAGCGTGTCGAGCGCCGGCGCGGAGGGGTGGATGCAGTTCCTGCCGTCCTCGTGGGGGCGCTACGGCGTGGACGCGAACGGCGATGGCTACAAGGACCCGTACAACCCCGCCGACGCGATCTTCACCGCGGCGCGCTATCTGCGGGCGGCCGGCGGTACGAAGAACATCAAGGCGGCGATCTTCGCCTACAACCACTCGGCCACGTACGTCGAATCGGTGCTGCTGCGCGCGCAGCTGCTCGGCGGCACGCCCGCCGAACTACTCGGCGCGATCACAGGGCTGACCGAGGCGCGCTTCCCGGTCCACGCAGCGGCCCACTACAGCGACGGCTTCCCGGTCGTGCAGGACGGCGCGTCGACGCGCACGATCCCCGGCACCACCATCTATGCCGAAAGCGGCGCACCGGTGATCGCCGCTCAGGACGGCGAAGTGGTGCAGATCGGCGACTCGCCCAGCCTCGGGCGCTTCGTCGTGCTGCGCGACGCCTACGGCAACACCTACGTCTACGGGAACCTGGGCGACACCTCTTCGGTCTATCCGGTCGTCGAGCCGCGCGTCGACTCGGCCGTTACGCGGCGCATCTCCAGCAGCTCGGAGGCCTCGGAATCGACGCCCACCGGTCCGGCGACCGCGGGCGTTCAGCAACGCTCGCCGCTCTCCGAAGCCGGCACCCTCTCGGGCCTCGCGATGGGAGCCACCGCGCAGCTGGAATCGACGCCGACGGCCGCGCAGCCGAGGGCCGAAAACAAGACGCCTGCGGCGACGCACCCGGCCGAAGTAGCCCCCGGTGTGAGCGAGTTCGCCGAAGGCTCGAACGACGTCTTCCTGCATCCGTTGACGGCGGGTGTGCAGGTGATCGCGGGTACTGTGCTCGGGCACGTCGGCGACGGCACCGGCGCCAGCGCGTCGCACATCATCTTCCAGATCCGTCCCGCCGGCGCGGGCGCACCGCTGATCGATCCGAAGCCGATCCTCGACGGCTGGGTCGCGCTCGAGAACAGCTCGATCTTCCGTGCCAAAGGCGTGAACCCGTTCCTGGCGACTTCGCCGACCGTCGGACAGGTTCTGCTGGAGTCCAAGCAGCAGCTCGAGACGCAGGTGCTGCACGACCCGGGCGTCCGCCTCGGCGACTGTGCTCGTCAGGACGTCGGTGGCGGGCGCGTCGACAGGCGCGTGCTCGCGGCGCTCGAGTACCTGTCGGTCAGCGGACTCCAGCCGACGGTCTCCGGCCTCACCTGCGTACCGCAAACATCGGCTGCGCTGGAGGCCAACGCCGGCGCCCGCAAGACCGCCGAGTCGATCGACATCACGGCCATCAACGGCACCGCGGTCGCCGGCCATCAAGGTGCCGGCACGAGCGCCGACACGCTCGTGCGCAAGCTCCTGATGCTGCAGGGCCTCTCGCGTCCGCGGCGTATCGTCAGCCTGATGAGCTTCCCGGGCGCGGCGGCCGCCGAAACGAGCCCGCACGCGCGCAACGGAATTCGCGTCTCCTTCGTCGGGCTGTCCGGCAGTCACGCGAGCACCGCCTCGACCGGCAGCTCGGAGCTCGGCCCGCAGGAATGGATCAAGCTGATCGCACGGCTGGGGGAGATCCCGGACCCGAGCGTCGGCCACGGTCACTCGACCGCCGCGATCCCCGACGAAGGTGGCGCCGCGTCAACGGCCGGAAAGGAAGCCGGTGGCGACAGCTAATCCCCCGAGTCCGCCCGCCGCGCCCACGCCGCCGCCCAGCTCGCCCGGACCGGCCCGCCCGCGTCCTACCCGCGGCGGCACGGCCCGCGTCGTCGTGATCGGCGCGCTCGCGCTGGTCGTGCTGCTGATCGCCTATCTGGCGTTCGGCAAAGGCGGTGGCGCGACCTACCACCTGACGTTGGCCGAAGGCGATCAGCTCGTGCGCGGCAACCAGGTGCAGGTCGGCGGCGTACCGGTCGGCAGCGTCACCAACATCACGCTGACGAAGAACTACCAGGCGGACGTGACCATTCACGTCGACTCGTCCCTGACCCCCCTGCACGAAGGGACCACGGCGCAGGTACGCGTGCCATCGCTGTCCAGCGTCGCCAACCGCTACGTGCTGCTCTCGCCCGGACCGAACAACAAGCCGGCGCTGAAAGACGGCGCGACGCTGCCCGCGAGCGCATCGAAGCCGGTGACCGACCTCGACCAGCTCTTCAACACCCTCAACCCGAAGACGCGCAAGGGCCTGCAGGAGTTTTTCCAGGGAATGGCCACGCAGTACGCGGGCGAGGGCCGGGGCCTCGGCGAATCGACCGAATACTTCGGACCCTTCCTGGCGGCGTCCGACCACTTCTTCTCCGAGCTGGTGCGCGACCAGCCGGTCTTCACGCACTTCCTCGTCGAAACGGCCAAGGCCGTGACGACGATCGGTGCCCGGCAGGGCTCGCTCGCGAGCCTGATCGAAAACGCCAACACGACGTTCACCCAGACCGGCGAGCAGCAGCACGCGCTCGCCGCGGGCCTGAAAGAACTGCCGAAGGCGGTGCAGGCCGGCAACAAAACCTTCGCCGAACTGCCGGCGACGTTCGCCGTGCTCAAAGAACTGGTCGATGTCTCCAGGCCGACCAGCAAGCCGCTGACGACGTTGTTCTCGAAACTGCACGGCCTCGTCTCGACCGCGACAACGCCGGTGTCGAACTTCAACCTGGCGTTCAACCGGCCGGGGGCGAACAACGACCTCACCGACCTGGTCAGGGCGCTGCCCGCGCTTGCCAAACAGCTGACGACGGCGTCGCCGGCGACCGTGCAGGCGTCAAAGGAATCGGTGCCGGTCACGGCGTTCTTCGGCCCCTACGCACCGGAGCTGGTGGCCACCGCGCGCACCTTCGGTCAGGCGACCTCCTACTACGACGCCGAAGGTCACTATGCACACGTGAGCCCGGTGCTGCCTGACTTTGAACTCGG
Source organism: Solirubrobacteraceae bacterium (assembly GCA_036490015.1). Classification (GTDB taxonomy): domain Bacteria; phylum Actinomycetota; class Thermoleophilia; order Solirubrobacterales; family Solirubrobacteraceae; genus Palsa-744. Next base: position 23,298 of record DASXER010000129.1, on the reverse strand, counting down.
TGGGGAAAACACGCTCGTTCCGACGACCCCGTCCCAGGCGCTGGCGGCGCTCAAGACCGAGCAGCTGCGTCGCTGCCCCGGCGGCGCCGCGGTCCCCGCCGCGGATGGCTCCGCGCCGTTCGAAGACGAAGGCAAGCTCTCGTGCGACCCGGCGGAGACGCCCTGATGAACAGGCGCCGAAGCTCATCGCTCGCGGGCAACCCGCTGCTCATCGGGGCGGTCACGACGCTGATCGTGGTGGTCGCCGTGTTCCTGGCGTACAACGCCAACAACGGCCTGCCGTTCGTACCGACCTACAACATCAAGGTCGAACTGCCGGAGGCCTCCGGTTTGATCCCGTCCAACCAGGTGCGCATCGCCGGTACGCGCGTCGGGCTCGTCAGCTCGCTGTCGGCGAAGGAGAACCCGAAGACGGGCAGGGTCGTCGCGATCGCCGACCTGAAGCTCGAAAAGAGCGTCGAAAAGCTGCCGCTCGACACCAAGGCCGAGGTTCTGTCGGTGTCGGCGATCGGCTTGAAGTACCTGGAACTCGAAAAGGGCCATTCGAGCCAGCGGATCAGTGCCGGTCAGACGATCCCGTCGAGCCAGGTCCGCGAACCCGTGAACATCGACGAACTCTTCAACATGTTCGACCACAAGACGCGGAACTCGATCAAGATCAACACCAACAACTTCGGCGACGGTCTGGCGGGGCGCGGTCTCGGGCTCAACAACACGATCGCCACGCTGCGGCCGCTGGTCAACCACGCGATTCCGGTGCTGCGCAACCTGGCCGACCCCAAGACGGGCCTGCGCGAGTTCTTCATCGCGCTCGACCGTGCCGCCTCGGAGACCGCTCCGGTCGCACAGGCCAACGCCAACGGGTGGAGGGACCTCGACACCTTCTTCACGGCTTGGGCGAGCGTCGCGAAACAGCTCGAAGAAGCGACCGAGGAAGGCCCCGCCTCGCTCGAGCAGGGGACCAAATCGCTGCCCGCCGAGGCGCCCTTCCTCGAGAGCGCAACCGAGTTCATGCACCTGCTGCGCCCGAGCGCGGCGGCTTTGACGACCATCGCCAAGCCGATCGGTCACGCCTTCAAAGAAGGTGCGATCAACCTCGCCGCCGCGACGGCGCTCAACAGCAAGCTCGCCGAATCCTCCGAAGCGCTAGCGCAATTCGGCGAGAACCCAATCGTCACCGACGCCTTCGAAGACTTCACGCACACGCTGGAAGTCGGCGGGCCGCTGCTCGCCGGCCTCGCGCCCGAGCAGGCCAAGTGCAACTACCTGACGCTGTTCTTCCGCAACATCTCGCAGACCGAGTCCGAGAGCGTCGGCGTCGGCACCTTGGGTCGCGCCGGCCTGATCATCGCGCCGCCGGGTGGGAACAGCGAGGGCTTCCCGTCCTCCGGGCCGGCGAACGGGCCATCGACGGAAGGGGTCGCGGGCAACACGAACATCATCGACAGCGACCACGTCCACGCCAACCCGTATCCGAACGTCAACGGCCCCGGTCAGGCCGCTGTGTGCGAAGCCGGCAACGAGCAGTACGTGATCGGCAAAGCGGAGATCGGCAACCTGCCGACCGCCGAGGTCGAAAGCAAACGCGAAATCACCAAGCGCGAAGAAGACCTGTTCGGCAACCCGTACCCCGAAGCGACGCTCAAGGCGCTCGGCGTCAAGGCGAAGAAGGCGAGCAAGGGGGCATCCGAATGAGCCCCAGCCCACGCTTCTGGCGCCGCCGCGACGAGGTCCCGGCCTCCGAACTCGGCAAGGCGAGCCCGGTTCGCTCGGCGGTCGTCCTGATCGTCGTGCTCGTGATCGGGGTCTACTTCGGCTTCACCAAGCACCTGCCGTTCAAACACGGCTTCCAGCTCAAGGCCGAGTTCGCGAGCGCGCTCAACATCCACTCCAAGTCGCCGGTGCGCATCGCCGGCGTCGACGTCGGCAAGGTCACATCGATCAAGCGCGAAGGCAAGACCGGCCTCGTGACGATGGAAATCGAATCGCGCGGGCTGCCGATCCACGAAGACGCGACGGTCAAGATTCGCCCGCGCATCTTCCTGGAAGGCAACTGGTTCGTCGAACTGCAGCCGGGCAGCCCGTCCGCGAAGTCCGTGTCGTCGGGCTACACGCTGCCGATCACGCAGACCGCCGACCCGGTGCAGCTCGATCAGGTGCTCGACGCCCTCAACACCGACACGCGCGCCAACCTGCAGCGTTTCCTGATCAACTTCGGCGAAGGCCTGACGAAGAAGCCCAACGCCGAAGAAGACGCCGAACAGGATCCCGCCGTGCGCGGGCTGAGCGCCGCGGAAGCGTTCAACAAGACCTATCAGTACTCGCCGAAGGCGCTGCGTGGCGGCGCGGTCATCCAGCAGGCGCTGACCGGCACCGAAGAACACGACTTCTCGAAGCTCGTCGAAAGCATCGGCAAAGTGACGTCCGCGCTGAACGTCCACGAGCAGCAGCTGGGAGAACTGTTCGTCAACTTCAACGCCTTCTTCGAAGCTTTCGCCAAGCAGTCGACGAGCCTGCACGCGACGGTCGCCGAGCTGCCGAGCTCGCTGCACAACATCGCGGCGGGGCTGAAGGGGCTCGACGAATCGTTCCCGCCGACGCGCGAATTCGCCAAGAACATCATTCCGGGCGTCAAGCTCACGGCGGCGACCGTCACCGCCGCGCTGCCGTGGATCGAACAGGTGCAGGCCTCGCTGCAGCCGAGCGAGCTGGGCGGGGTCGCGAAGGCCCTCTCCGAAGCGACGCCGTCGCTGGCCAAGCTCACCGGCGAACAGATCCCGCTCTTCCGCCAGACCGAAGGCTTCAACAAGTGCCTGACGAACGTGATCCTGCCAGCCGGCAACACCAAGCTCCAGGACGGGGCGGCGACCTCGGGCGTCGAAGACTACAAGGAGTTCTGGTACGGCCTCGTGGGCCTCGCGGGCATCGGCCAGGGCTTCAACGGCAACGGTGCCTACGCACGCTTCCTGGTCGGCAACAGCGGCGATACGCTGAAGTCACGTCCGACGTCGGTGCTCGGCGTGAAACCCGAAGGCAGCCTGCAGCTGCTCGGCCGCTCGCCGCTCAAGCCGCTCGGCACGCACCCGGCCTACCCGGCCGAAGAGCCGCCGTACAAGCCGCTCGTACCATGCGACACGCAGAAGCTGCCCGAATTCAACGGCCCGCTCTCGCAGGGCCCGGCTGACGGGACTCCCGAATGACGCCCACGCCCGCTCAGAGCCACGAGGACGGTCTCAGCGTTCGCGATCAGATCGAGCGCTACCGCACGGCGTTCATCTCGGTCGTCACGATGATCGTGATCGCCGCCGCCGTCGGCGGCTACATCCTCGCCCACGAGAACTTCAAGCTGCCCAGTTGGGTGCCCGTGCTCGGACACGAACACTTCGTCCTCAAGGCCGACTTCCAGACGGCGCAGGCGGTCACGCCTGGGCAGGGCCAGGCCGTCACGATCGCGGGCGCCAAGGTCGGCGAAGTCGCCAGCGTCGATCTGCACGAAGGCACGGCGATCGTGTCGATGAACGTGACGCCCAAGTACGCGCGCTTCTACAAGAACGCGACCCTGCTGCTGCGCCCCAAGACCCAGCTGCAGGACATCACCGTCGAGGTCAACCCGGGGACGCCGTCGGCCGGGAAGCTGCACAGCGGCGAAGTGCTGCCGCTGTCGCAGACCGCGCCGAACGTCAACTTCGACGAATTCCTCTCCGGCCTCGACGCGGAAACCCAGGCCTATCTGCAGGAGCTGCTCGCCGGCGCCGGCGAAGGCCTGGACCACAACAGCACGTCGCTCGCGGCGACGCTGAAGCGCTTCGAGCCGGCCGCGCGCCTCGGCGACGAGATCCAGCGCGAACTCAGCCTGCGCCAGGAAAACATCGCCCACGGAATCCACAACTTCCGCCTGCTGACCGAAGCGATCGGCACCAAGGACACCCAGATCTCACAGCTCGTGGACGCTTCGAACGCCGTCTTCGAAACGTTCAAAGACGAGGACGCCAACCTCGAAAAGACGCTGCACCTGCTGCCGGGCGCGCTGCACAAGACCAGCGAAGGCCTGGGCCACGTCGCGACCGCGACCAGCTTCATCACGCCGGCGTTCAAAGAGCTGCAGCCGTTCGCCAAGGCGCTGGCGCCGGCGCAGGAAGCGACTAAAAAGGTGGCGCTCAAGACCGAGCCGATCATCAAGAACGAAATCCGTCCCTTCGCGCGTCAGATCCTGCCGGTCGTCCAAGAACTGGGGCCCTCCACCGAAGGCCTGGGCGAAGCCTTCCCGAAGCTCGCCACGAGCTTCGCCGTGATCAACGAATTCTTCAACGAGATCGCCTACAACCCGGGCCCCAAACAGGCCGGCTTCGGCTTCTTCCTCGACTGGGCCAATCACAACCTGAACAGCGTCGTGAGCACGGCCGACGCGCACGGCGTCCTCGGCCGGACGGTCATCTACTTCAACTGCAAAATCCTGAAAATCCTGAAAGGCGTGGAGTCCGTCAACGAACCGGTCAAGGTGCTGGTCTCGCTGCTCAGGCCTCCGACCAAGGAAGAATGCTTCGCCGACGGGCCTGGGCTGCTCACAAAGCAAGAAATAAAGGAAGAAGAAGAAGCAAGATCCAAACCCTCCAGCTCAGCCGCGAGTCTGCACGGCTCGAGCCACTCGACGGGACTGTTCTCGACTCTCAAGGCCACCCCGTTCACGGCGGCCGGCGGCGGCTCGAAGGGAGGTCAGGGCTGAGATGCAGAAGCGCGCTCCCACACTCGGCAACATTCTCGTGATCATCCTGTTCGTGCTCAGCTGCTTCGGGCTGCTGATGTTCCTGTGGGAGTCCTTCGGCGGCCCGCTGCCGCTCAAGCCGAAGGGCTACCGCATGACGGTCGCCTTCCCGCGCTCGCTGGCGCTGGCCGAACAGTCCGACGTGCGCATCAGCGGCGTCGACGTCGGGCACGTGATCTCGCTCCACCACGGCACCGAAGGATTGACGCGCGCGACGCTCGAACTGAACTCGAGATACGCGCCGATCCGGGCCAACATGCACGCGATCCTGCGTCAGAAGACGCTGCTCGGCGAGACCTACGTGCAGCTGATCCCGGAGGGCAACACGGGGCCGTACCTGAAGGACAACGGCGAGCTGGGTGAGCGGCAGGTCGAACCGTCAGTGACGCTCGACGACATCCTCTCCCTGTTCGATCCGAAGACTCGGGCCGCGTTCAGGCTCTGGCAGTCGTCGGTGTCCGAAGGCATCGACGGGCGCGGCGAACAGATCAACGCCGACTTCGCCCGGCTGGAACCGTTCGCCGAACACGCCAACAAGCTCGTCGGCATTCTGGCTACGCAGGAGGGCGCGCTGAAAGATGTGATCAAGAACACCGGCGTGGTCTTCAACGCCCTCGCGAGCCGCGATCACCAGCTGGAAGGGCTGATCGTCCACGGCGAACAGACCTTCTCCGCGGCCGCCGAAGCAAGCCAGGCGTTCGCCGCCGCGTTTCGCGCGCTGCCCGGCTTCGAGCGCGGCTCGCGCACCGCGTTCAAAGAGATCGACCGCTTCGCCGCCGACGCAACGCCTTTCTTCAAGGAATTCCAGCCGGCCGAGCGCGAACTCGCCGGCCTGACACAGGCTGCCAAGCCGTTCGCGCCGCAGTTCGACAAGTTCCTGACCGCGCTGGGCCCGTTGACGAAGGCCGCGAGCAAGGGCCTGCCCGAACTCAAGACGTCGCTGAACCTGACGATCCCGGTGCTCGAAAACATCAGGCCGATCCTGCACAACCTGGATCCGTTCCTGGAATACACGGGCAAATTCGTGCCCGAGCTGCAGGCGTTCTTCGCCAACACGACGGCCGCCACGACCGTTCGCCAGCACAACGCCAACGTGGTGGAAGCCGGCGACACGCGCTTGACGCACTATCTGTCGACGATGCAGGTGCTGGGCCCGGAGAGCCTCGCCGTGTATGGCAAAGCGATCGGCACGGCCCGCTCCAACGCCTACCCGCTGCCGGGCACCTTCAACTCGCTGTCCAGCGGCCTGCCGGTGTTCAGCACCGAAAACTGCGCCGACTCCGCCCCCGCCGTGAGTGGTCCGGCGAACGAAACCGTAACCACGGAACTGATCGAACTGATCCAGAAGTTCGGCGTCGCCAACAAGCCCGGAGCAACCGCCAACGAAGTCGCCGCGCCGGCTTGCAACCAGCAGGGCCCGTTTACGTTCAACGGCAAGACCAGTCAGTATCCGCACGCGGTCTTCGAAGGAAAGTGATGCCCGACGATTTCCAATACCACACCGCTGGCCTCGACCTCTCGGGCGATCCGGAGGCCGGCGACTGGTCGATCCGCTGCATAGACGTCGTCAAGCGGCTGGGCGGCTCGCCGGTCCTCAACGGGCTGAACGTCGCCTTCCCGGAGGACACGATCACGGTCGTGCTCGGGCCTTCGGGCACCGGCAAGAGCGTGCTCATCAAGCACATCATCGGCCTGATGTTCCCCGACTCCGGCGAAATCCTCGTCAAAGGCCAGTCGGTTGGCAAGCTGACGATGCCGAAGCTGCTCGAACTGCGGCGCAAGATCGGCGTGCTGTTCCAGGACGGCGCGCTGTTCGGCTCGATGTCGGTGTTCGACAACGTGGCCTTCCCGCTGCGCCAGCACACCGACATGACCGAGGGCCAGATCGCCCAGCGGGTAACGCAGCGGTTGACGGACGTAGGGCTGGCCGAGGCGATGGACGACGCGCCTTCGCAGCTGTCGGGCGGTATGCGCAAGCGCGCGGGCTTCGCCAGGGCGCTGGTGATGGAGCCGGACGTGGTGATCTTCGACGAGCCCGACTCGGGCCTCGATCCGGTGCGCACGGCGCTGTTGTGCGAACTGATCCAGGAGATGCACCAGATCTACAAAGGCACCTACATCGTCGTCACCCACAACATCGCCTCGGCGCGGCAGATCGGCGAGTACATCGCGGTTCTGTGGCGGGGGCGGATCGTTGAAGCAGGGGACGCGGAGCGGATGTTCTCCTCCGACAACGCCTTCGTACGCCAGTTCCTGAGCGGATCGGCTGAGGGACCGCTGACGATGGATTGACGGACGGGGCGGGGGGTGGGTTTGACCCGTCCCCTTCCGTATGCGAACATATGTTCGCATGGTCGTCTGCGTATATCTACCCCGTTTCGAGCTGCTCGCGGCAGCTGGCGACCGCGCGCGGGCGCTGCAGCAGGCGCTGGCCGGCGAGGCGCTGGCCGTGGCGCCGCTGCCGGGCGCCCAGCAGCGCGTGGGCGAAGTCTCGGGGGCGGCGGAGGCGTGTGGTGTCCGGCGCGGCATGGTCTTGGGGGAGGCCCTTGCCCGCTGCCCGGAGCTGACCCTGATACCGGGCAACCCGGTGATGGTGGAGCACGCCTGGCTGCGAGCGCTCGACGCGCTGGAGTCGATTGGCGCGGCCGTCGAGCCCGCCGCTCCCGGACTCGCCTACTTCGGCTCCGATGGGCTGCGCGGGTTGCACGGTTCGCTCGACGGGACGATCCAGGCCGTCCGGGGCGCGCTTGGCCAGCCGGTGCGCGTGGGGGTCGCGCCGGCGCGCTTCGGTGCGCTGGCGGCGGCACTCGAGGCCCGCTCGCGCAAGCCGCTGGTGTTGGAGGGCGCCGGTGCGCGGCGCTGGCTGGCCGCCAGGCCGGTACGGACGCTCGCCCTGCGTGAGGAGACGGCCGAGCTGGTTGAGCCTCTGACGAGGCTCGGCCTGCGCACGCTCGGCGAGCTGCTCGAGCTGGGCCCGGGGCGTCTCGCCGACCGCTTCGGGGAGCCCGGTGCGCTCGCCCACCGGCTGGCCGGCGGCGAGGACAGTCCGCTGTGCCCGCGCCTGCCCCGGGAGCACCTGCAGGAGACGATGGAGGTCGGCGACGCGGGCAGCGGCCCGGCGCTGAAGCGGGTGCTGGGAGTGCTCGTCAACCGTCTCCTGGCTCGTCCCGAGCGTCGCGGGCGCACGCTGCGGGCGGCGAGCTTGGAGGCCCACATGGTCGCTGGTGGCTCCTGGCGCGAACGGGTGGTCTTCCGCCAGGCGATCTCAGACCCCGAGCGCATCTGGCTGGCGCTGTCCGTGCGGCTGACGAGTCTGCCCGCGCCCGCACGAGCGCTGAGCCTCGCGGTCGAGCGCTTCGGGCCACCCGCGAGCGAGCAGGGAGGCCTGTTCGAGTGCGATGCCGCCCGCTCCGCCGTGAGGGCGGCCCGGCTGCGCGAGGCGATCGCCCAGGTACGGGCGGTGGCCGGGCGCGACGGGGCCTTGCGGGCCGTGTGCGTCGACCCCGACTCGCGCGTGCCCGAGCGGCGCGTGGTGCTGACGCCGATCGCCGAATGACACGGTCGCTGAACGAGCCCCGGGCGGTCCGCGTGCGCGGGACCGAGCACGCCGGCCATCCGGCCGAGGTCGACGGTGAAGCGATGCTGTCGCTGCGCGAGTCGTGGCTGATCGAGGACCGCTGGTGGACCTCGAAGCCGCTCAGACGGCGCTACTGGGAGCTGGTGGGGGAGCGGGGACGCAACGTGGTTGTCTTCCACGACCTCTGCTCGGGCGGCTGGTTCGCGCAGAGGCCATAGATGCGCCCGGTCTCCGTCGCGCCCTACGCCGAGCTGCACTGCCACTCGGCCTACTCCTTCCTGGACGGCGCCTCGTTGCCCGAAGAGCTCGTGCGGCGCGCGGCGGAGCTCGGCTACGAGGCGCTGGCGCTGACCGACCACAACTCGGTGTCGGGCTCGATGGAGCTGACGCAAGCCGCGGCCGACTGCGGCATCCGGGCGATCCACGGCGCCGAGGTGGACCTCGACGACGGACGCCACATCACGCTGCTGGTACGCGACGAGCAGGGCTGGCGAAACCTCTGCCGCATCCTCACCCACGCCCACGCCCACACCCGCGATGGCTCCCGCCGGCTGCGCGCGGAGCCGTTCTTGAGCATCGAGACGGTGGTCGAGCACGCCGAAGGGCTCGTCTGCCTGACGGGCTGCGCCGGTGCCTCGGTCCTACACGACTCCGAACGCACGGCGCGGCGGCTGCTGGAGGCGTTCGGCGCCGAGGACCTGTATGTCGAGCTGCAGCGGCCCTATGCTCGTGACGATCGCGCCCGCAACCTGGCCTTCTCGCGGCTAGCCCGCCGGCTCGGACTGCGCTGTGTCGCGACGGGCGACGTCCACGCCCACCATGTGCACCGCGCCGAGCTGCAGGACGCCTTCGTGGCGCTGCGCCATCACGCCACGCTCGACGCGTCCGAGCCGCTGCGGCGCGGCAACCACAGCCATGTCATGTGCTCGCCGCGGGCGATGGCGGCGCGCTTCGCCGACCACCCGGAGGCGGTGCGCGAGAGCCTGCGTCTGGCGGAGCGGCTCGAGTTCGACCTGGACAAGGACCTGGGCTATCGCTACCCAGGCGCCGAGGAGTCCGACGCCCCACGGCGCCTGGCCGAGCTGTGCCGCGTACGTCTCGAACAGCGCTACGGGGAGCAGCTGGACCGGGACCTCTCGCCGGCCGCCGCGCGGGCACGTCGCAGGGAGGCGGGAGAGCGGCTGGAGCAGGAGCTGGCGGTGATCGACGGGCTCGGGCTGGCGGGCTTCTTCCTACTCCACCACGACATGCTCGAGCTGGCCAGGGAGGTCGCGATCGAGGTGCGCGGCCCAAGCTCCGTGCGCGCTCTGCTAGCGCCTGGACGGGGGCGGGGATCGTCTGTCTCCTCGCTGGTTTGCTACCTGACCGGTCTCTCGCACATCGACCCGCTCGCCGCTCAGCTGGCGCTCGGGCGCTTCCTGCACGAAGACCTGAGCGGTCTGCCCGACATCGACCTGGACTTCCCGCGCGACATCCGCGAGCGGCTGATACCGCGCGTCCACGAGCGTTATGGGACGGAACGCGCGGCGCTGGTGGCCGCCTTCCCCACCTACCGATCGCGCGGCGCGATCCGTGAGCTGGGCAAGGTGCTGGGGCTGCCGGCGGGTGGCATCGAGCGCCTGGCGCGTGGCGCTGACAGCTTCGGGGGCGGCGCCGAAGGCGATCTGCTCGCGGGGCTCGACGACGCGCGGGGGGCGTCCGGTTCGCGTCCGCGGCGCGGTGCGGATTCCCACGCGGATGGCTCGCCGGGCGATCGCTGGCAGTGGCTGGCACGGCTGGTGGCCGAAGCCCAGGGCCTGCCTAGGCACCTGTCCCAGCACCCGGGCGGGATGATCATCTCCACCCGGCCCCTGATCGACTGCTGCCCGGTCGTGCCAGCGGCGATGGAGGGCCGGCAGATGGTGCAGTGGGACAAGGACTCCTGCGCCGACGCGGGCTTCTTGAAGATCGACCTGCTCGGGCTGGGGATGCTCTCGGCCGTGGAGCGCTGCGTCGACGAGATCGAGCGGGCACGCTCCGAACGCATCGACCTGTCGCGCATCCCCTTCGACGACGAGCAGACCTTCCGCGCGATCCGCGCCGCCGACACCGTGGGCGTGTTCCAGATCGAGAGCCGGGCGCAGATGCAGTCGCTGCTGCGCACCCGTCCCAGCAACCTGGAGGACCTGACGATCCAGGTCGCGATCGTGCGCCCGGGGCCGATCCAGGGTGGGGCGGTGAACCCCTACATCAAGCGCCGTCAGCGGCTGCGGGCGGACCCGAGCTACGAGATCCCCTACGAGCATCCGGCGCTCGAGCCGGTGCTGCGCGAGACGCTCGGCACGATCATCTTCCAAGACCAGGTGATGCAGGTCGCGGAAGCCTTCGCCGGCCTTACGCCCGGCGAAGCCGACGGGCTGCGGCGGGCCATGAGTCGCAAGCGCTCGCAGGAGATGCTCCAGCGCCACCGCGAGCGCTTCGTCGAGGGGGCGATGCGCCACGCGCGCGCCGACCGTCAGACCGCGGAGCGAGTCTGGGGCATGGTGGAGGGCTTCGCGGGCTTCGGCTTCCCGAAGGCACACAGCGCAGCCTTCGGGCTGCTCGCCTACCAGTCGACCTGGCTCAGAGTTCACTACGGAGCGGAGTTCCTGTGTGCGCTGCTCAACGAGCAGCCGATGGGCTTCTATGCGTCGGACAGCCTCGTGCACGAGGCCGAGCTGCGCGGGATCGAGATGCTGGGGTTGGACGTGAACGCCTCTGAGCTTCAGTGCCGGGTCCAGGATGGGGCGGTGCGCCTGGGGCTGAGCTATGTCAAGGGCGCCGCCCGGGAAGAGCTCGAAGGGCTCGTGGCCGAGCGCGAACGGAGCGGCGCCTACGCCGACCTCGCCGATCTCACCGGACGTGCGACGGTGAGCCGGCGAACGCTCGAGCGGCTCGCTTGGTCGGGCGCCTGCGACTGCCTGCTGGCCGGGCAGGACAGGCGGACGGCCTTCTGGCAGCTCGGCCTCACGACCCCGGCACAGGAGGCCGAGGACGGCGAGAGCGTGCAGCTGGCGCTGCCGCTGGAGCTGGGAGAGGCGCCGAGGCTGCGCAAGCTCGGACGCTGGCAGCGGCTGATGGCCGACTACGCGACCAGTGGTGTGACAGTCGGCGATCACGTGCTGGCCGCGCTGCGCGGCCGGCTGACCGCGCACAAGCTCGCCACCAGCGCACAGCTAGCGCGCCTGCCCGACCGTTGCGATGTGACGGTCGCGGGGCTCGTGATCGCGCGCCAGAAACCGGGCACCGCCAACGGCACGATGTTCCTGCTGTTCGAGGACGAGTTCGGCACGATCAACCTGGTCGTGCCGCAGGCGGTCTACGAACGCCATCGCCAGCTCGCTCGCGCCGAGCCGCTGCTGCTGGCGCGGGGCCGGCTGGAGCGCACCCAGGAGGCCGCGCCGGCCCAGGTCTGGGAGCTGGGCGCGGAACGCCCGGCGTCAGCGGCGTCCGCGGAGCCCGCGGAGCGGATCAAGCCGGTCGTCAACGTGCTCGTGCGTGAGCTGGTGGCGCTCGAACGCTTCCTGCCGGCGGATCTCGACGAGGGCGTCGCCGGCACGAGTGCGAGCGTGCGTCGTCTGCGCCAGCCCGACGGGAGGCCGACGGAAGCCGCCGAAGAGGGCGCCGAGGTCGGTTCGGGTATGCGCGCCGTGGCGCCCGCTGTCCAGAGCTTCGCCGCCGGGCGCAGGCGCTAGCGGCCCTGGGCGGCGATGCGAGGGGACGCAAACGAGCTTGGAGCGGGTAATACTTCGCGTGTGGCGGACGTACGACTGGACAGCGTCACGAGCGCCGATTGGGCGCAGGTCGTCGGCGCGGAGAAGAACCCCTGGGGCACGCTCGGCGAAGAGCTCGAATGGGGGGACAAGGACCAGCACGTCACGATCCGCGACGAGCACGGCCAGGTGCGCGGCATGGCTGGCTCGCTGATCGCGCGGGTGCGGGTGCGAGGCGGCGGGCACGAGCCCATCGACGTGCTCGGTGTCGGCGGCGTGTTCGTGCGCGCGAGCGACCGTGGCCAGGGGCTGGCCGGCGAGCTGCTCGAACGACTGCTGGAAGCCGGCCGCGAGCGTGGGCCGCACTGGGCGATGCTGTTCTGCGACGAGCCGCTGACGGCCCTGTACGGCAAACACGGTTTCGTTCGCATCGAGGCTCCGGTGTGGGCTGAGCAGAAGGACGGGCCGGTCGAGATGCCGATGGCGGCCATGTACCTGCCGCTCGCGAGCGGGCTGAGCTGGCCGCCGGGACAAGTCGACGTGCTCGGCCACCCCTTCTGAAGGCGCGTGGAGCGTCGCTAGGCTGAGAGCGCCATCGCCCGCCTAGCCAACACCCAGCTCGACGTCAGTCGCGTCTGCCTCGGCGCGAACGTGTTCGGCTGGACGATCGACGAACAGCGCTCCTTCGAGGTGCTCGACGCCTACGTCGAGGCGGGCGGCAACTTCATCGACACGGCGGACATGTATGGGCGGCGCGGGCCCGAGGGTCCAGGCTCATCGGAGCTGATCCTCGGACGCTGGATCGCCGCGCGCGGCAACCGCGAGCGGCTCGTGATCGCTACCAAGGTCGGCTCGGCGCTCGAGCATCCGGGCCTCTCGGCACAGAACATCCATCGCGGCGCCGACGCTTCGCTGCGGCGTCTCGGCATCGACTGCATCGACCTCTACTACTCCCACGAGGACGACCCCGACACCCCGCTGGCGGAGACGCTGGGCGCCTACGACGAGCTGACCGCCGCCGGCAAGATCCGTCACGCCGGAGCTTCCAACTACAGCGCCGCACGCCTGCGCGAGGCGATGGAGGTGGCACAGCGAGAGGGTCTCGCGCCATACGTCGCCCTGCAGCCGCACTACAACCTCGTGGAGCGTGGCGAATACGAGGGTGAGCTGGCAGCCGTCTGCAGCGAGCACGGGCTCGCCTGTATGCCCTACTTCGGTCTCGCGCGAGGTTTCCTGACCGGCAAGTACCGTCGCGACGGCGATCGGGTCGACAGTCAGCGCGCGCCGGGCATCGAAGAGAAATACCTCAACGACCGCGGCCTGCGGATGCTCGATGCGCTGCTCGACATAGCGGCGGCTCGCGACGTCGCCCCGGCCGGGGTGGCGCTGGCATGGCTGCTGGCGAAGCCGGCCGTGCTGGCACCGATCGCGAGTGCGACGTCGGTCGCGCAGCTCACGGAGTCGATGCGGGCGCTGACGCTCCAGCTCGACGAGCGGGAGATCGCGCGCCTCGACGCGGCCGGCGCCTAGGGGGCCGTGAAGGTCAGGAGCTGGGCGTCGGGGTCGTGCAGCGACACCCCTTCGTCGCCGGGCGAGCGCTCCGCGCCAGCGGCCTCGGCTTCGTCCGCCCAGGCCGCGAGCGTCGACTGGCCGTCGAGCGCGAACGTCGCACCACGCAGGCCCGGCGCGTCGTTCCCCGCCGGTGCGCCGCCCTCGCTCTGCCACGAGTTGAGGCCGATGTGGTGGTGGTAGCCGCCGGCGGACAGGAACGCGGCCGAGGGGATGCGCGCTTGCTCCTCGAAGCCGAGCACGTCCGCGTAGAAGCCGGCGGCGCGCGGGACGTCCGCGACCTTCAGGTGGACGTGGCCGATGTGCGTGCCGGGCTCGGTCGCGGGCCCTGGCGCGCCGCCGTGCTGGGCCAGCAGATCCTCGATGTCGAGCGGCAGCGTGACCATGTTCACGCCGCGACCGCCGGCCGGACGATCCCACCGCTCACGCGGACGGTCGGCGTACAGCTCGATGCCGAGCCCGTCGGGGTCGCTCAGGTAGAGCGCCTCCGAGACGCCATGGTCGGAGGCGCCGTCGAAGCGCCATTCGCTCGCCAGCACGCGTCGCACGGTCTCGGCCAGCCCCGCGCGCGACGGGTGCAGCCAGGCGACGTGGAACAGGCCCGTGCTGCCGAAGGGGGCGGGCTGGGGGTCTTCGATCGGGCTCAACGCGAGCGCCGGCTGCGCGGGGTCCGTGCCGAGCAGCACGCGCTCGGTCCCGCGCTCCAGGACGGGCAGGCCGATGACGCGCTCGTAGAAGTCGCTGCTGCGCCGCAGGTCCGACACGGCCAGCGCGACCGAGCGGATGCGCAGCGAGGGATCGATGGGGTCCACTGCCAAGTCAGGGTAGTGTGCGTGGCGATGCGGCTGCGCAAACTCGGCTCCAGCGACCTCGAGGTCTCAGAGATCAGCCTCGGCTCCTGGTTGACCTACTCCGGCGGCGTCGAGCGCGAACAAGCCGAGTCGTGCGTCAACGCCGCCTTCGAGGCCGGTATCAACTTCATCGACACCGCCAACGTGTACGGCGGAGGTGCCTCCGAGACGCTGCTCGGGGAGGTGCTGGCCGGACGCGAGCGCTCCTCGTACGTGCTCGCGACGAAGGTCTACTTCCCGATGTCCGCGACCGATCGCGGCCTCTCAGCCGAGCAGATCCACAAGCAGATCGATGCCTCGCTCGCGCGCCTTCGGACCGACTACGTCGACCTCTATCAGTGCCACCGCTACGACGACGAGACGCCGCTGGAGGAGACGATGCAGGCGCTCGGCGAGGTCGTGCGGGAAGGCAAGGCGCGCTACATCGGCTTCAGCGAGTGGCCGGCGGCGAAGATCGCGGAGTCACTCGCGATCCCCGGTGTCACACGCTGGGTCTCCAGCCAACCGCAGTACTCGATGATCGTGCGCTCCCCGGAGGCCGAGGTGATCCCGCTGTGCCGCGAGGAGGACATCTCGCAGATCGTCTGGTCGCCGCTGGCGCAAGGCGTGCTGACAGGCAAGTACAAGGCCCGTCAGCAGCCGCCGGCGGACTCGCGCGCGGCGAGCGACAGCATGGGCGGCTTCATCGAGCGTCTGCTCGACCCGGCGATCTTGGAGGCCGTTGGCCGGCTCGAACCGATCGCCGAGGAAGCGGGCCTGACGATGGTGCAGATGGCGCTCGCCTGGGTGTTGCGTCAGACGAACGTGGCCTCTGCGATCGTGGGCGCGAGCCGGCCCGAGCAGGTCCACGCCAACGCCTCCGCGGCGGGCGTCGTGCTCGACGCCGAGACGCTGATGGCGATCGATGCGGCGCTCAACGGCGCGATCGTCAGCTGACGACCTTCCTCAGCGTCGCCCGACGACGAGCGACTGGAACGCCCGTCCAACCGCCCCGTCGCGGTCGTGCAGCACGCTTTCGGACAACCCCGCCCCACCGGCGCTCAGCAGCGTGCGCGAGTCCAGCCCGATCCACTCGCCTCGCGGGGCACGGTGCAGGTGGACGTGCAGGTCGGCGTTGATGAACAGGTAGCCGTCAAACGGCAGGCTGGCGCTGACGCCGTTGCCGAAGTCCGCGGAGGCGGCCAGGCGCGCCAGCGGTGTGAGCGGCTCGCCCTCGACGAGATCGATGCCGAGCCGCTGCCACACCCGTCCCGGCCCGAGGCGCCACGGGTCGCCCTCCCAGCGCATCTCCATGGCGCTGGCGGCGAAGCTCACGCTGTCGGTCGAATCTAGGCCGAAGCGGCGCGGCTCGGCGACGTCGAAGTCGACCATCGGCCGATCGACCGGTCCTTGCGCGGCATCTTCCGGCAACGTCGGCAGGCCTTCGGGCACCTCCGCGAGTCGCAGGCCGCTGGCGCGGCAGACGAGCACCGGCTCGCCGCCGTCCTCCGGCTCGGCGTGCAGCTCGGCGGCCAGCTCCTGCACGCGCCGCCCGCCGCGCACGACGCTCGTGCTGAGCCGCAGGGGCGCCATCGGGATCGGGCGCAGGAACTCGAAGCCGAGCCGCGCCATGCGCAGCTCCGCGCCGGGCTCGATCGACTCGAAGGCACTCGTGATCAGCGCCGCTGGGGCGCCGCCGTGCAGAGCCTGCGGATCCCACGGTCCGCGGGCCTGCTCGGTGGGTACGTAGCGCCGCTCGCCGTCACGGCGAAAGACGCACGTAGGCTCGCTCATGCCTTCATCGCTTCGATCCCTCCCAGGAGAAGCCGCGCACGGCGAAATACAGGCCGAACAGCCCCCACAGCGCGATCACCGCTAGCGCGTCGAGGTTGCTCGACAGCTTCGAGCCGGTCACCATCGCCGCCGACAGTCCCGCGATCAAGGGCTTCAGCGGCAGCGCTTCGGCGATCGTGCGCAGGAACCCGGGCGCGCTGGAGGAGTCGAACACGTAAAAGGACACGAACACGATCGGCAGGAAGATCGCGTTCACGTAGGCGGCCGTCGACTCGAAGTTGGGGATCGCGTGGGCGAACGCGACGCCCAACGCCGCCAGACTCACGACGCCGACGAGCACGAACACCAACAGCGTGCCCCACTCGCGCGGCCAGCCGATGTTGAAGAACAGCCGTCCGGCGACGATCACGAGCGCCATCTGCAGAATCGTGTTGGTGACGGCGTTGGCCGCCACGCCGCCGAAGTAGGACAGCGTTGGCATCGGCGCGCCGCGGATGCGCTTGAGCACGCCGCGCTCGCGTAGGAACACGATGTTGTAGGCCAACGCGGTGAAGGTCGTCGACATCACGCTCATGCCGGCGATCGACGGCACGAGCCGGTTGAGGTCGTGCTGGCTGCCGCTCAGCAACGCGCCGCCGCCCGCCAGGAACAGCAGCGGCAGCAGGAAGTTGAAGAAGGCGGCGCTCGGATTGCGCCAGAACATGCGGCGCTCGAGGCGGTACTGACGCCAGCCCAGCGCGACGACTTCAGCCATCGGCGGTCAGCTCCAGGTAGACGTCCTCTAGCGTCGGGCGCTCGACGGACAGCTCCTCAAGGCGCCAGCCTTCTGCCAGCGCCTGCGCGGTCAGCTCGGCGAGCATGGTCGTCGGGTCCTCGGTCTCGCGCTCCACCAGCTGACCCTCGGGGTCGCGGTAGGCCACGCGATAGTGGGCCGCTCCGACGCCGAGCTCGCGCGGCGGGCCGATCGCCAGCACGCGGCCGTCCTTGACGATCGCCACGCGGTCGGCCAACTCCTGGGCCTCGTCGAGGTAGTGCGTCGTGAGCAGGATCGTCTTGCCGAGATCGCGCAGCGAACGTACCGTGTCCCAGGCGGCGCGCCGCGCCTCGGGGTCGAAGCCGGTCGTCGGCTCGTCGAGGAACACCAGCTCTGGGTCGCCCACCAGCGCGAGCGCGAAGTCCAGCCGCCGAAGCTGTCCGCCGGAGAGCTTGCGGCTGCGCGTATCGGCGCACTCGCCCAGGCCGGCCAGGCCGATCACCTCCTCGACCTCGCGCGGCTTGGGGTAGAAGCCGGCCCAGTGGCGCAGCGCCTCGCGCGGCGTGATGTGACCGTAGACGCCGCCGGCCTGCAGCACGATGCCGATCCGCCGCCTGAGCGCCAGCGAGCGCCTGGCGGGGTCCTCGCCGAGCACCGAGACCTCGCCGCCGCTGCGCGCGCGGTAGCCCTCGAGGATCTCGACGGTCGTGGTCTTGCCGGCGCCGTTGGGGCCGAGCAGCCCGAACACCTCACCGCGCCTGACCGTGATGTCGATCCCACGCACGGCCTCGTGCTCGCCGTAGCTCTTGCGCAGGCCGATGACCTCGATCGCGGGCGCGTCCGTCACGCCCCGATCATCCCATGAAGCCCCGGCCAGCTAGCTGCTCGCGTCGAACAGGCGCCCGGTGGCGGGCGGCGGATCGACCTTCTCCAAGGCGACGCTGAGGTCGTCTTCCTCCTCGATTCGCAACATACGGATGTCGCGCACCGAAGCCGTGAACCAGGGCAGCTCGCGGGATAGATCCTGGACGGCCACCACGCACGAGACCGCCTTGACTCGGCCGCGGTCGCCGAAGTACACCGAGCCTTGCTGTTTGGAGAAGCCGTGGCGAAGGAGCACGTCACGAATCTCGCCGTAGCCGCTCTCCCACGAGGGCTTCCCGTACAGCTTGCGCATCGAGTCGGTGTCCATGTCGAAAGCGATCGCGTACACCGGCCCAGCGTACGAGTCGACCACGATGGGAACCTCGCTTGGGCTCTCGACGAGGCTGAGCGTTGGCGGCGGCATGATCGCGAGCCAACCTAACGCCTCGACCGGCGCCCGTTACCAGTGCACCCCGCGCGTGAGCGTCGCCATCGCGATCTGCTCGAAGGAGACGTGTTCCTCGACGTCCTTCTGGCCCTTCGCGGCCGCCGAGTCGGGGAACACGCGGTAGCCGAGGTGCAGCAGGCGGTCGACCATGCTCGGCGAGAGGCTGTAGAGGACTTCGCCGAACTTGCCGAGGCGCGTGCCCATCTCCTTCGGCCGCGAGCGCAGCGCCTCGCAGATCATGTCGGCCGCCTCCTCCGGACTGAGCGTGGGGAAGGCGTCGTACATTTTCGTCGGCGCGATCATCGGCGTGCGCACGAGCGGCATGTGGATCGTCGTGAAGGTGACGCCGTCGCCGATCACCTCGGAGGCGACCACGCGCGTGAAGGCGTCGAGCGCGGCCTTCGAGGCGACGTAGGCCGAGAAGCGCGGTGGGTTTGTCTGCACGCCGATCGAGGAGACGTTGACGATGTGCCCCGAGCCGCGCTCGCGCATGTGCGGCATCAACCCGATGATCAGCTTGACGGCGCCGAAGTAGTTCAGCTGGATCGTGCGTTCGAAGTCGTGGAAGCGGTCGTAGCTGAGCGCGATCGAGCGGCGGATCGAGCGACCCGCGTTGTTGACCAGCGCGTCGACGTTGCGGTGGTCGGCCAGCAGCCGCTCCAGCAGCGTTTCGATCGACTCCATGTCGGAGATGTCGGCCGCGTACACGAAAGCGGTGCCGCCGCCGGCGACGATCTCGGCGCGCACCTCCTCCAGCTTCTCGACGTTGCGCGCCACCAGCAGCGGCACGCCGCCCGCCGCGGCCACCTTCAGCGCGGTCGAACGACCGATGCCCGAGGAGGCGCCCGTGATCACGACGTGGCGTCCGTCGAGCGCCTCCTTCAGCGTGCGACCGCGGCCCGTCGCGGGCTCCATCTCGCGCTCCCAGTAGTCCCACAGCCTGGAGACGTAGTCCGCCAGCGCCGGTGGCTGCTCGTAGGCCGAGCCCTGCAGCGCGGCGCCGGTCAGGCGCGTGTCGAAGCGCGGCACCAGCTCCATGTGCGAGAGGACCTCGCGCGGGATTCCCAGCTCGCGCAGCGCGAGGCTGCCGATCTGCTTGAAGGGCGGCAGCGCGTTCGCGAGCTTTAGCGGCCAGCGCGGCAGCACCGCGGTCAGGCGTTTGTCGACGCTGAGCGCGAAGCGCGGCGCGTGCGCGGCCTCGGCGAGCTCGTTGATCAGCTCGTCGACGCGCTGCGGGCGCGGGTCGGTCAGGTGGAAGGCCTGCCCGTCGAGATCGGGCTCGTGGGCGAGATGCTCCAGCGCTCCGGCCACCCAGTCGACCGGCACGACGTTCGTGTAGCCGAGGTCGAGGCCGACGAGCGGCACCCACTCCGGCAGCAGCTGGCGCATACGCTGGATCGCGCGGAAGAAGTAGTAGGGACCGTCGATCTTGTCCATCTCGCCGGTCTCCGAGTCGCCGACGACGATCCCCGGCCGGTACACGCGCCAGGGCACGTAGGGCTGCTCGCGCACGATCCGCTCGGACTCGAACTTCGTGCGGTGGTAGGGGGAGGGCAGTCGCTGGCCGGAGTCGAACATGTCCTCGGTGAACAGGCCGCGGTAGTCGCCCGCGACGGCGATCGAGGAGACGTGGTGCATGTGCTTGACGTCGAGCGCCCGCGCCAGTTCGACGGCGTGCGTCGTGCCGCCGACGTTGACGGCCGTGTTGCGCTCCGGCGGCGCGGTCATGTCGTAGACGGCCGCCAGGTGGAAGAGGTGGTCGACCTTGCCGCTCAGCTCCGCGATTTGGTCCTGCTCGATGCCGAGCAGCGGACGGCGCAGGTCGCCGACGACCGGTACGACGCGCTCGGCGGCGGATGCGCCCGCGACGACGGTCCAGCGCTCGATCAGGTCGTCCAGGCGGCCTTTGGAGCCCTCGCGCACGAGCACGTAGACGTTGCCCTGGCGCTTCTCGAGCAGGCGCTCCACCAGGCGGCGGCCGATGAAGCCCGTTGCTCCCGTGACGAAGTAGGACATGCTCTCAGCAGAGCCTACTGGCAAACGGGTGTCTCTAGATGACTGATTTCATGCCGCTTCCCCGCTGGACGCTCTAGACGCCCGCGCCCGCGCCGCCACGGCCCTCGCCGGCGGCGAAGCGCGCCGCGCCGCGGGCACCGACCTCGAACACCTCGGGGCCGGCCTGGGCCTCCAGGGCTAGGGCGTCGGCGAGCGGCAGCCCGAAGCCCTCGATCGCGGCGCGCCGGTCGGCGAGCATCGTCTCCTGTGGGAAGCGCGCGAGGCCCTCGGCCAGCTCCAGCGCGCGCTCCATGTGTCGGCCCTCGGCCACGACCTCCGTCACGAGGCCCATCGCGAGCGCCTCTTGCGCGTCGACGATGCGCCCGGTGAGGATCAGGTCGAGCGCGCGTCCGAGGCCGACGATGCGCGGCAGCCGTTGGGTGCCGCCGTCGATCAGCGGTACGCCCCAACGGCGCTCGGGGTAGCCGAGCCGTGAGCCCTCGGCGACGATGCGCAGGTCGCACCACAGCGCGATCTCCAGGCCGCCGGCCAGCGCAAAGCCCGAGATCGCGGCGATCGTCGGCTT
Organism: Solirubrobacteraceae bacterium; assembly: GCA_036490015.1. Taxonomy (GTDB): domain Bacteria; phylum Actinomycetota; class Thermoleophilia; order Solirubrobacterales; family Solirubrobacteraceae; genus Palsa-744. The sequence goes on along the minus strand of DASXER010000129.1, from coordinate 2,388 downwards.
GCTGGCGCTCAGGCGGGTGAAGCCCATCGGGCCCTCTTCGCTCATCAGCCGCTCGACCATCGTGCCGGTGGCCTTGAGATCCGCGCCCGCGCAGAAGGACACGTCGCCGGCGCCTGTGACGATCAGGACACGCGCCTCGTCATCGGCCTCGAAGCGTCGGAAGGCCTCTCCCAGCAGCGCCGCCGTCGGACCGTCGACCGCGTTGCGCCGCTCCTGGCGATCGATCGTGATCACGGCCGCCGCGCCGCTGCGCTCGTAGCGCACGGCCTCCGCGGCGGCGGGATCGCTCACGGCCCGCGCCCTTCGCTCAGCCGGCTACCAGCCGCCGCGCCACTGGGCGTTGCCCAGGTGCGCCTTCGCGGCCGCTTTACGCGCCGCCTTGCGCTTCTCCAGATGCCCTTGCAACATGCTCATTGCGAACACGAACAGCGGGAAGAAGACGATCAGGATGAAGCCGGCGTCGGTGACGACTTTGTCGTTCGTGGCGCCGTAGAAGCCACGGCCGTCGTTGTAGGCGCCGGCGACGGCGGGCAACACGAGCAGTGCCAGCACGGCCAGCGCGGTCAGCTTTGCGATCAGGCGGGTGCGCATGAGGCGGATCCTATCTCAGGGCCAGGGAGAAGCGGCATCTAGGATCAGCAGCCGATGGCGCTGCTGATCGCATCAGACCTACACAAGGACATCGCCGGCGAGCCGCTGCTGCGCGGCGTGTCGTTCAAACTGGAGCGCCGCGAACGGATGACGATCGCGGGGCGCAACGGCGCCGGCAAGACCACCTTGCTGCGAATGCTCGCGGGTGAGAGCACGATCGACCGTGGCGAGCTGAGCGTCTCCAAGGGCACGCGCATCGTCCTGCACGACCAGCGCCCGCCGCGCGAGCGCTCGATGTCGCTGGGGGACTACCTGCTGTCGGGCTGCGCGGAGGAGCTGGCGATCGAGGCCGAGCTGGCGAAGCTCGAGGCGCGCATGGCGGACGGTTCGAGCGACGAGACGGTGCTGAGCCGCTACGCCGACGCGCAGGCGCGTCTGGAGGCGCGCGGCGGCTACCTGTGGCGCGGGCGAGCGAGCGCGATGGCGCATGGGCTCGGCTTCCGCGACGACGATCTCGAACGCAGTCTCGACACCTTCTCCGGCGGCCAGCTCACGCGCGCCTCGCTGGCCAGGGCGCTGGCGACCGGTGCCGACGTGCTGCTGCTCGACGAGCCCACGAACCACCTCGACATCGAGTCGCTGGAATGGCTGGAGCAGACGCTGACCGAGCAGGACGCGGCGATCGTGCTGGTCGCTCACGACCGCTGGTTCCTGGAGGCGGTCGGGACGGCCGTATTGGAGATCGAGGCCGGCCGCAGCCGCTTCTTCGCCGGCACCTGGCACCAGTGGCGGCGCGAACAGGCCGCGCGCGAGATCGCGCTCGGCAAGGCGATCGAGGCCCAGCAGGCGGAGATCGAGCGCATGGAGCGCTTCATCGAGCGCTTCCGCTACAAGGCGAGCAAGGCCAAACAGGCGCAGTCGCGGGTCAAGAAACTCGCCAAGATCGAGCGCATCGAGCGCGACCCCAAGGATGGTCGCTCGCTCGAATTCCAGTTCGGCGCGCCGGAGCGCTCGGGACGCGTCATCTTCGAGCTGAGCGACGGTCGCGTCGAGATCGGCGAGCCGCCGCTCGTGCTGCTCGACGCGGCCGAGCTGTGGCTGGAACGTGGCGAGCACGTCTCGCTGGTCGGCCCGAACGGCACCGGCAAGACGACGCTGATCGAGACGCTCGCCGGGCGCCGCGCGCTCGCGGCCGGGAAGCTCAGCACCGGTCACAACGTCCGCATTGGCTACCTGTCCCAGCACGCCGATGAGCTCGGCGCCGGCGGCCCACCCGAGCAGAGCGTGCTCGACGCCACGCAGCGTGCGACAGGGCTGTCGCCGAACCGTGCTCGCTCGCTGCTCGGGGGCTTCTTGTTCTCCGGTGAGGAGGCCGAAAAACCGCTCGCCGGGCTGTCTGGCGGAGAGCGGCGCAGGCTCTCGCTGGCGGTGCTGGTCGGCTCCGATCGCAAGCCGCCGAACGTGCTGATCCTCGACGAGCCCACCAACCACCTCGACATCGAGAGCCGCGAGGCGCTCGAGGACGCGCTACGCGCCTTCAAGGGGGCGCTGCTGCTCGTCTCCCACGACCGGGCCCTGCTCGACGCGGTCGGTACGCGCACGGTCGCGATCGAGGATGGCGGCCTCAGAAGTCACGAGGGCGGCTGGGCCGACTACGTGCGCGTGCGCGAGGAGGAGGGAGCCACCGGCTCCTCCGCGGCCAGCCGCCGTCGCGGCGTGCTGCCGTCCACACCCGCGCCCGCCTCGACGCCATCAGACGCCGCCGCTCTGCCGCCCAAGCCGAAGCCGAAACAGGAG
>DASXER010000122.1:0-10747 GCA_036490015.1 Solirubrobacteraceae bacterium | reverse complement strand
CTGAAAGAGGAGGCCGGCAAAGCTTGGATCGACGATCGCGGCACGGTCTTCAACCAGGACGTGCTCGGCGCGGTCGAGCTTGGCTTCATGGTCGACTGCGCCGAGGCGACGGTACTCGCGGCGCTCGAGCGCAAGGAGTCGCGCGGGGCTCAGTTCCGCACCGACTTCCCCGAGCGCAACGACGAGGAGTGGCTCAAGCACATCGACATCGCGATGGGCGAGAGCGGCCCGGAGATCAGCTACTCGCCGGTCACGATCACCCAGTGGCAGCCCGAGGAGAGGAAATACTGATGGCAGCAGAAGCACACGACCGCCCGCCAGAGCAGTTCAAGCTGCGCCTGCGCCGCTACGACCCGGAGTCCGGCGAGACCGCCTACTGGGACGAACACACGGTCGAGCTGGAGCCGCACCGCTCGGTACTGGAGGCGGTGCTGCAGGCGCGCGACCGCTTCGACGGCTCGATCGGCATCCGCTGCTCCTGCCGCCAGGCGATCTGCGGCTCCTGCGGCGTGCGCGTCAACGGCGAACCGTCGCTGGCCTGTCACACCCACCTCGACGCCGCCCGAGGCAGCGCCGGCGCCGACGGCGTGATCGAGATCGAACCGATGGGCAACATGCCCGTCATCAAGGACCTGATCGTCGACATGGACGCGGTCCACTGGAAGAAGATCCAGCGCGTCACGCCCTGGCTGCTGGCCAAGGAGCCGGTGCCGGAGCGGGAGTACATCGTCTCCAAAGAGTCGATGGTCGACGTGACGCAGACGATGGGCTGCATCCAGTGCGGCGCCTGCGTGTCGGACTGCCTGGCGATGGAGGTCGACCCGGGCTTCATCGGCCCGGCGGCGCTCGCCAAGGCCTACCGCTTCGTCGGCGACCCGCGCGACGCCGAGCACTACGAGCGCCTCAACGACCTCGCCCAGGACCCACAAGGCATCTTCGACTGCACACACTGCTTCAAGTGCGTCGAGGCGTGCCCGAAGGACGTCAACCCGATGGGCCAGATCATGCGCCTGCGCCGTAAGGCCACGGCCGACCACCACATCGTCGACGCGAACAACGGCGAGCGCCACGAGGCGGCCTTCACAGGTCTGATCCGCGACAACGGGTTGTTGTGGGAGGCGGAGCTGGTGCCCCGCTCCTACGGCGGCGCCTCGTGGTTCGGGAAATTCCACCCGGCGGCCGGCAAAGAGCTGCTGTCCTCGCTGCCGACCGCGTTCTACGGCCTACTGCGGGGCAAGATGACGATTCCGAAGATCCTCAAACCACACAAGATCCCCCCCGCCGACTTGAAGAGCGTGCGGGCGATCTACGACAAGATCGAGAGCCGCGAGCAGCGCTACGAGCTGAACCTCTACATCGTCGGCGAGGACGAAGCGCCCGAGCCGGCCGCGGTCGCCGCCGCGAGCACGAACGCGCCTGGAGAAGGGAGCAACGAGCAATGAAGGTCGCCTACTGGCCCGGCTGCGTGAGCCGCGGCTTCACCCCGGAGCTGCACGGCTCGATGGCCAAGGTCGCGCCGCTGCTGGACATCGAGCTGGTCGAGCTGGACCGCGCCTGCTGCACCGGCGCGGGTGTGATCGCCGAGCACAACCAGGAGCTGGCCGACACGCTCAACGCACGCACGTTCGCACTCGCCCAACAGGTGCCCGGCGCGGAGCTGATGATGAACATCTGCTCGACCTGCCAGGGCGCCCAGAGCGAGTGCCAGGAGCGTCTGGACGCGAACGCCGAGTACCGCGAGCACGTCAACGGCACGCTCGCCTCCGAGGGCCTGAGCTACGAATTGGATCCCGCCCGCCCCCTGACGAACAAGAACTTCCTCTGGCTGCTGGTCGAGGAGATCGGCCTCGACGCGCTGCGCTCGCAGGTGCGCCGTCCGCTGACGAACCTGCGTGTCGGCCCCTTCTATGGCTGCTACATCGTGCGCCCGCGCAACCGCCTCGGGATCGACGCCGAGCACCCGCGCGATCACTACCTGAGCCAGGTGATCGAGGCCCTCGGCGGCACCGTGATCGAGTACGCCGGGATGCGCAAGTGCTGCGGCTTCCCGATCATCATGATGAACAAGGAGGCCTCGCTCAAGCAGGCCGGACGTCATCTCGGCGACGCGATCGACGCGGACGCCGACTGCCTGGTGACGCCTTGCCCGCTGTGCCACCTGAACCTCGACCTGCAGCAGCCGATCGCCGAGAAAATCAGCGGTCGTGAGCTGGGGATGCCGGTCCTGCACCTGCCCCAGCTCGTCGGCCTGGCACTCGGGTTGGACCCGGGCGAGCTGGGCCTCAGCCGCCATGTCGTGCGGCCGACATCGGTGATCGACTGGTCCTCCTCGGTCGTCGCCTCCGCTGCCGCTTGAGAGGTCCGTCACGTCGGCCACGTTGGCCGTCTAGGCTGCTCGCGTGCGGATCCTGACCGTCGTCGGCAACCGACCGCAGTTCGTCAAGGCGGCGGCCGTCTCGGGGCCGCTGCGCGAGCGCCACGAAGAGCTGCTCGTGCACACCGGGCAGCACCACGACGATCGGCTGTCGCGGATCTTCTTCGAGGAGCTGGGCCTGGCGCGCCCCGAGCGCCAGCTCGGCATCGCCGGCGGCAGCAACACCTCTCAGACCGCGCGAATGCTGGAGGCGCTGGAGCCGTTGCTCGGAGAGAGCGCCCCGGACGCGGTGCTCGTCTACGGCGACACGAACTCGACGCTCGCGGGCGCACTCGTCGGCGCCCAGGCCGGCGTGCCCGTCGTGCACGTCGAGGCCGGGATGCGCTCGTTCGACCGCACGATGCCCGAGGAGCTGAACCGCGTGCTGGTCGACCACATGTGCGCGCTCGCGCTCTGCCCCTCCGAGCCCTCCGCCGAGAACCTACGCGCGGAGTCAGTGGCGGCCCACGTCGAAGTCGTGGGCGACGTGATGGTCGACGTGGCGATGCGCTGGCAGCCACGCGCGCGCGCCGAAACGGCGGTGCCCGCGAGCTACGGCCTCCAGCAGGGCGGCTACCTGCTGCTGACCGCCCACCGCGCCGGCAATGTCGACGACCCCGAACGGCTGGGGCGGCTGGTGGAGCTGGTCGAGGCGCTGCCTGGCGAGGCGGTGTTGCCACTACACCCCCGCACGCGCCAGCGCCTGGAGGATGCGGGCCAACTCGCGCGGCTGGCGTCGCGCGCCGGCTTGCGCCTCGCCGAGCCGCTCGGCTACGTCGAGTTCACCGCGCTGCTGTGCCAGGCCCGCGCCGTCGTCACCGACTCCGGCGGCGTGCAGAAGGAGGCCTATCTGGCGGGCGTGCCGTGCGTGACGATGCGCGCCAATACAGAGTGGGTCGAGACCGTCGAGAGCGGCTGGAACACGCTCGTCGACCTCGACTCGGGCGCGGCGCTCGCCGCGCTCGCGAAGGCGCCACCGGCCGAGCGTCCGCCGCTGTACGGCGACGGCCATGCGGGCGAGCGCTGCGTGAGCGCGATCTCTTCTGTGTTCGCGAGCTAGACGGAAGCTAGGCCGCGACGCGCGTGCGACGACGCTCCATGCCGCTCTGCTGGAACACCTGACCGCCACGGCGCTCGACCGGCGGCGGGCGGCGTGTGCTGCCGCGCGGACGGCGGCGCTCCTCGCGCAACACGGGTCCGTAGCGGCGCCCGACCAGCCGCAGCACATAGGCGTTGCGTGCTCCGCTGTAGCGGAACAAGGGGGTCAACAGGACCAGTAGGTACCTGCTGATGTAACGACGAGTTCGTCTTTCACGCATGTCCGTTCGTCCTTGAAGGTCGCTGGGATAGCGAAGCGTTGAGCAGTTATTCTCGCATATTGCAGCCAAAGATGAGAGATCTGGCGGGTTGCGAGCAGAAAACACGCCTCGCGACGGAGACGTGCCTTAGCGACGTGCGAGCCCCCTAAAAGGGCTTTTCCTCGGAGATCGTGCCGTCGCCCGAGAGCTCGAAGGCGCTGTGCAGCGCCTGTACCGCGCTCGGGACGCGGTCGCGGTCGATCACGCAGGAGATCTTGATCGGCGAGGTGGAGATCATGTCGATGTTCACGCCCTCCTCCGCGAGCACGCTGAATACCTTCGCGGCAACCCCCGGGTGCGAGCGCATACCGGCACCGACGATCGAGACCTTGCCCATCTCCTCGTGCGTGCCGAGTTGCCCAAAGGCCTCGCCGGTCAGCGGCTCGAGCGCCGTGCGCGCCGTGCGCAGGTCCTCGCGCGGGACCGTGAACGAGATCTCGGCCTGACCTCCTGCCGAGACCGGCTCGTTCTGGACGATCATGTCGACGTTGATGTTGGCTTGCGCCAACGCACCGAAGATGCGCGCCGCGGCGCCGGGCGTGTCGGGCACGCCGGTCAGCGTCAGGCGTGCCTCCTGGACTGAGTGGGTGACGGCTGTGATGAGGGGTTGCTCCATCGTCTCTCCTTCCGCGACGACAAAAGTACCTGGCTGCTCGTCGAACGAGGAGCGACAGTGGATGCGGACGCCGTGGTTGCGTGCGTACTCGACGGAGCGCAACTGCAACACACCCGCGCCGGAGGCGGCCATCTCGAGCATCTCCTCGAAGGAGACTGTCTCCAACTTGCGCGCGTCGGGCACGATCCGCGGGTCGGCCGAGTAGACGCCCGCGACATCCGTATAGATTTCGCACACGTCGGCTTTCAGGGCCGCAGCGACCGCCACGGCGCTCGTGTCGGAGCCGCCGCGGCCGAGCGTGGTGACGTTGCGCGCGTCGCGCGAGACGCCCTGGAAACCCGCCACCAGCACGATGTGGTCCTCCTCCAGCGCCTGGCGGATGCGGTCGGCGCGCACGTCGAGGATCAGCGCCTTGGTGTGCGACTCGTCGGTGACGATGCCGGCCTGCGAGCCCGTCAGCGATATGGCGCGGTGCCCGAGATCGTTGATCGCCATCGCGGCCAGCGCGCAGGAGATGCGCTCGCCGGTCGACAGCAGCATGTCCATCTCACGCGGGTCCGGGTTGGTGGACACCTCCTCGGCCATACCGATCAGCTCGTCGGTCGTCTTGCCGCGCGCCGAGAGCACCGCGACGACCTGGTGGCCCTGTTCGCGCTGCTCCACGATGCGGCGCGCGGCGCGCTTGATGCGCTCCGCGTCGGCGACGGACGTGCCGCCGAACTTCATGCAGATCAGGCCGGGCATGGCCGCAGCAGGATTACACAGCGCGGCGTCCGGCGAAGGCCTTGCCCAGCGTGACCTCGTCCGCGTACTCCAGGTCGGCTCCTACTGGCAACCCGCTAGCCAGGCGCGTGACCGTGATGTCCGGCGCGCGGTTGCGCAGCTCCTCGGCGATGTGCAGCGCCGTCGCCTCGCCGGTCGTCGTCGGGTTGGTCGCGAGCACGACCTCGCGCACCGTGGTTGGGCCCGTCTGCTGCCCCACCACGCGCTGCAGCAGCTCAGCGATGCGCAGGTCCTCGGGGTCGACGCCGTCGATCGGCGACAGCGCCCCGCCGAGCACGTGGTAGACCCCGTGGTACTCGTGCGTGCGCTCCATCGGGATCACGTCGCTCGGCTCCTCGACGACGCACACCAGCTCGTGGTCGCGGCGCGGGTCCTCGCAGATGCGGCAGCGCGTCTCGTCGGTCAGGTTGAAGCAGACCTCACACAGGCGGATGCGCTCCTTCACCTCGCGGATCGCCTCGGCTAGCGCGGTCGCGTCCTCGGTCGAGGAGCGCAGCACGTGGAAGGCGAGCCGCTGCGCGGTGCGCGTGCCGATCCCCGGCAGCTTCGACAGCTCGGTGACGAGCCGCTGGACTGGCGGTGCGTAGGAGGGGCCGCTCACGGGCGCGTAATGCTCACAGGCCGGGCAGGCCGAGCCCGCCGCCGAGCGCGCCGAGGTCCAGCCCACCGGTCGCGCCACCGAGCTTCTTCTCGGCTAGCTCCTGAGCCATGCGCAGCGCCTCGTTGACGGCCGCCAGCACCATGTCGCTGAGGATCTCGACGTCCTCGGGGTCGACCGCGGATGGGTCGATGCGCACCTCTTTGACCTGCAGGTCGCCGCTGATCTTGACGCTCACCATGCCGCCGCCCGCCGAGGCCTCGACGGTTTCCGTGCGCAGCTCCTCCTGCGCGACCTCCATGTCGCGCTGCATCTTCTGCACCTGCGCCATCATCTGCTGCATGTTGGGCATACCGCCGGGGCGCTGTTTCGCCATCGCTCTCAGGTGCCTTTCTCGTTGCTCGTGACGGCCTCGACCTCGACCGGGATCTCCTCGGCGTCGAACTCCTCCATGAACCTCGCCAAACGCCGCTCCTCGGACTGCCCCGAGGTGTCTGCCTCGTGCTCGTCCGCCGACGTCTCGCGCAGCTCGTAGGAGACCCGCCAGCTCGAGCCCGTGACCGAGCGCAGCGCCTCGCCGACGATCGCGCGGCTGTCGGGGTCCTCGGCTTTCTGCTTGTACAGCTGCGAGCCCGGGTCGAAGGCCAGGCAGAGGTTGTCGCCGTCCAGTTCCACCGGCCGTGCGGAGGCGATCACGGCGCCGAGCAGGGCGTGCTCGCCGGTGACGAGGTCGATGACCGCCGGCCACAGCGAGCGGATCGAGCCCAGCCACTCTTCCTCCGAGCCGGGTGTGGCGGGCGCCTGCAGCGTCGCGACCGGGGCGCCCTGCGGGGCGCCGGCATCGGAACTCGCCTCGGCGGCGGCCGGGGGCGCAGAGATGCTCCGCTCGGGTTCAGGCGCACCAGCGCTTTGCGTGCGGGTGGCCGGCGGCGCCTGTGGCCCGGGAGCCGTGCTCTGCTCGGGCGCGAGCGCATCCTCGCTCGGTGTGGCAGCCGGCGCTGCCTGCGCGCTCTCGGCGGCGGTCACATCAGCCGCTGGCGTGTCCTGGCGCGCGGGTTGGCTGGCTCGCTCTGGCTCGACGTCTGGCTGAGGAGGCGCTTGCGCCCTGGAAGCCGAGGCTGGAGGAGCTTCCCCACGGCCCGCTTCGAGTCGCTCGATGCGCGCCAGCAGCGCCTTCAGCGAGCTGTCGAGAGCCGGTCGCGCCGCCTTGACAAGCGCCAGCTCCAGGCGCGTGCGCGGATCGGCCCCTGCACGGATCGCCTCCATCGCCTCGCCGAGCAGCTCCAGCAACCGCACGACGGTGCCGTGCTCGACACGCGCGGCCTGCTCGCCGAGCGCCGCGTCGGCCTCCGCCGTCAACGAGATCTCCTCCGGCACCTCGCCCAGTGCCTGCACGACGAGCAGCTCGCGGCAGCGCAACTCGAGGTCGCTGGCGAACGAAGCCGCGTCGCGGCCCTGCTCGACGCAGCTGGCCAACGCGAGCAGCGCGCGCCTGGCGTCGGCGGCGTCGACCGCGTCGACGGTCTCGACCAGCAGGCTGGAGTCCGCCACGCCGAGCACGGCCAGCACGTCCTCGACGGCGATCTCTTGACCGCTGTAGGTGACCAGCTGCTCCAGCGTGCCGAGCGCGTCGCGGAAGCTGCCGGTGGCGGAGCGCGCGAGCGCCGCCACCGCCGACGGCGGGATCGAGATCGACTCGGCCTCGGCGGCGCGCCTGAGCACGCTGGCGATCTGCTCGACCGTGGGGCGGTGGAAGTCGAAGCGATGGCAGCGGTCGACGACCGTCGCCGGTACCTTGCCGGCCTCGGTCGTGGCGAGCACGAACACCGTTCCCGGAGGCGGCTCCTCGAGCGTCTTCAGGAACGCGTTCCAGGCGGCCGTCGAGAGCATGTGCGCCTCGTCGAGGATGTAGACCTTGCGCTTGCCGCTGACCGGCGCGAAGGCGACGCTCTCGCGCAGCTCGCGGATGTCGTCGACCGAGTTGTTGGACGCCGCGTCCATCTCGATCACGTCGAGCGACGTCGCGCTCGCGATCGAGAGGCACGATTCGCACCGACCGCATGGTTCGACGGTCGGGCCGTTCTCGCAGTTCAGGCAGGCGGCGAGGATCTTCGCCATCGACGTCTTGCCGGTGCCGCGCGAGCCCACGAACAGGTAGGCGTGGTGGACCTTCCCCCGCTCGACGGCGTTGCGCAGCGTGCGCACGACGGGCTCCTGACCGACGACCTCGGCGAAGGAGCGCGGCCGGTGCCTTCGATACAGCGACCGCTCTTGTGGCTGTGACTGCTGCTCTGCCGACACCGTTGGGCCAGTCTACCCACGCCCGCCAGCGGCCTCGATCCCCTGCACGAGCGGATAGCGTCCGGCCGATGAGCGCCACGCGAAGACTGGACGGGCCGCGCCGCTGGGCGCCCGCGGCGCTCAGCATCGCCGCCGTCGCCGTGCTGCTGCGACTGCTCGCGGGCGTCGGCTTCGCCAACTACGACACCCTCTATGCGCTGGCCTGGGGCAACCAGCTCGGCAACGGCGAAACGCCCGCCTACGGGATCCCGATCGCGCCCACCCCGCATCCGCTGGTCGAGCTGCTCGGCCTGGTGCTCAAGCCATTGGGGGCCAGTGGCGCCGTGCACGTCACGGTCGCGCTCGCGTTCCTCGCGTTGGCTGGCTGCGGCTGGGTCCTCTACCGCCTCGGCGCGCTGTGGTTCGGCCGTGCCGCCGGCGCACTAGCCGCCTTGATCTTCCTCACGCGCGTGCCCGTGCTCTCCTACGGCGTGCGCGCCTACATCGACGTCCCCTACCTGCTGTTGGTGCTCGGCGCACTGCTGCTGGAGTGCAACCGACCGCGGCGCGGTGCGGTCGTGCTCGTGCTGCTCGCGCTGGCGGGGCTGTTGCGCCCCGAGGCCTGGGTTTTCTCCGGCCTCTACTGGTTGTACCTGCTCGACCTGCTGCCGGCGCGGCTGCGCGCACGACTACCGGACGGGGATGGTCGCGCGCGCGGCCGCGCGGAGCTAGCGCGGCTGACGCTGCTCGCGGCCGCGGCGCCGCTCGTGTGGATCCTCAGCGACCTGGCGATCACCGGCCATCCGCTGTGGTCGCTGACGAACACGCGCCACACCGCCTCGACGCTGGACCGCGAGACTGGCATCGCCAAGGTGCCCGAGTACATACCGCGACGCATCGGCGAAATTCTGCGCCCGCCGGTGCTGGTCGGCGCGGCGCTCGGCGGCGTGCTGTCGCTGTGGCTGCTGAGGAGTCGTGCCCTGGCGGGAGCGACGCTCGGCGTCCTGGCGGTGGTCGTGTTCGCCGCCTTCGCCACCGTCGGCCTGCCGATCAACTCTCGCTACGCCTTTCTAGCGGCGGCGATCCTGTGCGTCTTCTGCGGCGTGGGGGTGTTCGGCTGGCGCAACCTGCCTGCCGGCCACCGCGCGCGCCTGCCGTGGCTCGTCGCGGGCATGGTCGTGCTCGTAGCGCTGCTTGCCTACGCCCCATCGCAGTACCGCTCGGCGCACCGCGAACTCGACGAACTCTCGAACCAGCACCGCATCGAAGGCGAACTTCTGACGCTCGTGCACCGCGGCGCGATCAACCTTCGCTGCGGTCCGGTAGGGGTGCCCAACCACGCCCCGATCCCCTTGCTGGCTCTCTATCTGAACACCGACCCGGCGAACGTGCAGAGCGCACAGGAGGGACACATCCCCTCCGGCGTCTACGTGGACCCGGCGAGCCAGGAAGTCGAAGAAGACTACGTCCTGGACCAGCACGACCCGCACCAGCCGGTAAGCGTGCCGCCGGGCTTCGTGGAGTCCACCACGGACCATTCCTGGTTCATCTTCAAGCGCTGCTGAAAACGGACCGTGCACCCCTCGTCGTCATCCCGTCTGGCCGGCTACCGATCGCCGCCCGCGACTCCGGTCCGGGAGCTCCCGCTGCGCCTGCCGGACATCGCTTAAGGCTGCTTCCTTCCGGACCTGACCTGGTTCGCAAGCCGACACCGCGCGGGACCCGAACCATCGACACCACGGACGACGGAGCAACCGGAACGGAACCCCTAAGAAGGGAATTCAGCCCCGCTAGAGCGGATTGCGGATTCAGGGCACCGCTACCTCCCCGCCTAGCACGGTCCATCCATGATGCTACCGGCGCGGGCATTCGTGAGCTACCGTCACTCCCTGCGGCATGTTGCATACAGGGAGAGATCGTCGTACGCAGGAGGCACTGAGGGCACGCGCCGTCGCGATCGTCTGTGCGGCGACGGCCGCCTGGCTGCTGCTCTGCGCGCCCGCCTTCGCGGCCGGCGAAACCGAAGAACTGAGCGGCTCGCTGCTGGGCTGCAAATACACCATCTCGATCACGGCCGAAGAAGAAGCGACCAGCGGTACGTTCGCGGCCTCGCTCAAAGAATGCGGGGAACCAGCGGAAATCGAATTCCAGCTCGCCGGCGGTTTCAAAGGCGACGACGTGACCTTGGGCCAAGTCATGGCCGAAGCCAAAATCGCCGGGCACGAATTCCCGCTCGAACAATCGCTCGACTATCGCTTCGACGTGGGCGGCGAACTCGCCCAGGCGATCAAATCCGCCGAAGGAGGCGTCGAAGAATTCGAAGCCCGGAAAGCGGCCGAACGGCTGATCGTCGGCACCGAGAAGGTGCTGATCAAGCTGGCGGCGGAAAAGCTGCTCGGCGAATCCACCGGCGTCGACTACCAGCGGAACACGCGCGGGCTGCTGACGGGCGAGCAGGCCTTCTGCGAAGGCTTCGAGAGCAACAAACTGAGCGAACCGCCGCTCGTCTGTATGCCGCACGTCTGTCCCAGCGGCTGCGCCAGCATCGGCGCGCTGACGGCTCGCGCCGGTGACGAATCCGGCGTGGAAGATCGGGAAGCCTTGTGCCCGGTCCTGAACACTCCGCTCCAGGAAGCGGTCGACTTCGTGTGCGTGCCAACGTTCGTCGAAGGCGATCTGAACGTCGCGGGACACCCGCT
>DASXER010000090.1:0-5887 GCA_036490015.1 Solirubrobacteraceae bacterium | reverse complement strand
CGCCGGGCTCGGCACGCAGGACGCCGGGCTCGGCACGCAGGACGCCGGGCTCGGCACGCAGGACGCCGGGCTCGGCACGCAGGACGCCGGGCTCGGCACGCAGGACGCCGGGCTCGGGCCGTCTCTGTCCCGTGCCTCGGTCGCGGGTCGCCGGCACCGCGACCCGCCGACCGATTTCACCGGGTTTGAAGCTATGAGGCCAGCGTCTTGCGTTCGCCCGGCGCGGGCGGCGGCGCGCCGGTTCACGTGCTGTTATCCGCTGGCGCGGCCGCCGCGCGCCATGTGCTCATCGTCCCCGTTTGGCCTTCGGTCGGGCCGCTGTTTTGCGCGCTGTGCTCGTACGCGCGCCGGTCGAACGTTTGGCTTTGGCGGCTGGACGGGCTTTGGCTTTTGTGGCGGCTTTCGCTTTTGCGGCCGCTTTGGCTTTCGTGGCCGGCCTCGCTTTCGCGGCCGGTTTCGCTTTCGTGCTCGCGGACGCTTTTGCTTTGCGGGTGCGTGCCGGCTTCGCCGTGGCTTTCGGTTTCGCGGCGGCTTTTGGTTTTGTCGTGGCTTTCGGTTTCGCCGTCGCCCGTGCTTTTGAGGTCGCTTTCGCTTTCGCGGCCGGTTTCGCTTTCACGGGCGCTTTCGCACGGGTCGCCGTTTTGGCTTTCGCTTTGACGGGCGCTTTGGCTTTCGGTTTCCGTTTCGCCTGGGCGGTTGCGCTCGCAGCGAAGCTCTTTTTTGCTTTCGTCGCTTTCTTTACCTTTGGTCCTTTGGACGCTTTTTTCGCGACTTTTCTGCTGGTTGGCAAGGCGTCTCCCCGTTGGTGTGTGCATCGTTCGTGCAGCGGCGGCAAGCTATCAGCCGGTTCAGCTACGACCCGCGACAGAGTGGTGAGCCGAGCCGGCTAGTCGAGCGAGTTCCTCAAGGTCAGCACCCGTTGCGCGGCGCGCACAGCCGAGGTGCGCGGTAGCGCGCCGTCGTGCAACGCGCGTGTCACCCCGCGGAGAACCGATTCGCCCTCCGTCGGCGTGTCTTGCGCGGGCGAGCGCCCGGTGCACATCAGCAGATCCGCGCCGGCCGCCGCCGCCAGGACGCCGCGTCCGGCGAAGCCGCCGAACGTCTCCAACGCGCCTGCTCCCAAGCTGTCGGTGATCGTCACGCCGCTGAAGCGCAGACGTCCGCGCAACTCGCCTTCGATCACGGTCGACGACATGCCTGCGGGCAGCGTCGCGTCGAGGGCTGGGTAGATCGCCCACGAGGTCATCACGAGCCGGACGCCGGCGGCGATCGCTTGGTGGTAGGGCAGCTCGTCGACATCGCGCAGCGTGCGCCGCGGCGAGGCGATCGTGACCGGGACTTCGTCGGTGTTCTGGTTACGTTCGGCTGCGCCGAGGCCGGGGAAGTGCTTCGCGGTCGCCGCGACGCCGGCTCGTTGCTGCGCGGCTATGAAAGCCGCGCCGAGCTCTCCGACCGATGGTGCGCTTTCCCCGTAGGAGCGCTGGAACTCGTCGATGAAATTGCCTGCCCGACGGAAGACGTCGAGCACGGGGGCGAGGTTGACGTTCAAACCGGCGCCAGCAAGCGTGGCGGCCGCGCCGGCGCCGGCTTCGGAGGCTTTCGCCGGCGCATCGCGGCCTTCCCCGATCCGCTTCTCAGAGAGCGACGGTTCGCCCGGCAGTCGTCGTACGAGCCCACCCTCCTGGTCGGTCATGAGCAGCAGCGGCAGGTCAACGGGGCTGACGGCCGCGGCGCGCTGGAGCGTGCGCGCGACGCGATGCAGTTGCCCGAGGCTTTCGATGTTGTCGGCGAAGAAGATCACCCCGGCGGCTTCGCCGTGGCGGATCCGGGTGAGCAGGGACCGTGGGGGCTTCAGCCCCGCATATGCGTAGATGACGCGCTGCCCCGCCAGCTGGGTGGTTGAGAGCCGTGCGAGCAACGCGGCATACCTGTCGGCGCTGCGTCGTCTGCCGGGTGTGTGGCCGTGTGCATTGCCGCCGCCGCAGCCCAGCAGAGCGATGGCCAGCATGGCGCTTACGAGCGCGAGCGCGACGGCCAGCGGTCCGCGTGCACTACCCACCATGCCCCCTCTCGTCGGCAACGTGGGCGCAACGCTACATTAGGGTGCTCACGAATCCCGGTCTGTCGGAATGTCACTGCGTAGAAGCCGGATTAGTAGACATTTGTCTACATGGCACGCCTGATCTTCGCTCATCGCCAGCCTGGAGGCGATGGCTGACGACAGAGATGCGACAGCTCACCGAACAGCGGTCGGGAATGCGTTTGCGCGCCTGGCCTCACCGCAGCCGATTGACAAAGCGCGCGGCGCGAAGGTCGAGTGTTCGGCCCGTGCAGCTGCTCCTGTTCGCCGCGTCGCTCGTCGTGGCGGTCGCGCTGGCGACGGCCACCGTGCCGCGCACGGATCACACGCCGAGCGCGGTGCCTACTCGCCTGCGCCCGACTCCGGCTCGGCCACGGCTTCCGCCTCGACCTCGTCGGCGGCCGAGCCGAGCTTCTCGGAGCGATCGTCCGAGGAGTCGCTGGCATGCACGATCAAGATCGGCACGGGACTGTGGTTCAGCACGAAGTGGCTCACGCTGCCCAGCAATGCGGCGCTGACCGCGCCGCGACCGCGAGAGCCCATCACCAGCAGGTCGTGGTCGCCCTCCTCCAACTGGCGCAGGATCGCGGCACGCGCGGGCTTAGAGCTGAGGACCGATGTGACCGAGACGCCCTCGGGCACCGTCTTCAGTGCTTCCTCGAGCACCTGCTTGGCCTCCGCCTCGGCGTCCTGGATCGCTTTCGCGACGACCTCGGCCGCACCGACGCTCGAGTAGGCCACGATCGGCGGGCCGGCGGTCGCACTGAGCAGGGTGATGCGCGAGCGCTCCGCGTCGGCAAGGTCGATCGCCTGTGCGAGCGCCTCGTCGGCGTCAGGCGAGCCGTCGATCGCTACGAGGATGTTCCGGAACATGATCTGATCTCCTGGCTGGGTGGGGTGGGGTGCAGTCAAGCACTTGGCGGCGGCGGGTCGACGAGTCGCTAGCGTGGACCGCAGGGCGGGCGAGCCGGTGCTCGAGGACGCGCTGACAGCGTTGTCGCGTGCGATCGAGGAGGCCTCAGGCTGATTGCGTCGCTAGCTGGGTGGCGTATCCGGTTGCGACGAGGCGGTCGTCTGTGATCGAGAACGACGCACGTAGCTGTCGAATCAGCTGGTGCTCGTTGCGCAGGTCGGAGCCGTCCGTGGCGACTGCCTCCAGCTCGATGAAGCTGCCGAGGCGCTCAACCTCGTCGAGGTGGATGCGGACGTTCCTCCACAAGAACAGACGGCGGTTCTTGGTCACGGTGACCGTGACGCCGACGGCGTCGGCCAAGGCTGCGAGCAGCGTCGTCGGGTCGTCGACATCGACGATTCGATAGCGGCTCTCTCGCTGTTGCGGTTCGTCCGGTCGCTCGAACTGGATCAATTGGGTCCGTCCAGGGTTTTGCTCACGCAGCTTGAGCCCACCGAAGCGAACGTCGAAGTACGTGTCGCGCTGCCACAGCACGCCTTCGTCCTTGGCACCTAGCGCGTGGCACGTCTTCAGCGAGTGCGCAGGGTCTGGGTCGACGGCCTTCAGCTCGATGTTCCGTCGCGGGCCGGCCACGATCTCATTCTGCCGCCAGCGTCAGACTCACAACCCGCTGCATCAGCTGCAGCGCCACGCCCGAGCACGTCGCGGGTCGCGTCCAGATGTGCAGCACGCCGCCGAGGTCGACCGCCTCGGTCAACTCGTCGCGCAGGTCCGGGCCGCAGAAGCCGATGCCCTGAGCTCGCAGTGTCTCTTCGGTGGCACGCATGTCCGCGACCTCGTACGCGACATGGTCGAGCGCGAGCGCACGACCACCGGTTCGCGCCGCGAGCAGCTCGGGCTCGGTGAAGGAGAAGACCTCGATGTTGCCGCCCTCGGCGCCGAGGTACACCCCGACGAGCGAGAACTGCCGCCGCTCGAAGCGCCGCACGACCTCAGCTCCCAGGCGCTCGGTGAAGGTCGCCACGCCCTGCTCGAGGTCTGCCGCGATGTATCCGACGTGGTCGATCCGTCCCAGCATGAGGGCATCCTAGGGGACCGCTGCAAGCGCCCCTCCCGACTGTCCGTGCCGCTCCGCGGTGCTCTACGATCGCCGTGGGGAGCGGGACCAAACTCGAGGAGGCAACCATGGCCAAGGAGTTCAAGTCGTTTCTCCTGCGGGGGAACGTCGTCGATCTTGCGGTCGGGATCGTCATCGGGGCAGCTTTCGGCGCGGTCGTCACGGCGCTCGTGGCGGACCTGATCACGCCGATCATCGCCGCGATCATCGGCAAACCCGACTTCTCCAATCTCGCCTTCACCATCAACGGGAGCCGGTTCGCGTACGGCGACTTCATCAACGCCCTGCTGGCGTTCTTGTCGATCGCGGCGGCCGTCTTCTTCTTCGTCGTGAAGCCGGTCAACGCGCTGATGGCGCGTAGGCGGCACGCCTCCGACGAAGACGCCGAGACCGTGCCGTGCCCGGAATGCCTGAGCGAGATCCCGCGCGAGGCGCGCAAGTGCGCCTTCTGTGCCTCGACGGTCAAAGGCGCGCCGGCCTGAGCGCCGCGTCGCCCGGAGCCTCCGGCACCGCGCTCAGCTTCGAGAGCTGGGACGGGCTGCGGATCGCCTACCGGACGTGGGGGGAGCAGTCCGCGTCGGTGCCGGTCGTGCTCCATCATGGCTTCGTCGCCGACGCCGAGACCAACTGGGTCGCGACCGGGCTCGTCGAGCGGCTGCTGGCGGCCGGGCGGCGCGTGGTCGCGCCTGACGCTCGTGGGCATGGCCGCTCGGAGAAGCCGCACGACCCCGCCCGCTATGGCGAGAGCCGAATGGCTCGTGACCTGGCGACGCTCGTCGACGTCATCGGTGCCGAGTGGATCGACCTCGTCGGCTACTCCATGGGGGCCATCGTCGCGCTGCTCTATGCCGCTTCGTCGAGTCGTGTGCGCCGGCTCGCGATCGGTGGTGTCGGGGCGGGAGTGATCGAGTGCGGCGGCGTCGATCGTCGGCGGGTTGCCAACGATCTGATCGTGACCGCGCTGGCGAGCGAGGACCCCATCGAGATCGAGCGGATGGATCCCGGCGCGCGCGCTTACCGCAGGCTGGCAGACGCCGTGGGGGCCGATCGTCAAGCGCTGATCGCGCAGGCCTCCGCGATCCATCGCGATGGCGTCGTGCTCGGACGCATCGGTGCGCCGACGCTGCTGCTCGCGGGCGAGGAGGACCCGCTCGCGGAGCGCCCGCGGGTGCTCGTCGACGCGTTGCCGGACGGCCGGCTGCGGATGCTCGACGGCAACCACATGAGCGCGCTCGGCGATCCGCGCTTCGGCGAGTCCGTCGTCGACTTTCTCGCCGTTCAGGAGGAGTGAGACGAGAGCACGATCTGAGCGTCGGCGCGCAGCAGCGTGCCGCCGGCGCTTGCGTGGGTGACGGCGACGATGAGTTCCTCGGACGCAAGGCCGGCACCGCGCGGGCGGAAGCTGAAGCCGATGTACCAGACCGCGGTCCTTCCTTCGACCGCGCCTGAGCCGCCGTGGCTGCGCGTCGCACCTTCGGGAGGATGCCTCTCGATCCAGCGAATCGCCGCGGCCGGGTCCCCGTGCAGACGCCAGAAGCCGTGCACGTCGAGCAGGTTCGGCGGCGCGGGTCGGGCGCCGGGTCCTGTGAGCCTGGGGCTCGAATCGCTCTCCGAGCCGCCGGCACGAGCGTCGTGTGGCAGCACGATCCTGCCGAGCAGATCGCCGGCCAGCTCGCGCGTGTGCGGGCGTGCGGCGGTGGGGTCATGCCGAGAGCCGGCGGTCGCCCCCTCGGCCGCCGGCCCCAGGCTCGCCGCCAGCGCAACAGCCGCCGACAGC
>DASXER010000029.1:0-25333 GCA_036490015.1 Solirubrobacteraceae bacterium | reverse complement strand
CGCATGAGATAAGCGAGCCGGTGGAGGTCGGTAAGGGTTACTACTTTCTGGTTTACGTCTATGACACGGCCCCCGGATATGTCGAGAGGTTCGCACGAGTACGTCACACCATCGAGAAAGAGCTTGTGTCTGAACAGAGGGCACGAGCGCTGGCACGCTTCGTCGTGCGATGGCGGCGCTGGTGGTCGGAGAGGACGATCTGCAATCGAGGTTATGTCGCGCCTGGATGTCACGAGTACCACGGCTCGCTGTTTACCGAAGTCCCACGCGAGCTCGGATGACGCGTGCCACCGCTATGATCCTGGCATTCGTGGCTTGTGCCTTGCTCGCCGGCTGTGGAAGCGATGCGCGAGACTCGGCTATAGCCCACGTTGGCACGGTCGCAATCACGAAACAAGCCCTCGCTCGTCGCATGGCTGCCATCGCGCCTGAACACGTTCTACCCGATCCGCCTCGTTACACCGAATGCATCAGCCGTCAGCAGGCATTGACGCTCACGGAAGGCAGCACGACGGGGATCAAGCAGGAATGCGAACGGCAGTACCGCTCGTTGCAGCGACGCTCACTCGAATGGTTGATCGCATGGCAGTGGCTGAGGGCGGAAGCCGCTCGGAGGCATCTCGCGATCCCGGATCATCCGGGGGCGGTGCACTCAAACAGCCCGCGCCACGAGCTTGCGGTCACGAGCACGAACAGCACGCAAGCAAGGGCGGAACTGACGGCCGAGAAGCTCCAAGAGTTCGTGGCCGGTGGCGTCACGCCCGTCACCAATGTGCAGGTCGCGTCTTACTATCGCCAGCACTTAGCGCGCTTTGAAACACCGGAGAATCGTTACCTTGACATCGCCGAGGGCTTCACGGCCACGGGAGCCGCGCAGTACCGACGACAGGTGGCCGCGGGTACGACGAGCCTATCTGCGACCTCGCTGCACGAGGATGTCATAGGCACTACTGGGGGCGTCAGCCCCAATACACGCAGAGCTGCGCTGCGCGCGATACTTTCGGCACGCCCGCGCATTCTCAGCGCGCCGATTCTGCTGAACAAGGCTTGGGCGGTGTTCGAGATCACCCGTATCGTTCCCCGAACTCGCATACCGCTCGCGCGGGTCGCGCAGACGCTCAAGGCGCGGCTGGAAAAGGAACGTCAGGACCAGGCACTCGAGCGGTTCATCGCCAGTTGGAGGCGAACGTGGCTAGCCCGCACGAACTGCGAGCCTGGCTACATCGTCCAGAAATGCCGGCAGTACAAAGGCCCGCGCGCGGCGGAAGAACCGCTCGTCTTCGAATGAGAGGCATCAGGATGTCACGCAAGCGTGCCAGGCTCAGTTCGCTCATTAGCGCTCTCGCTGTGCTCTGCCTGTCAGCCTGTGCAAGCAACGGGTCGTCGCGAGATCGGGCTCCATGGGGAGATACGGTCGTGCGCATCGGGCATCGCACGATCAGCATGGGGGAGCTTTCGCACTGGACGGCTGTCGAGGCCTCGATAAACGAGGGAAACAAGCCGCCGACGCCAGCGCATGAGGGCAAGACAGTCCGTCTGGGAATGCTCATGCTGCTGCTCAGCTACGAGTGGGTGCAACTGGAAGCGCGTGCCGAGAAGGTCAGCGTGACGTCGGCGGAAGTGGAAAAGTTGCTACTCGCGGAATTCCGCTCGAAGGCCAAAATGGAAGCGACGCTCGCGAGCCGGGGCGAGAGCCTTTCCGATGCCCGTTACATAGCGGAAAGCAAGGCGCTCATCGGCGCGCTGCGGCACAAGATAGGTGTGGGGCCGGAAGCCGAAATCGTCCCAGCGTTGTATGCGCATTGGCGCCGGTTTACCGAATGCCGGCCCGGCTACGTGGTGGAGGAGTGCAGCGAGTCCCACGTACCGGCGCCGCGACCCATCGTGACGGGATCTGGGGGGTGAGCTCTGCTGAAGGAACGTGAGGCCAGCGCTCAATGCAGGCCGAGCGAAGTGCCGACATGGCGCAGCAGCTCGAACAGCGGCTGCGGCACGATGCCTAGGAACAGCGTCCCCGCTCCGGCTACGACGGCCACAGCTAGCACCTCGACCTGCGGGCGCTTGAGCGGCACCGGCTCGCCGTCGAGCTCGGGTGACCCCCCGGCGAGTGCCGGCAGCCCGGTCCCGGTTTCAGTATCTGGTCCCGGGCTGTGCGGGGAGGGACTGACCCACATGGCCGCGATCACCGGCAGGTAGTAGGCCAGCGAGATCATCGAGCCGATCACGATGACTACGCCGAGCCAGGTGTAGCCGCCCCGCACGGCCGCGTCGATCAAATAGAACTTGCCGATGAAGCCGGCCGTCGCGGGGATGCCGGCGAGGCCGAACATCGACAGCGTCAGCGGCCAGGCCAGGAGCGGGCGCTCGCGCCCCAGCCCGGCGACGGCCGAGATCGAGTCGCCGAGGTCGGTTTCGCGCTCGCGCGCGAGGATCACGGCGAAGGCGGCCATGTTCATGACGAGGTAGACGGCCAGGTAGAAGACGGTCGCGCGCACGCCCAGCGCGCTCGTCACGACCGCACCGGCGAGCATGTAGCCCACCTGTCCTACGGAGGAGTAGGCGAGCATTCGCTTGAGCGAGGACTGCCCGAGCGCGCCGACGTTGCCGACGACGATCGTGATCGTGGCGAGCGCCGCGACAGCGGGCTGCCAACTGTGATGCGCCCCGATCAGCGCGACGTCGAAGAAGCGCATCAGCACGCCGAGCGCGGCGACCTTGGTCGTGACAGCCATGAAGGCCGTGATCGGCGTAGGGGCGCCCTCGTAGACGTCGGGCGTCCACTGGTGGAAGGGGGCGACGGAGGACTTGAAGGCGAGCCCGACGAGCACCAGTGCGATGCCGGTCAGCGTCAGCGGGTCGGTCGCGAGGCTGCCCTTGCCGGCGAGCGCTGTCGCGACCTGAGAGAAGTCGGTGCTGCCGGTCGCGCCGTAGATCATCGCGAGGCCGTACAGCAGCGTCGCCGACCCGACCGAGCCGACGATCAGGTACTTCAGGCCGGACTCCAGCGAGTGCTCGCGGCGTAGCTCGGTGGCACACAGCACGTACAGCGGGATCGACAGCAGCTCGAGCCCGATGAACAGCGAGACCATGTTCTGCGCGCCGGCCAGCAGCCACATGCCGCCGACCGAGGTCAACAGCAGCGCGTTGAACTCGCCGTGCGCGGCTTCGCGCGCCGCCAGCGAGCGCCAGGCCAGCAGCACGGCGCAGATCGCGCCCGCGATCAGGATCAGGTCGAGCGCCAGCGACAGCGAGTCGACACGCAGCGCGCCGGACAGGATCGACTTGTCTTCGCTCCACTGCCAGATCGTCAGCCCGAGCGCCGCTCCGAGCGCTCCGAGCGTCAAAAGCGGCACGGCGCTCGTACGCACAAAGCTGGAGCCGAGCAGGCCGACCAGCAGCACGATCGAGGCGCCGCCGAGTAGCGCGATCAGCGGCGAGAGGCCGGCGAAGTCGACGTGCGGGCCTTTGAGGTGGGCCGTTGCAAGGAGCGTGGTCATGGCGGGGAGGTGATTCATCGTCCTATCAGCCGCCGGTCACCGGTGCGAGGCTGGTCACGCCGTTGTCTTCGCTGCTGTTCGTCTTGCCGGCGGCGCAGCTGATTTCCTCGAAGCGCCGCACGCTGGGCGAGGGGCATCCGACGATGGCCGTACCGGCGTTCAGCAGCCTGTACGCCTGGGCGACGGAGACGCTTTGCGACGTCGCCCGTTCGCTGCGATGCAGGGCGAACTGTGGATACAGGCCGAGGAACAGGATCACGAGGATCAGCGGCACGATCACGGCGCCGTCCATGAACGAGATCTCGCGTGACTCGACCCGCTCGCCGACGCGGTTGTGCATTGCGCGGATGAACAGCCGCAGGGCGTAGACGCTGGCCAGCACGACGCCCGTGAAGGCGACGATCGCGATCGCGAGCTTGGCTTTGAAGACGCCGAGCAGGATCAGGAACTCGCCGACGAAGTTCGAGGAGCCCGGCATGGCCAGAGTGGCGAGCGCGACGATCAGGAACAGCGTCGCGAGCACCGGCGCACGGAAGGCGATGCCGCCCATCTCGCGCAGGTCCTCTGAGCCGCCGCTGCGCTGCGCCAGCAGCGCGACGATGAACAGCACCGGTGCGACGACGAGGCCGTGGTTGACCATCTGCAGCAGCGCGCCCTGGGCGCCCTGCGGGTTGAGCGCGAAGATCCCGAGCGTGACGAAGCCGAGTTGGGCGACCGAGGAGTACCCGGCCACGAGCCGCGCGTCGCGGGAACTGAAGGCCTGGACCGAGCCGTAGACGATCGATACCAGGGCGATCAAGAGCATCAGCGTCTGGAAGTGCACCGCGGCGTGCGGGAACAGCGGCAGCACGATCGCCAGGAAGCCGTAGGCGCCGACCTTCGACAGCACGCCGGAGAAGACCATCAGCACCTCGATCGGCATCGCCCTGTACCCGTCTGGCATCCAGCCGTGTAGCGGGAAGGCGGGCATCTTGACGAGGAAGGCGGCGGCGAAGAACAGGAAGATCCAGTCCTGGGCGCCGTTGCTGAGGCCGCTGCCGTTGCCGCCGCCGGCTCCGGCTCCGAAGATGTGCAGGTTGCCGTGCGAGCCGAGCGAGGAGAGCTCGAAGTCCAGATGCCCGCCCGTGTGCTGCGCCACCAGCACGCCGGTGGCGATCGCGGCGGCGAGCATCAACAGCGAGCCGACGAGCGTGTAGATGACGAGCTTGATCGTCGCCTTGACCTTGTCCGGGCCGCGTCCCCAGCCGCCGATCAGGAAGTAGAACGGGATCAGCATCAGGTCGAAGAAGGCCACGAACAGGGCTAGGTCCTGGGCCAGGAAGGCGCCCAGCACGGCCGACTCGGCGAGCATGAACTGGAAGTAGAAGAGGCGTGGGCGCTCGGGCGCGGGGGTGCCGCTGCGCACGTTCGAGGCCAGGATCGCGACCGCGAACAGCAGCGTCGTCATCGCCACCAGGAACACGTTCAGCCCGGTCACGGCGAGCTTGTAGTGGATGCCGAGCGTCGAGATCCACATCACGTCGGTGACGTGCTGCAGCGACGGGCCCGAGCTGTGGAAGTCCGCGATGTAGCCGATCGAGAGACCGAACGCGACGAGCGCGCCGACGAGTGCGGTGAAGCCGGGCACGCTCCAGGAGCGCCGCTCGCCGCCAGCAGGCTCTTCGGCCGGCGGGCGGGGGCGGACGCTCGCCAACAGCGCGCCCAAGAGGCCCGAGACGGCGGGTATCCAGATCAGGATCGAGAGTGGTGGCATCAGTAGAAGGTCAGGTCTGCAGCAGGAAGTAGAGGCCGACGCCGGTGATGCCGAGCACGAGCAGCGCCGCGTAGTAGCGCACGAAGCCGCTTTGCACGGCGCGCACGGCTGCCGAGCCGGCGCGCACGAGCCCGGTCGTGCCGCCGATCAGCGTCTCGTCGATCACGCGCGGCTCGAACGTGTCGCGCGCGAACGCGCCAAAAGCGGCGAACGGGCGCACGATCAACGCGTCGATCAGCTCGTCGAAGTACCACTTGTTGACGAACAACAGGTACAGCGGGCGCAGCTGACGCCGAGCGCGGTCGGCGATCTCCGGCCGGCGCACCCACACCAGGTAGGCGACGCGGATGCCGACCAGCGCGATCAGCGTGCCGAGCGCCAGGCCGAACCACAGCAGGCTGCTTTCGGTGTGCGGTTCGTACAGCTTCGAGCCCGCGAACGACGGCCGCAGGAAGTCGTCGATCACGAAGTCGACTTTCGGGATCTGCACGAGCCCGGCGCCCACGGCACCGAGCGCGAGGATGCCCATCGCGATTCGCATCGGCAGCGCGCGCTCGGCGATCGTGTGCTTGGGCCCGGGGAAGCCGACGGCCGTATCCTCGGGCTCGCCGGTGGCCGGGTTGACCGGCTCGCCGTGGTGCAGGTGGCCTTCTTCCAGCTCGCGCGCCTCCGGCACGGGATCCCCGTGAAAGGCGCGGAAGATCATGCGGAACGTGTAGATGGCGGTGAAGGCGGCGCCGATGTAGCCGACCACGTACAGCGCCCAGTGCCAGCCGCCGCGCTCGCCGGTGACGAGCAGGATCTCGTCCTTGGAGAAGAAGCCCGAGAACGGCGGCACGCCCGACAGTGCTAGGCCGCCGATGATGAAGCATCCGTACGTGAACGGCATCGATTTGCGAAAGCCGCCCATCTTGTCGAGCGACTGCTCGCCGCCCATCGCGCCGATGATCGAGCCGGCGCCCATGAACAGCAGCGCCTTGAAGAAGGCGTGCGTCATCAGGTGGAACAGGCCGGCCGCGTAGGCCCCGACGGAGACGCCCATGATCATGTAGCCGATCTGCGACATCGTCGAGTAGGCGATCACGCGCTTGATGTCGGTCTGCGCTAGCCCGATCGTGCCGGCGATCAGCAGCGTCGCGGCACCGACCACAGCGCCCACGTCCTCGGCTGCAGGCGCCAGTTCGAACAGCGGGTGCATACGTGCGATCAGGTACACGCCGGCGGTGACCATCGTGGCGGCGTGGATCAGCGAGCTGACCGGCGTCGGGCCCTCCATCGCGTCGGGCAGCCAGGTGTGGAGCGGTATCTGCGCCGACTTGGCGAACGCCCCGACGAGCAGCAGCACGCAGCCGGCGACGAGGTCGCCGTCGTTGGGGGAGTGCCCGAAGGCGGGGTGGGCGGGGTTGGTTGCCGCGTGGAAGCTCTTCAACAAGTCGAGCGTGCCGGTGTGCTTGAAGATGAAGTACGTCCCCAGCACGAGCCCGACGTCGCCGAGTACGTTGATCACGAACGCCTTGATGCCGGCCTTGGTGGCGGTCGTGCGCCGATACCAGAACGAGATCAACAGGTAGGAGGCGGCGCCGACGAACGCCCAGCCGACGATCAGCAGCAGGAAGTTGCCCGCCAGCACTAGCAGCAGCATCGAGAAGACGAAGAAGTTGAGGTAGACGAAGTAGCGGTTGAAGCCCTCGTCGCCGTCCATGTAGGAGATCGAGTACAGGTGGATCAGGGTCGAGACGCCGCTGACCGTCAGGATCATGAAGATCGACAGCGGGTCCACCAGGATCGACATCTGCGCGTCGATGCCGGCCGTCGAGGCGTAGTTCCACAGCGACGAGACGAGCTGGCGGTGGTGGACGCCGTGTTTCTGCAGCGCGATCAGCGCGCCGATCCCGGCCAGGAAGGACAGGAAGATCGCGAGCGTCGCGAACCAGCCCGCCGAGCGGCCTTTGAAGGCGCGGAAGCCGAACGCGCCGACGATCGTCCCCAGCAGCGGGAACAGCAGCACGAGCCAGCCGTAGGTGGTGGCGCTCATCTAACCCTGGAGCTCCCGCAGCTCGTCCACGTCCACAGGCAGCTTGCGGCGGTAGATGGCCACGATCATGCCCAGCCCGACGCAGACCTCGCACGCCGCGACGGTCATCACGACGAGCACGAAGATCTGCCCGTCGCCGTTGCCCCACATGCGGCTGAAGGCGATCAGGGCGAGGTTGGCGCCGTTGAGCATCAGCTCCAGGCACAGCAGCACGACGAGCGGGTTGCGGCGCGTCATCACGCCGACCGCGCCGAGCGCGAACACGATCGCCGAGACCGCCAGATACCAGCCGATCGTCACGAGCCGCGCCTCGCGCCGCTGCCGCCGGCAGTACCCACGCCCACTCCCTCGGCCGTCGTGCCGGTGCCCTGCGGACGCAGCAGGTCCAAAGCCACGAGACGCGGGCGTTCGTCCTCCTCCTCGAGTCCGAGCCCGCCGCGTCGGCGCGCGAGCACGACCGCACCGACGGCCGCGATCAGCAGCAGGAAGGAGGCCACCTCGAAGGCCAGCAGGAAGCGCGTCAGGAGCAGTTTCCCGATGTAGGCCGGCGTGCCGTAGGTGCGTGGACCGGGCGCGTAGCCGGCGCCCTGCGTGTCCACGGCCTCGAGGCCGGTGCCGAGCAGCGCGATCAGCAGCTCGACGAGCAGCGCGCCGCCGAGCACCGCGCCGCCGACGCGCAGCCCGCGCGCGCCCGTGCCGGCGCCGTGCAGGCGCTCGCCGATCGAGTCGCCGTCGCCGCCGATGTAGGCCACGACGAACACGTACAGCACCATCACCGCGCCGGCGTACACGACGACCTGCACGGCGGCGACGAACTCGGCCCGCAGCAGCAGGAACAGCACCGCCAAGGAGACGAGATGCCCGACCAGCGCGAGCACGCTGTAGAAGGGATTGCGCAGCACGACCACGCCCACGGCGCCGGAGATGACGCCGATGGCGCCCAGGAAGAACAGGACCGCGCTCACTCGCCCTCGTTCCTCAGCGGCGTGCGCTCGAGCGGCTCGGCGAGCAGCATCTCCTTGGTGAAGATCAGATCGGTGCGGTCGTAGTCGGATAGCTCGTAGTCGTGCCCCATCGTGATCGCGTCGAACGGGCAGGCCACCTCGCAGTAGCCGCAGAAGATGCAGCGCGACAGGTTGATCTCGTACACGGCGGCGTAGCGCTCGCCGGCAGAGACGCGGTGCTCGGGGGTGTTCTCGGCCGCCACCACGCGGATGCAGTCGGCCGGGCAGGCGGCGGCGCACAGCGAGCAGCCGACGCACTTCTCGAGGCCGGCCTGTGCCCCGTTCTGGGGTATGTCCTCGAAGCGGTGCAGCTTGTGGCGTCCGCGGAAGCGCGGGTAGACGGCGGTCTTCTCCTCCGGGTACTCGACCGTGACGGGGGTTTCCCTGAAGCGCCCGAAGGTCGTCACGAGCCCGCGCGCGGTCTCGCGGAAGGTGCGCCACGTGCTGCGCGCGGCTCCGGGCGCGGGGGTGCGCTGGACCTGGATGACGTCCTCGCCGGGGTTCCAGCCGGTCACGTTCAGCGCGGCGCTGAAGGCCGCGGGCTCGGGGGTGTGGTCGTCGGTTGGCATCAGTGTCAGTGGGTGACGACCACGAGGATCGCCGTTACGAGGGCGTTGAGCGTCGCGAGCGGCAGCAGCAGCTTCCAGCCGAAGCTCATCAGCTGGTCGTAGCGCAACCGCGGCAGCGTCGCTCGCACCCAGATGAAGAGGAACGTGATCAGCGACATCTTGAACAGCACCACGAACGGGTCGACCCACCCGGGCGGGTGGATGCCGAAGGGCAGCAGCCAGCCACCCAGGAACACGGTCGTGACGATCCCCGAGATGACCAACACGTTGAGGTACTCGGCGAAGTAGTAGGAGGCGAAGCGCCCGCCCCCGTACTCGGTGTTGTAGCCGCCGACAAGCTCGGCGTCGGCCTCGGTCAGATCGAACGGCGTGCGGTTCGTCTCGGCGAAGCCCGCCACGAGAAAGATCAGGAAGCCGACGAACTGGGGGACGATGTACCACATGCCCCCTTGGGCCTCGACGATGCCGGTCAGCGAGAGCGTCTGCGCCGTCATCACGACGCCCACGAGCGCCAAACCCTGGGAGACCTCGTAGGAGATCAGCTGGGCGGCGCCGCGCATCGCTCCTAGGAACGAGTACTTCGAGCCCGAGGCCCAGCCGCCGAGCATGATGCCGTAGAAGGCGATCGCTCCGAAGGCGAACACGTACAGCGGTCCGATCGAGACGTCGACGCCGTACAGCCCGACTTTCGTGCCGAAGATGTCCTGCGTGTTCCCGAAGGGGATGATCCCGAACGCCGCGACCGCCGTGAGGATCGAGATCAGCGGCGCGACGGCGAACAGGAAGCCAACCGAGCTGGTGGGCCGGAACTGCTCCTTCGTGAGCAGCTTGACGATGTCCGCGAGCGGTTGGAGCGCACCGTAGGGGCCGACGCGGTTCGGGCCGTAGCGGCTCTGGAAGCGTCCGAGCAGCTTGCGCTCGGCGATCAGCACCACGGGCACGAGCTGCAAGCCGACGGCGAAGATCACGATCGCCTTGAGGATCTGGATCCACCAGGGCTCGAAGTAGCCGACGACGGCGAGCGTGCTCATCCGCCCACCAACTCGCGTCGCGGGTAGAGGAACTCCAGCGCGGGCGAGAACTCGACCTCGGCGCTGTCCCACACCGAGCGGTAGCCGGCCCGCTCGGCGGCCTCGACACTGTCAATCGACGCTAGCTCGCCCGCCACAGCCTCGGCCTGCTCCGGCGCGGGCAGCGCGGCGGCCGCCTCGCGCTCCTGCCAGCGCACGCCGCGCCCGGAGATCTCCTCGAGCGTCAGCCCGGCGTAGAAGGGCACGGCCTCGAACAGTTTGCGCGAGGCCATCGTGGCAGTCAGCACGTCGAGGTCGTGGCCCAGGCGCAGCGACAGCTCGGACAGCACCTGCCAGCCGGCGCGCACCTCGCCCGAGCGTCCGATCGCCGGGCGCAGCCGCTGCAGGCGACCGTCGGGGTGCACGATCGTGCCCTCCTTCTCGGCGTAGACCTCGGCGGGGAAGACGACGTCGGCGTGCTCGCGAATGCCCTCGGTCAGGAAGGCGGCGTGCGCGACGACGGTCGACGCGCCCGTCAGCGCGCGCTCCCACAGCTCGCGGTCGGCTAGCTCGCGCAGCGGATCGCTCCCCAGCAGGTAGAGCGCGGCCAGCGAGCCGTCGCACAGTGCCTCGGCGATCGCGCTCGCGTCGCGCCCGGACGGGGAGTCGGCGTAGCCGGGACCGGCGTTCGGCAGCGCGCCCGCCTCGCGGAGCCCGCGTCCGTTCGAGCTTGCCGGAATTTCTAGTAGACCGGCTCCTTCTATGGAGCGCATCCCGAACCCGTCGGCCAGCTCCAGCAGAGCCTGTGCGCCGGCGTCCGCGTTCGGCGACGCGGTCAGGCGCTCGCCCCACAGCACGACGATCTCGCGCGCCTCGCCGCCGCCGCCGCGCAGCAGGGCGGCGACCGCTTTGACCTGCTCGGCGTCGCTGCCAGCCTGTTGCGCAAGCGCAGCCACGTCGCCCGCGCCGCTCAGCTCCGCGCACAGCGCACGCACGAAGGCCGCGCCGGCGCCCGGGGCGTAGCGGGCGATCGCGCGGGCGTTCTCGTCGAGCGAGGTCTCGCCGGGCGAGGCGACGGCGAGCTGCAGGCCGTTGCGGCGGATGCCCTTGCGCAGGCGCAAGTCGAAGATCGGCGCGTCGTTGACGGGGTCGGCGTCGAGCACGAGCACGGCGTGCGCGAACTCCAAGTCCGACACGCGCGCCTGCAGGGTGGGCTCGGCGAGACGACGCTGCAGGTCGAGGTCGAGCGCGCCGGCGCGGCGCGAGTCGATGTCGTTCGAGCCCAATGCGCCTCGCATCAGCTCTCCGAGCAGCAGGCCCTCCTCGTTCGTGCTCTGGCCGCCGACGATCGCCGCGCTGTGCTCGCCGGCTCGTTTTAGCGCCGCGGCGGCCTCGGTCAACGCGCGCTCCCAGGTGACCGGGCGCAGCTGGCCGCCGTCGCGCAGGAGCGGCTCGGTGATGCGCTCCTCGACGTGGAAGGACTGGTAGGCGAAGCGGCCCTTGTCGCACAGCCATCCGTCGTCCACCTCATCGTTCTGGCGTGCGAGCACACGCAGCGCGCGCTCGTCGCGGACCGTGATGGTGGTGTTGCACTGCGCGGGGCACAGCGTGCAGACCGAGCCCGCGCCCTCGATGTCCCATGGGCGCGCGCGGAAGCGGTAGGGGCGCGAGGTGAGCGCGCCGACTGGGCACAGCTCGACGATGTTGCCGCTGAACGGCGCCACGTAAGGGTGGCCGTCGAAGGTCGCCACGTAGGAGTGCGCGCCGCGCTCCAAGAGCACGAGCTGGTAGTCCTCGGAGATCTCCTGCGAGAAGCGCACGCAGCGGTAACAGAGGATGCAGCGCTCGCGGTCGATCGCGATCAAAGGCGAGAGCTCCAGGGGCTTTACGAAGTGGCGCTTGGGCTCGATGAAGCGCGAGATGCCGCCGCCCCAGCCGAACGTGATGTCCTGCAGTGGGCACTCGCCGCCCTTGTCGCACACGGGGCAGTCGAGCGGGTGGTTGATGAGCAGGAACTCGACCACCGACTGCTGCGCGGTCTTGACGCGCTCGGATTCGGTGTAGACGACCATGCCGTCCTTGACTGGCGTCGAGCAGCCCGTCTGAAGCTTCGGGATGCCTTCGATCTCGACCAGGCACATGCGGCAGGCGCCGACCGGCTGGCCGAGCTTCGGCTCGTAACAGAAGACGGGGATCTCGACGTCGCCGAGCTTGGCGGCGTCGACCAGCATCGCGTTCTCTGGCGCCTGGACCTCGCGGCCGTCGATCGTGAACGTGATCGTTGGGTGCTCTGGACGCGGCATGGGGTCTACGCGCCTCCCCTGTGCGTGCCGGGGGCGCCGTCGTGTGCGCCCGGAGCTTGGTCGCCGGATCCGTCGCTGGCCAGCAGCAGGCCGGGCGGTTCCTCCAGCGCGCCCTGTGCTTCCAGCGCCGAGTCCGATCCGAGCGTACGCTTCGCCCGCGCGGCCTCGATGTGGGCTTCGAACTCGTCGCGGAACTTGGCGATCATCGAGCCGATCGGCATCGCCATCGCGTCGCCGAGCACGCACAGGCAGTTGCCGATGATGTGCTCCTGCACCGAGGCCATGATCTCCAGGTCCATCGGCGTCGCCTCGCCGGTGTCGATGCGTTCGAGCATCGTCACCGTCCAGTTCGTGCCCTCGCGGCACGGCGTGCACTTGCCGCACGACTCGTGGCGGTAGAACTTGGCCGTCTTCATCGCCACGTCGAGGATCGGCGTCGAGTCGTCGACGACGATGATCGCGCCCGAGCCGAGCATCGAGCCGGCGCCCGCGAGCGAGTTGAAGTCGTAGGGGATGTCGAGGTCCTCCTCCTTCAGCACCGGCGAGGAGGAGCCGCCTGGGAACCAGCACTTCACCTTGCGCCCCACTTCGGGCCCGCCAGCGAGGCCGTAGATGATCTCGCGCGAGGGGATGCCCAGCTCGATCTCGTAGTTGCCCGGCCGCCGCACGTGGCCGGAGACCGACACGAGCTTGGTGCCGGTCGAGGTCTCGACGCCGAGCTTGGCGTACTCGGCGCCGCCCATCGCGATGATCGTCGGCACGGTCGACAGCGTCTCGACGTTGTTGATCAGCGTCGGGCCCTGGTAGAGGCCCTGGTTGGCCGGGAACGGCGGCTTCAGGCGCGGGTTGCCGCGCTTGCCCTCCAGCGAGTCGAGCAGGCCGGTCTCCTCGCCGCAGATGTAGGCGCCCGCGCCACGGTGCACGACCAGCGATAGCGAGTGGCCGGAGCCGAGGATGTCCTCGCCGACGTAGCCGGCCTCGCGTGCTTCGGCGAGCGCGGCGTCGAGCGCGTCGGCCTGCAGCACATACTCTCCCCGGATGTAGATGAAGGAGCGGTTGGCGCCGGCCGCGTAGGACGCGATCACGATGCCCTCGATCAGCATGTGCGGCGTCTTCTGCATCAGCTCGCGGTCCTTGAACGTGCCGGGCTCGGACTCGTCGGCGTTGCAGACCAGGTACTTGTCCATCGCGCCCTTGGGCAGGAACGAGACCTTCTTGCCCATCGAGAAGCCCGCCCCGCCGCGTCCGCGTAGGCCGGAGCCTTCGAGCTGCTCCAGCACCTGCTCGGGCGTCATGGCGAGCGCTTTGCGCATCGACTCGTAGCCGCCGCGGCGCTCGTAGACCTCGCGCGTGGCGAGACCCGGCTCGTCGATGTCCTTGAACAGCAGCACGGGGGGCGCGGCGCTCGCCATCAGCGTGCTCCCTCGGGTGGGTGCAGCGGGTACTCCTCGGCATTGGCGTGCGGGTCCGCGACCAGCCTGCGCGCGAGCTGCTTGTCGGGCAGCACGTCGCGGCCGGCCTTGACGTCGTCGAGCACCTGGCGCACGTCGTCCGTGGTGAGCGGCCCGACGTAGACGCCGTCGACCGAGGCCATCGGCGCGATGTCGCAGGCGCCCAGGCACTCGAACGCGCGTACGTTGAAGTCGAGGTCTTCGCCGGCGGCTGCGACGAAGCTCTCGTACAGATCGTCCCCGCCGCGCAGCGAGCAGGAGATGTTCGTACACACGTACACGCTGTGGCGTCCCACCGGCGAGGTCTCGAGCATGTCGTAGAAGCTCGCCACCGACTCCAGGTAGGCGGGCGTCAGGGACATCACGCAGGCGACCTGTTCGATCGCCTCGGGCGAGCACCAGCCGTGCAGGCGCTGGGCGGCCGCGAGCGCCGGCAGGGCCGCGGAGCGACGGTCCGGGTAGTTGGCCATGTGCGCCTCGATCGACTCCCGCAGTTGCTGCGGGACGTCTGTCGTGGCGGGGTCGGGGATCGTCGCCGGATCCTTCTCCAGGTCGGCCGGTACGTCCCATCCGCGAGGGCTCATCGGTCGATGCCTCCGAGGATCGGGTCGAGCATCGCGACGGTCGCGATCATGTCCGCGATGTAGCTGCCCTTGACCATGTGCGATAGGGCCTGGAGGTTGACGAACGACGGATCGCGCATGTGCACGCGGACCGGCTTGGAGGAGCCGTCCGAGCGAACGAAGCAGGCCAGCTCGCCGCGCGGAGACTCGATCGGGTAGTAGGCCTCGCCGGGCGGCACGCGAAAGCCCTCCGTGACGAGCTTGAAGTGGTGGATCAGCGCCTCCATCGAGGTCGCCAGCTCATGCCGCGGCGGCAGAGCCACCTTGCGGTCCTCCGTGATGTGGGGACCCTCCGGCAACCCGTCGAGCGCCTGCCGGATGATCTTGACGGACTCGTAGATCTCGGCCAGCCGCACGGCGAAGCGGTCGTAGTTGTCGCCGACCGTGCCGACGGGGATCTTGAAGTCGAAGTCCTCATACGAGCTGTAGGGATCGGCCTTGCGCAGATCCCAGGGGTTGCCGGCCGCGCGCAGCAGCGGTCCTGTCACGCCGAGTCCCAGCAGCGACTGCGCGTCCAGCACGCCGGTGTCCCGCAGCCGTTGCAGCACGATCTCGTTGGAGTTGAGGATCGCCCCGTACTCGTCGGCGCGCCCGGGCATGACGTCGAGGAATTTGCGCAGCATCCGGTCGAAGCCCGCCGGGATGTCCTCGATCACGCCCCCCACTTGGAAGTAGCGGGTGTGCATCCGCGCGCCGGAGGACATCTCGAACAGGTCGAGGATCAGCTCGCGCTCGCGCAGGCAGTAGAGGAAGATCGAGACGGCTCCGAGGTCCAGCGCGGCGGTGCCGAGCCAGATCAGGTGCGATGCGATGCGGTTCAGCTCCAGGTGGATCACGCGCAGGTACTGCCCGCGGGCGGGCACGTCGACCTCCAGCAGCGTCTCCACGGCGCCGCAGTAGGCCATCGCGTTGAAGTAGTAGGACAGGTAGTCCATCCGCTCGATGACCGGGATGACCTTCCAGTAGGCCTTGTCCTCGGCGGTCTTCTCGATGCCGGTGTGGACATAGCCGATGATCGGTTTGACGTCGCGCACGATCTCGCCCTGGAGCGTGACGAGCAGCCGCAGCACGCCGTGCGTGGCGGGGTGGTGCGGACCGAAGTTGAGCGTCAAAAGCTCCTGGGTGGTGTCGCCGTCGCCGCCG
Organism: Solirubrobacteraceae bacterium; assembly: GCA_036490015.1. Lineage (GTDB taxonomy): Bacteria > Actinomycetota > Thermoleophilia > Solirubrobacterales > Solirubrobacteraceae > Palsa-744. Next base: position 9,945 of record DASXER010000029.1, on the reverse strand, counting down.
GGAGGAGGGTTTTCGACGGCGGCCAGCGTGATGCTCTGCTCGCGCTGGCGGTAGGCCGACAGTGGTGGGTTCTCGGTCGGGCTCATTCGCGGTGCTCCAGCCATTTGGCCTCGTCGCGCGTGAACAGGACTGGTTCGCCGCCGACCGGGAAGTCGCGTCGCTGTGGATGGCCCTCGTAGTCCTCGGGCATCAGGATCCGCCGTAGGTCGGGGTGCTCGCGGAAGACCACGCCGAACATGTCGTAGACCTCGCGCTCCTGGTGGTCGGCGGTCGGCCATTCCGCCACGACCGAATCGACCTCGGGCGTAGCGGGCGTCACCCGCAGCTTGACCGCGACCCTGTCGACACGGCTCATATCGAGCAGCTCGTAGACCACGCCCAAACGTGGTTCCTCGGGATAGTGGTCGACCCCGTGCAGGCTCGCGAGAAACGTGTATCCCCGGCCGCGAAGCGTCTGCAACACGGAGCGGATCTGGCCGGGATCGACCACGATCGTCGCCCGTTCGCGGAAGTACACGGTCTCGATCGCCGCGTCGCCGAGTTCCTGGGCGAGCAGCTCCAAGCCCGTCGCGTCGGGCATCTAGGGCTGCTCCTCGGTTCCCGCCGCGTCGTAGCGCTCTCGCCAGCCAGCCTCGGGATCGTCCTGGACGAGCTTGCGCAGCTTCAGCACGCCATGCATCAGCGCCTCCGGGCGGGGCGGGCATCCTGGCACGTGCACGTCGATCGGCATGAACTTGTCGGCCGGCACTAGCGCGTAGTTGTTGAAGACCCCCATCGACGAGCAGCAGGCGCCCATCGAGATCGCCCACTTGGGCTCGAGCATCTGGTCGTAGAGCCGGCGGATTACGGGCGCCATCTTGATCGACACGCGCCCGGCGAGGATGATCAGGTCGGCTTGGCGAGGCGATGCGCGGAACGCCTCGAAGCCGAAGCGAGCGATGTCCATGCGCGGACCGGCGGTCTGGAATTGCTCCATCGCACAGCACGCGAGCCCGAACGCGAGCGGGAAGAACGAGTTGGACCGTGCCCAGGCGACGGCCGAGTCGAGCGTCGTGGTGAGGATGCGGTCCTGCACATAGGCCTCTAGCGCCTCGCCTTCCAGATGGGCGGGCTGGTTCGACCCCTCCAGCTCGCCGCCGCGTAGCAGCTGATGGGCGTTGAGCCCGCCTACGCGCAACGTGCTCGGATCGACCGCGATGCCGAGGGGGTCGCGTTTTACTTCCACTCGAGAGCCCCCCGCCGCCAGACGTAGACGAAGGCCACGAACAGCAGCGTGATGAAGACGATCGTCTCGACGAGCGCGAACGTGCCGTAGGCCCGTAGCTCCAGTGCGATCGGGTACAGGAACACGACCTCGATGTCGAACAGGATGAACAGCATCGCGATCATGTAGAAGCTGATCCCGAAGCGCATACCCCGCTTGACCTCGGACGGCAGGCCGCACTCGTAGGGGTCCTGCTTGTGCGGCGTGCGCCGGGTCGGCCCTATGAAAGAGTTGAGCACCGCGAAGGCTCCGCCCACAGCCCCACCGAGAATGAGGAAGACGATCGCAGGGAGATAGCTGCGCAGCACCGCGCGCTGTTATATCACTGCTTGTGGCAGGCTGTTACTAGTGGCAATCGGCTCGATATCCGTGCATGAATGAGGCCGTCGTGGCGGGCGCTCTGGCGGTCGCCACGCTCAACGCGGTGGCCGCCGCCGATGGGCTCTGGAGCTACTGGCGCGGCGCCGAGCAGGAGGCCTCCGGGCGCGCCTTCTGGCTGCTGCTCCGAGTCGGCCAAGGGGCGGTGCTAACGCTGGCCATCGCGGTCGGCTCGCTGACCGCTGCTGGCAAGCACTCGCACGACCACCTCTTCTACCTATACGCGCTGCTGCCGATCGCGATCGCGCTCGTCGCCGAGCAGCTGCGGCTGGCCTCGGCGCAGGCGGTGCTCGACCAGCGCGGGCTCGAGGACTCGGCCGCCGTCGGGCTGCTGGGCGAGCGCGAGCAGCACGAGCTGATGGGGGCGATCGTGCGCCGCGAGCTGGGCACGATGGCTCTGTCGGCGCTCGTGGTCGTGTTCCTGGCGCTGCGCGCCGCCGGCACCGCGCACGGCTTTTGATCATGTCGCCACGGGGGCTCCGCAGTGGCCCGGCGGCCTGGGCCTATATATTTCCCGGCGCATGAAGCCGTTCGTCATGGTCGTTGCCCTGCTCGTCTGCGCCCTCGTGTTGGGCGCCTGCGGCTCGCAGGGCATTCAGGTCGCCAAGACCAGCCCCTACTACAAGGGCGCGGTCCTGTTCCGCGACCACTGCTCCGGCTGCCACACCTTGTCGGAGGTCGGCGCCGAGGGCTCGGCCACTTCGATCGCCAACCGCGTCAAGACCAACGGGCCGAACTTCAACATCCGCAAGGAGAACGTGGAACAGGTCCTGTACGCGATCCGTAACGGCGGCTTCTCCGGCGCGATCATGCCCGAGAACATCGTCGTCGGGCCGAACGCCAAGGCGATCGCCGCCTTCCTCGCCCACTACTCCGGTCGCCAGGCACAGAACGTGCCTCGCACCAACATCACCCTCTCCACCAAATAGGCGAGCGCGATGCTCGACCTCAAACGCATCCGCGAGCAGCCGGAGGCGGTGCGCGAGGCGCTGGCACGTCGCGGTGAGGAGGCGCTCGCCGGGCTCGACGCGGTGGTCGCGCTCGACGAGCGCCGTCGCGAGCTGCTGCCGCGCCTGGAGGGACTACGGGCCGAGCAGAACGAGGCCAACCTGCGCATCCGCTCGGCCGCCGACGACGCTGCTCGGCAGGCCGAGATCGAGGCCATGCGCGGCGTCGCCGGGCAGGCCAAGGAGCTGGAGCGCGAGCTTGGCGAGGTGGAAGCCGAGCTGCAACGCGCGCTCGCGCCGCTGCCCAACCTGCCAATGGCGGATGCCGCACCGGGCCCGGAGGATCTGCTCGTGCGCGAGGTGGGTGCCGTGCCGTCGTTGCCCTTCGAGCCGCGCGATCACCTGGAGCTGGCGGGCGAGCGGATCGACATGGATCGCGGCGCGCGGCTGTCGGGCGCCCGTTTCGCCTACCTGAAAGGCGATCTCGTGATGCTCGAGCTGGCGCTCGTGCGCTGGGCGCTGGAGAAGCTGCGCTCCTACGGCTTCGAGCCGGTCGTGCCGCCCGTGCTGGTGCGCGAACGGGCGCTGTTCGGCACCGGCTTCCTGCCCGACACCGAGCAGCAGATCTACGCGCTCTCAGAGGAGGAGCTGTTCCTGGTCGGCACCTCAGAGGTCGCTTTGGCCTCGCTGCACGACGACGAGATCATCGACGCCGAGCGTCTGCCGCTGCGCTACGCGGGCTTCTCGCCCTGCTTCCGGCGCGAGGCCGGCGCGGCCGGACGCGACACGCGCGGCATCTTCCGCGTGCACCAGTTCGACAAGGTCGAGATGTTCAGCTTCGTCGCCCCCGAGGAGTCAGAAGCCGAGCACGAGCGCATCTTGGCAATCGAGGAGGAGATCCTGGGCGAGCTGGGGCTGCCCTACCGGGTCGTGAACATCGCCGTCACGGATCTCGGCAACTCGGCCGCCAAGAAGTACGACTGCGAGGCCTGGATGCCGAGCCAGGGCCGCTACCGCGAGCTGACCTCGTGCTCGAACACCACCGACTACCAGGCGCGCAGGTTGCAGATCCGCACGCGCGCCGCGAGCGGCGGCTCGCCGCGTACGCTGCACACGCTCAACGGCACCGCGGTCGCGGTCGGGCGCACGATCGTCGCGCTGCTGGAGAACGGCCAGCGCGAGGACGGCTCGGTCCAGTTGCCCGCGTGCCTCGTGCCGTTCGGTGCCGCGGCCGAGCTGCGCGCGCCGGCTTAGCGCTTGAGGTCTCTCGGCGTCGCCTGCCGCTATTAGGCTGGCTGGGTGAGCTCACGGTTCCCGCTGGTTTGCTGTTTGTGCGCGGTCGTGACCCTGCTCGTAGTGAGCGCTTGTGGCGGCACGACCATCGGCTTCGCGGCGCCCGTCGCCAGCATCTCGCCATCGACGCCGTCTACGGGCGGTGAAGCCGAAGAGCCGCCGCTCCCGGCATCGGTGGTCGCGCCGCGGCTGCTGCGCGAATTCTTCGGCTATGAGCTGGCTGCGTGGAAACAACGCATGGAACACGTGCTGGGGGCCGCCGTACACGAAAGCTGGACCGTCGACGAGCACTCGGAGACCGACATCGACACCACGCTGCGGCTCTACAGAGGCCGCGCTCAGATCGGAGAGAAGGCGGTCTGGCGGATCAACATCGCGCTCGATCGCCCGCTGACGCCGGCCGAAGAGCGCCTCGTGGAAGACGAAAAGGGGATTGTTCCCCGTACCGTCGCCGCACGCCGCTACGAAGGTTTCCCGGTGCTGGCGGCGAGTGCTTCGCGGCCGATCGAGCTGATGGGTGAAGAGACCCTCAGCCCTGGTTTGCATGTGCTGGTGGCGCAGGTCATCTCGGCCGAAAGGTATGACGCGCCGCTGATCGTGCGTGCGGGCAAGCTCGACGAATCGCTTCTGCGTGGTCGTAGTCTCGCCGGGAACCCTTCGCCGCGGATCCGTGAACTCCGGTTGGCGCGGGGCGCGAAGATCTACAGGGAGACCTTTATCGAGGGGCACGCGGGACCCTTGCGCCGCAGCTCGATCTACGGCCTCAGCCAGGCTTACAACAGCGGTCCGATGCGCCTGATCTTGAAATGGCGAACGGGCTCGACGACGCTCAAAGCCCTGCTTCGCCGCCCGATCGAATCGGTGATCTACTTCCGCTGAAGCGTGTTTCTTCTAGCCGAGCGTGAACTGGATCGTGCGCGCGGCGCCGGAGCTCGGTGTCAGCGTCAGTCGGTAGATGCCGTGCGGCAGGCCGCGACGGCCCTTCAGGTGAGACCTGTTGGCGCCGCGCAGGCCGTCGACCGTGAACGCGCTCGTGACCGTCGCCCAGCTCGTGCGATGGTGTGCGCGCACGCGCCGCGCGAAGGAGACGCGCACACGTGCCGCCTTGCTGAGCGTGAACGAGAATGCGACCAGCGAGATGCCGGGCTTGTGCGAAGCGAGCGCCGCGAGCGCCTTCAGCGTGAGCGCGAGGTGTGACAGCACCGGTTTGACGACGGGCGCGGAGACCACGGGCGTGACCGGCACCGGCGCGGGGGCCGATTCGATCGGAGGCGCCGGCGTTTGTTCCACCGCCGGGCTGCGTTTGACGCCGTTGCCCGGGAGGAAGGCTTCGAGCCCATCCGGCGTGCCGACCCCGGTCGGTCCGTCGTAGCCAACCCGCGCCTGACAGATGAAGGCATTTGCGCAGTGCGCCGCCTCGCTTGCGACGCTGCAGCCAGACAGCCCCGTGTGGCGGTTGAAGGGCTGGCCGCATTCGGCGTTCGAGCCGAACGTCACGTCATGCAGGCTGGCCGGTCTGTTGACCTCGTTTTCGTACAGCGTCGCGGCCGGGTAGGAGACGCCGTGCGCGCCGCCCGCCAGCGCGTACGTCGCGGCGATGATCGGCGCCGCCAGGCTGGTGCCGCCGATCTGGCACCAGTTGGGAAGACGAGCTTCGACTATTTCACCTTCTTCTTCGACCGGGTAGGGCGTGAAGCATTCTTCAGCGCGCGAGTAGTGCACGGCCACACCGGTGAACGGGTCCGCATCGGCCGACACGTCGGACACCGCGCGGGCGCTGCCGCAGCCGACGGCGCTCCAACCCGTCGTTTCCTGTTGCCAGGCGGGCGCCGCGAACCTGACGCTGCAGCCGCCGCCGCCAGCCCCGCTGCCGTTCCAGACCGTCTCTTCGCCGTACGCGGCGCTGCCTTCGTGCAGCATCAGGCGCGTTCCGCCGACAGCCACGACCTTCGGTAGCGAGGCCGGGAACTGTGCGAAGTGCAGGTCGAACGGGGGATGTTCTTCGGCCTGCCAATTCAGGTATCCGGTGTCGCCGGCGGAGACCGTGATCGCGATCCCAGGGTGGTTGAAGGCGGAGTTTTCTTTTTCGCATTCGCGTTTGCCTTCGAACTGGACGCATTCGGGGCCGCCCCAGGAGTTGGAGATCTCGCTCACGCCCGCGAGTTGCGCCGCCGAGCGCTCGGTGGCCGCGAACTGCGAGAAGCGGGTGCCCGAGGACTCGAACAGCGCGATTTTGCAGTTCTGGCAGATCTCGTGCGCCGTCTCGATGTCGAGCGAGATCTCAAGGCCCCAGCCTTCCGCTTCTTCGCCTTCTTCGCGCGGTTCTGTTTCCGGCGGCTGTTCGAGCTTTTCTTCGAGCGCTTCGGTCGTTTCGGGGAACGGGTAGTCGCGTTCTTCGCCTAGTTCGTTGAGCTTGCGGAAGCAGCCGTCGACTTTGGTGCAGGCGGGCAGGTGGAACTCTTCGTCGTAGGCGCGTAGGTCTTCTTCGGCGGTCGGGTCGTTGTAGGCATCGACGATCGCGATCGTCTGCTCCGCCGTCGTTTCGGTCGGCAGCGCGTAGCCGATGTGGATCTGTTCGGGGATGTAGCCGGTTTCGCCGGTGGACGGCGAGGGCGTCAGGGAGGAGCTGGTCCGCGGCGCGCTCACGCCGGGCGCGTACGGGACCGATTCGCCGGCCTGCACGACGCGCAGAGCGAGACAGGAGGCGTGGCCGGGCAGCGGCGTGGCGCAAACGCGCCGGGCGCGGTAGCTGCCAGTGTGTTTGAGGCTGAGCGGCAAGCTGCGGGCGCGGGCGTGCGCTTGCCCCGCCGCGGGCAGCATCAGCACGGCGGCGACGGCGGCTGCCACTGGCGCCGCGATTTTGCGCAGGCGGTAGCTCATGCTTGTCTCATCAGCTCTCGTCGGCCCAGGAATCATGGGCCTTGAGTTCTTGCCCAAGCGGGCCGACGGAAGGTCGCGGGGCGGTCACAGGATCGTCACAGGCTCCTCACGCTACGTTCACGCCGGCCTGCGCGGGACGTTGCAAGATCGTCGCGGAACGGTGAGTCGCAGCAGTTGCGCAGGCCGGTCGACCGGCTTTCGGCGCGGCGCGCTACCGGACCGCGCATGCAGGGCGCAGCGAGCGGGACGGGGGTCAAGGACCGTCCCGCTCGCGAACATCTACGCTGAGCGATGGTCATGAGCCCGTTCGGTTTTCTGCTTGCCTCCGAGCAGCCCTCGCGCCGGGTCGGCGCGATCGCGGCGCTCGTGTCGGTGACGCTCTGCACGTTGATTGTCTACCCGCTCGGGCACGTCGCCTCCGTCGCCTCGTTGAGTGTCGTATATCTGCCCGCCGTCCTGGCGGTTTCGATCATCTGGGGTGTGCCGCTGGGGATGGCCACCGCGCTGTTCAGCGCCGCCTCCTTTAACTACTTCCATCTGCCGCCCACGGGCCACTTCACGATCCGTGACTCGCGCAACTGGGTCGCCTTGATCGCTTTCTTCGCGGTCGCGGCGATCGCCAGCTCGGTGGCCGAGATCGCGCGGGCGCGCACACGAGACGCCCAGGAGCGTCGCCGCGAGGCCGACCTCGCCGCCGAGATGGCGCGGCTGCTGCTGCGCGGTGACGACTTGCAGGAGAGTCTGCCGACGGCCGCCGCGCGCCTCGCCCAGGCGCTCGAGTTGAGCTCCGCCGCGATCGAGATGGAGGCTTTCGAGGGCGACGAGCGCACGATCGCCTTCCCGCTGCGCGAGGGCACCCGGCGCCTGGGCACGCTGCTGGTCGGCGCCGACGCGTCCGAGGGTGCGCTGAGGCGCCTGCAGGAGCGCGTCGTGCCGGCGCTCGAGGCCGTGCTCAGCGCCGCGCTAGAGCGCGAGAGCCTGCTCGGAGGCGTCGTCGAGACCGCCGCCCTGCGTCGGGCCGACACGGTCAAGACGGCGCTGCTGCGCGCCGTCTCGCACGACCTGCGCTCGCCGCTCACGGCGATCTCCGCCGCCGGCGAGGCGCTCGGCTCACGCTCGATCTCAGCTGAGGAGCGCGAGGAGATGGTGTCGGTGATCCAGGAGGAGACCCAGCGTCTGTCGCGCCTGGTCGACAACCTGCTCGATCTCTCGCGCCTGGAAGCCGGCGCGGCGGAGCCAGAGCGACGCTGGACCTCGATCGAGGAGCTGATCCGCGCGGCCGTCGCCGAGGTCTCCACCGACGAGAACGCCTTCTCGCTATCGATCGAGACCGACATGCCGGCCGTGCGGCTCGATCCGGGTCAGATGGAGCGCGCGCTCGTGAACGTGCTGGAGAACGCGCGCCGGCACTGCAGCGGGTATCCGGTGTCGGTACGCGCCCGTGCCGTGCGCAGCCTCGGCGTCATGTCCGGCGCCGCCGACGAGGCCGCCGGCGGCGGCGCTCGCGATCGGGTCATCGTCCGCATCGTCGACCGTGGGCCCGGCATCCCACCCGCGCAGCTGGAGCGCGTGTTCGAGCCGTTCTACAGCGCCGGGGCGCCAGGCGGCGCTCACCGAGGCTCGGGCCTCGGCCTCGCGATCGCACGCGGTTTCACGACCGCCAATGGCGGCACGTTGCACGTCGAGTCGCTGCCGGGGCAGGGCGCGACGTTCGTGTTCGAGCTGCCGCTCGGCGATCGCTCGCGGGTCGCGCACGTGGTGTCCGCAGAGACGCTCAGTTGAAAACCGACCCACCGCCCGTGTCGCCGCGCGTGCTCGTCGTCGACGACGAGCCGCAGATCGTGCGCGCGCTGAAGGTCGTGCTGCGCGAGGCGGGCTTTGAGGCCGTGCCGGCCGAAGACGGCGCGAGCGCGCTCGACCTGGCGGCTGTGCGCCCGCCCGAGGCGGCGATCATCGACCTGGTGCTACCGGACATCGACGGCATCGAGCTGACGCGCCGCCTGCGCGAGTGGAGCGAGATGCCGATCCTCGTGCTCTCGGCGGTCGGCGAGGAGGGCCAGAAGGTGCGCGCGCTCGAAGCCGGCGCGGACGACTACGTGACGAAGCCGTTCGGCACGCGCGAGCTCGTCGCTCGCCTGCAGGCCGCGCTGCGTCGCGCCGGGCGCTCCGAGCAGGAGCCGAGCATCGTGCTCGACCGCTTGGAGATCGATCTCGCGGCACGCGTCGTGCGTCGCGATGGCGAGCCGGTCCACCTGACGCCGATCGAGTTCGACCTGCTGCGCGCGCTGGTGCGCAATCGTGGCCGGCTGATGACGCACCGCAAGCTGCTGGTCGAGGTGTGGGGCCCTGAGTACGTCGAGGACGTCCAGCCGCTGCGCACGCACATCGCGCGACTGCGGGGGAAGATCGAGCCCCAGGAGCAGTCGGCGCCGCGCTTCATCGTGACCGACCCCGGCGTCGGCTACCGGTTCGCGGGCTAAAGGCGGAGACGGACGCCGCCGAGCGCAACGCTGCCCTGGGTACCAAAACCGCGCTCCGCAACAGGTATCCTGGGCCTTTGCGGGGCCATAGCTCAGCTGGGGGAGCGCCTGCTTTGCAAACGTGCTCTGAGTTAGCGCCGGATTAGGGACGATTACGGGCGATTCTGGCAGGGCTGCCAAAACGACGGATCCGACCCCCGACACTCCCTTGGGCGAACCGGCCCCTTGAAAGTTGCATGTGCGCCGTGCCCAGTCTCTGCGCGTGCCGGTCCGCAGCCCGCTAGCTCGACCCGCGCGGCCGTCTAGGTGCTGGGCGGGCTCCACGTTCCAGAGATGTCGTCGAATCGTCGCTCGTCGGCATTCGCGGCCGGCCCAGTGCCGGCGACGTAATACCGGGGCAGGGAGTCCGCACGACGTCCTAATCCGACCGGTGCCTATCTACGCTTGTCGCTTGGGCGGCCCCAGCTCCAAATCTCAATTACTTGATTTCTTCAATCTATGTGTGCTATAAGCGTTGACTGCAAGGTTTGGGTAGAACGTGGGTCTAGACGGACACCGCTAGTCCGTAGATAAGCGAGAAGAGGAACAATGGGACGACCTCTATGCCTCGCCGTGGTTGTGGCACTGACTGTCACGATCACAATGGCATTCGCCACGCAAGCCTTCGCGACAAACGAAAGCAAACTGTGCTCTGGCGGTGGAT
>DASXER010000023.1:0-46857 GCA_036490015.1 Solirubrobacteraceae bacterium | reverse complement strand
CGAGCAGCCGTCGCTGCGACCCGATCCGAGCGCACTCTCCGAGCCCGCAGAGGGGGAGCCCATCAGTGGCTCCGCGGCGATGGCCGCGCTCGCCGACGCCTGGCCGACCGGCGGGATCGCGGTCGTCGAGACGCCGTCGAGCACAGCGGCGCTCCGCAGCCGCCTGCGGCTGTCCGAGCCCGGCAGCTACTACTTCTCTTCCAGCGGCGGGCTCGGCTTCGGCATCTCCGCCGCCGTCGGCGTGCAGCTGGCCCAGCCGTCGCGACCGGTCGTGTGCGTGCTCGGCGAGGGCTCGGCGCAGTACGGCATCACGGCGTTGTGGAGCGCGGCCGCCTACAAAGTCCCGGTCACGTTCCTCGTGCTGCGCAACGAGGAGTACATGATCCTCAAGTGGTTCGCCGAATTCGAGGGCGAGGGCGGGCTGCCCGGGCTCGACCTGCCGGGCCTCGACGTGGCCGCCGTCGGCAACGCCTACGGCGTCCCCTCGCGCGAGGTGGGCGGCGCCGAAGAGCTGACCGACGCATTGAGCGAGTCGATCGCCGCGCAGGACGGTCCGCGCCTGATCCAGGTGCCGGTCGCCAGCGGCATGTGGCTGGACTGAGCGGTCCCCGGTGACGAGGTGAGGGCGACGGCACTCGATCTCATCGCCCCCCAGCCGAGCGGCGCGCCGGCGGTCGACCGCGCGCCGGACTGGGTCGCCGCCGGCACGCCCGAGCCGCTCGTCTCAGATCTGCGCCGGCTGCTCGGCGAGCGCGCCGCCACGCGCGCCTCGGACCTGATCCGCTACGCCTCCGACGCGAGCCCCTACCGGCTGATCCCGAAGGCCGTGGCGATCCCGCGCGACACGGATGAGGTGGCGGGGCTGTTCGAGCTCGCGCGACGCAACTCGACGCCGCTCGTGTTCCGCGCCGGCGGCACCAGCCTCAACGGCCAGACCCAGACCGACGGCATCCTGCTCGACTGCCGCCGCCACTTCAAAGGCGTGCGCGTCGAAGATGAGGGCCGACGCGTACGTGTACAGCCGGGCGTCGTGCTCGGGCACGTCAACCGCCTGCTCGTCAAGCACGGCCGCCGTCTCGGTCCCGATCCGGCCAGCACCGAGATCGCCTGCATCGGCGGCGTCGTCGCCAACAACTCCGGCGGTATGCGCTGCGGCGTCGTGGCCGACTCCTACAGCACGGTCAGCGCGCTGAAGTTCGTGCTGCCGAACGGAGCCGCGATCGACAGCGCCGCCCCCGATGCCGAGCAGCGCTTCGCAGAGGCCGCGCCCGAGCTGGCCGCCGGTTTGACAGAGATCCGCGACGAGCTGCGCGCCGACGCCGAGCTGAGCGCGCGCGTGCGGCGCAAATTCGAGATCAAGAACACGACCGGCTATCGCCTGTGCGCGTTCCTGGACGCCGACACGCCACTGGAGATCTTCCGCCGCCTGTTGATCGGCTCCGAGGGCACGCTCGCGTTCGTCGGCGAGGTCACCTTCGAGACGATCCCGCTGCGTAGGCACACGACGCTGTCGCTGTCGTTTCACCCGAGCGTCGAGCAGGCCGTGAAGGCCGTCGCACCGCTCGTAGCCGCGGGCGCGAGCGCGACCGAGCTGCTGGTCGCCCCGACGCTGATCGCCGCCGCCTGGAACATGCCCGGCACGCCCGAGCGCTGGAAGGAGCTGCCGCCCGACTCGGCCGCGCTACTGGTCGAGTTCCGCGCCGAAGACCCGAACGAGCTGGACAGCCTCGAACGCCAGGCGCTTGAGATCCTGTCCGAGCGCGAGCCGATCGACGAGCCGAGCTTCAGCCGTGAGCGCGAGCGGGTCGAGATGCTGTGGCGCGTGCGCGAGGGGATGCAGGGGCTGCTCGCGGCGGTACGCGCGCCGGGCGTGACGATGATCATCGAGGACATCTGCGTGCCGCCCGCGCAGCTCACCGAGGCCGCCGAAGACGTCCGCGCGCTGCTCGGCTCGCACGGCTTCCTGACCGCGGTAGCCGGGCACGCTTCGGCTGGCAACCTGCACTTCCTGTTGACGCCGAACTTCGGCGAACCGTCCGAGCTGGAGCGCTACGACCGCTTCATGGGCGAGCTGGTCGAGCTGATCGTCGGCAAGTACGACGGCTCGCTGAAGGCCGAGCACGGCACCGGCGTGAACATGGCCCCGTTCGTGGAACGCGAGTGGGGCGCCAAGGCGACCGAGCTGATGTGGCGCATCAAGGGACTGGCGGACCCCGACGACGTGCTCGCCCCCGGCGTGCAGCTGAACCGCGATCCCAAGGTGCACCTGCGCAACATCAAGTCGGTGCCCGAGATCGAGCAGATCGCGACGCAGTGCATCGAATGCGGTTTCTGCGAGCCGGTCTGCCCGAGCCGCGACTACACGACCACTCCCCGCCAGCGGATCGCCCTGCGCCGCGAGATGGCCAGGCAGGGGCCGGAGTCGCCGGTGCGCCACGCGCTGCTGCAGCAATACGGCCACGACGCGCTCGACACGTGCGCCGCCGACGGCACGTGCGCGCTCGCCTGCCCGGTCGCGATCGACACCGGCAAGCTGGTCAAGGAGCTGCGCACGAGGCGGCATTCGGAGCGGGCCGAAAGGGCCGCGGTCAAGATCGCGCGGCACTGGGAGCTGGCCGAACGAGCATCGCGATTCGGACTGAGGGCAGGGCGCCTCGTCGGCGACCGCCCGATGAAGGCATTGAGCGGGCTCGCGCGCCGCGCGCTGGGCGAGGAGCTCGTGCCGATGTGGAGCGAGGCGCTGCCCGACCCCGCGAAGGTCACGATGCCGTCCACCTCTCGCACGGACGCGGCCGCCGTCTACATGCCGGCCTGCGTGAACCGCATCTTCGGCAACCCACGCGCGCTGGCGGGCGAGCCGTCGCTGCCCGAGGCGCTCGTAGCGCTGTCGGCTCGCGCGGGCCAACCGCTGTGGATACCGCCAGACACGGCCGGTAGCTGTTGCGCGACGCCGTGGGCGTCGAAGGGCTACGAGCAAGGCCACGCCGAGATGGCGCGCCAGGTCGCGGACTCGATTCTGCGCTGGACCGAAGACGGCCGCCTACCGCTCGTGATGGATGCCTCCTCCTGCGCGCAGGGCCTGCTGCGCGAGGTGCCCGCGGCGCTCGATCAGGAGCGCCGCGACCGCTTGCAGGAGATCGAAATTCTAGATTCAATTTCCTGGGTACACGACCGCCTGCTCGGCGGGCTGGAGATTGGTTCGCGCGTGCCTTCGCTCGCACTGCACGTCCCGTGCGCGTCGATGCACCTCGGGCTGCAGCCACAGCTGCGCGCGATCGCCCAGGCGCTCGCCAACGAGGTCGTCGAGCCGGCCTCCGGCGGCTGCTGCGGCATGGCCGGCGACCGGGGGCTCCTGCACCCCGAGCTGCCTCAGAGCGCCCTGTCGGAGACGGCGGCGCTCGTCGCGGAGAAGCGTCCGAGCGCCTGCATGTGCAGCAACCGCACGTGCGAGATAGCGCTCGAGCGCGCGACGGGGGAGCCGTTCGCCTCCTTCCCGTTGCTGTTGGAGCGGGCCACGCGTCCCTGAGTGTTCGCGGCCTGACAAGATGCTGGCCAACCAGCCAACTGGAGGGATCGCGATGACCGAGAGCAACCGCCGCCTGGTTCTGGCGGAGCGGCCGTCGGGGATGGTGGATGAGCGGACCACCCGCCTCGAAGAGATAGACGTTCCAAGTCCACAGGACGGCGAGGCGCTGGTGCGCGTGCGCTACCTGTCGATCGACCCCACGATCCGTACGTGGATGGACGATGCGCCGGGCTACCTGCCGCCGATCGGGATCGACGAAGTGATCCGCGCGGGCGGCATCGGCGAGGTCCTGGAGAGCAAGAACGAGGCCTACGCTCCAGGCGACCTACTGTTCGGCATGACCGGCTGGCAGGACTTCGTGATCGCCGACAGCGGCGAACGCGCGATGCAGCCGCTGCCCACGGGCGTCCCCCCCACGACCGCGCTCGGCGCGCTCGGCGTCACCGGCATGACCGCCTACTTCGGCATGACCGACGTCGGCCGCATCCAAGAGGGCGACGTGGTCGTGGTTTCGGGAGCCGCGGGTGCGACAGGGTCCACAGCGGGCCAGATCGCCCGCATCAAGGGCGCCAAGAAGGTCGTCGGCATCGCCGGCGGACCGCAGAAGTGCGCTTGGATCGTCGACGAGCTGGGCTTCGACGAGGCGATCGACTACAAGTCCGACGACGTGTCCACGCGCCTGCGCGAGGCCTGCCCGGACGGCATCGACCTGTACTTCGACAACGTCGGCGGCGAGATCCTCGACGCCTGCCTGGCGCGCCTGGCGCTGCGCGGGCGGATCGTGCTGTGCGGGGCGATCTCCGGCTACAACGACCGCTCCGGAGCGCGCGGACCGGCCAACTACGCCAACCTGATCATCAACCGCGGGCGCATGGAGGGCTTCATCATCCTCGACTACTTCGGGCGCTTCCCGGAGGCGCAGGCCGAGATGGCCGGCTGGCTGGCCGCGGGTGAAGTCAAATCCGCCGAGCACATCGTCGACGGGCTGGAGCACGCCCCCGACGCGCTCAACCTGCTGTTCACCGGCGGCAACACCGGCAAGGTGATCGTCAAGGTCTAGTAGTAGGGCCCGCTCGCACATACGTCTTCGCGACGTGTGGCCCGGCACCGGCCGACCTATGATGGCCGGCGTCGGGCAGCACGGAACGAGGAGAGGGGGCAAGCTCGATGCGCGTGCAGGCAATCAGGTCGGTCGCGGTCGTCGCGACGCCGCTGTTGTTCGTATGCGCCCCCAGCGCGCTTGGAGCGGCGAGCAAGGGCGTGTCGGTGAAGATCAACGGCGGCTCGCTAGCGATCGCGTTCAGCGCGAAGGCGTGGTCGGCGATCGACTCGGGCAGCACCACCGCCGGCTCGCACACGAGCGCGATCGTGCCGGGTGCCGAAGCCACCCCGCGGACGTTCGTCTTCCCGTTCGCGAAGGGCACGCTCAACTCCGTCACCGCGCTCGGCACGCTCAGCGCCAAGGGCGGCCTGCGGACCGAAACCCACCTCATCTCGGGCCTGTTCGAAACGGCCAGCAGCGCGACCGCGACGGGACCGCTGATCTCGATCTCTCCCGACGGCGCCACGCTGTCGATGAACTCGCCCAACGCCGACCCGCCCAAGCTCACCATCTTCAAGCTCGCGCTCGCGCACGCGAAGGTCCTCGGCACCCGTCACTCGGTAACGATCTCCAAGATCCCCGCCATCCTCACCTCGGCGGGGGCGCCGTTCTTCCTGGACGGCTCGATCCGGGCTGGCCAGCAGATCGCGACGGTCACGATCCGGGCCAAAGGCTGAAGCTCAGCCCGTGACCGAGTAGTGCGCTAGGAAGAAGAACCACACCAGCAGCGAGATCACGGCCAAGTACACGCTCGCCATCACGATCTGCTCAAGCGCGGTCATGCCGATATCGAGGCGTTCCTGCGCATCGCCCTCGGCGCGCATACTGCGCATCCAGGTCATGCGCGCTTCGCGCGACGGGCGCCCGATCAGCCGGTCGTAGGCCGTGTTGAGCCAAGCGAGCGCGAGCGCCATCGAGAAGACCAGAACCGCGAGCACGATCACGACCACGAACACGGCTTTCATGCTGAGCGTCGTGTCGCCGACGACGCGCGAGCCGACCCAGAGCGCGAACAGCGGCGCGCCGGTCCAGAGGTTGATCGCCAGGAAAGCGGTAGCGGCCACCATCGCGAGCCGCTTGAGCAGGTTCGTGGGCGGCGCCGTCGCGTTCATGGCCAGCGCGTCAGCTCCGTGGCCTTGTAGACACCGCGAAAGCCGAGCCGGGCGTACAGCTCCTTGGGGCGATCCTCGTCGTCGGCGACGATCCACAGATCGCCCTCCGGCGAGGCGGCGGCGATGGCCGCCGCCGTGATCGCCGTGCCCAGCCCGGCGCCGCGATGGCTGGGCTCGACGTACACGCTGGAGACTTCTTGGTGCTCGCCGACGCACTCCAGCTGGGCGAAGCCGATCGGCTCGCCGTCGCGCAGCGCCAAGAGCACCCGCACTTGGCGCGCCATCGCCACCTCGCGCGCGGCGGCGTGGTAGGCGTCCGGGTCCGCTTCCTCGTGGTCTTCGCGGTGCCATGCTTCGCGCAGCGGCGCGGCCGCGTCGTAGTCGGCCTCCTCGACTTCGACCGCGATCGCCTGCTCTGGCGGCGCCGCCGAGCGCCCGTCGTGCAGCATCCACAGCAGTCGCGTCGAGCGGTAGCCGGCGGCGTGGAATTCTCCGCGTAGCGGCTCGGCCACCTCAGCCAGCTCGAAGTCGATGCGCCGATGGGCGTAGTCCGCCAGCGCGTCGTCGGCCGTGGCCGTCAGCTGCGCGACACTCATGCCGGGGTCGTCGTACACGCGCAGCAGGTTGTATTCGTAGTAGGTCGGGTAGCGCGTAGCGCGCATCACCATCCCGTGCTCCCAAGGCTCCCGCACGTCGCAGATGGCGGCGGTCTTGGCGCGCTGGAAGTCGCGCGCGCGAAGCGCTTGGTCGGAGAGCGTCGTGCTGGGCACAGCCCAAAGGCTACGCCCCGTCGCGGGCCTCGTACAGCAACGCCCGTGCCGCCTGGAGCACCCGCTCGGGCGCGTCCCAGGTCAGCATGTGTCCGCAGCCCGACCAGGTCTCGACGGCCGTCTGCGCCGGCAGCTCGTCGAGGTTGCGCGAGCGGGACGCCAGCGCGATCCGGTCGCGCTCGCCCCAGACGACGGTGACCGGGACGTCGATCGCGCGCCCGCCGCGAAAGCGCAGCCGCTTGGTCTCTGAGAAGTGGCGCGGGAAGCTCGTGTTCGCGGACGCCACGCGCGCGCTCTGGATCGCGAGCTCCGCCGGCACTTCACCCGGGCGGTGAGAGATCGCCTTGAGGCTCAGCGCACGCACTCCGCGCGAGCGCAGCAGCACGGGCGCGAGCGGGCCGGAGATGCGCCCAAGGCCCCAGTTGGCCTGCAGCAACACGTTCGTGACCAGCGGCGAGCGCTTGCGCCATAGCCCGGCGGGCGCCAGCGCGAGCACGCCGCTCGCGCACCCCAGCTTGGCCAGCTCCAGCGCCGTCCAGCCGCCGGACGAGTGGCCGATGACGAGCACCCGGTCGTGTGCGCGCTCCTTCAGCCAGGCCGCGACCTCGGCGGCCCACTCCGGCGGCGTGAAGCTGCTCCTCGGCGACTCGCCGTGACCGGGCAGGTCGAGCGCGATCGTGTGCGCCTCGGAGTCCAACTGCTCGCGCAGCCCGTCCCAGATCCGGCGCGAGCTGGAGGTGCCGTGCAGCAGCAGCACCGTCGGTCCTTCGCCACTACTGTCGAAAGCCAGCACAGGCGGAACGCTACACATGAGGCCGACAGGCCAATCTCGACGAATGCCTGAGGGCGTTTTGCACGCCGCCTTGCAGCGCTCAACTCGGCTTGGACGCTTGGTCGAAGCTCGCCCGCGCTGGCTCCACCTGCCCCGCACAGGGCGCCGACAGGGAGCCCATGAAGCGACGTATGGCCGCCGTGCCATCTCTTCTCGCCGCGAGCGCGATCTGTATGGCACTGCTCCCCGCGGCGGCGGGCGCGGCGCCCGGATGCACGCTCGTCGCGGCACCCTGGGGCTCAGACAGCGCGAGCGGCACCCCCGAAGCGCCCATGCGCACAGCGCAGAAGCTCGTCGATTCGCTCGCGCCCGGTCAGACGGGTTGCCTGCGCGGCGGCACCTATGAAGAACAGGACGGCCTGACGATCACGCACGGGGGCACGGGCGAAGAACCGCTGTCGCTCGAAAGCTATCCGGGCGAAAGCGCGACGATCGTCGGACGCATCTGGATCTCCCAGGAAGCCGAAGGCGTCGTGATCGCGAACCTCGACCTCGACGGCATCAACCCCGAAACGCTGCCCAGCCCGACCGTCGACGGATCGAACGTGACGTTCGCGCGCGACGAGGTGACCAACGACAACACCGGGATCTGCTTCGACATCGGCAGCCACGCCGGCTGGGGCGTCGCCACCAACACGGTCATCACGATGAGCCGCATCCACAACTGCGGCGTGCTGCCGGCCGACAACCACGACCACGCGATCTACGTCGAGGACGCGGTCGGCACGCAGATCGCCTGGAATGAGATCTACGCCAACGCCGACCGCGGCATCCAGCTGTTCCCCAACGCCCAGGACACGAAGGTCGACCACAACGTAATCGACGGCAACGGCGAGGGAATCATCTTCTCCGGCGGCTACGGCGTCGCCTCGGAAGGCACCAACGTCTACGACAACCTCCTCACCGGCGCCACCCTCCGTCACGACGCCGAATCCTGGTACCCGCCCGGGAACCCGCTGGGTAGCCACAACCTGCTGCACGACAACTGCCTGTGGGGCGGCAAGGAGGGCGCGCTGGAAACCTCGGCCGGCGGCTTCAGCGCCTTCGACAACATCGAAGCCGACCCGCTCTACGTCGATGCCGCCGAGCACAACTACCATCTGCGTGCCTCGAGCCCGTGCCTTGCGCTGACGGGCGACATCGCCGCCGAGGTGCCGGGTGCCTCGACGGCCGAAGCGCCCGCGACGCACGTCAAGCACGCGACGCACGTCAAGCACGCGACGCGCCAGCGCCGGCACGCGCGCCGCACACGCGCTCACGGCCACCGCCGCCGGCGCAACGCCGGGCCTCGCTATCGTCTGCGCTGAGTGCCTCCGAGCGACGCGGGCTTTTTCTCCTCGGCAAAACACCTACGTCTCGGGCTGGGCCCAGCGCTGGCGTCCGGCTCAGTCGCGGGCTACCCGATCGACCTGCGGGTGAAGGCCACGTCGTACGCGCTGCCGGCCACCGACGGCGGCGACTATGTGGCGCTGGCGCAGTACGGGCTCGGCTGCTTCGAGCGCCACCTCGCCGGTGACGGCGAGCGCTGGTTGGAGGCGGCCGCGAACGCCGGGCACTTCCTGCTCGAACGCCAGCGACCCGACGGCTCATGGCTGAACACGCGCCCGATGCGCCACACCTTCCCCCTCAAGGCGCCATGGCGGTGCGGCATGGCGCACGGGCAGGCGGCGAGCCTGCTCGTACGGCTGTACCAGAGCAGCGGCGACGAGCGCTACGCCGAAGCGGCCCGCCGCGGGCTGGTGGCGCTGTCGCGGCCGAGCGGCGAGGGCGGCGTGCGCGCCACGCTCGACGGGCAGCCCTGGCCCGAGGAGTATCCGACCGCGCCGCCCTCGTTCGTCCTCAACGGCGCCATCTTCGCCTGGTGGGGTGTGCATGACGTCGCCGTCGGCCTCGACGACGATCACGCGCACGAGGCCTTCCGGCAGGGCGTCACGAGCTTGCTCGCCAACCTGCACCGCTTCGACACCGGCTCTTGGTCTTTGTACTCGCTCTACCCGCACCCCTTCGCGGGCGTCGCGAGCTCCTTCTACCACGCGCTGCACATCTCCCAGCTGGAGGCGATGAACGTGCTCGCGCCGGCGCCCGAGCTGCTGCGGATGCGCGAGCGCTGGCTCGCCTACGAACGCTCCCCCGCCTTGCGGGCGAAGGCGTTCGCGCGCAAGGCCCTGTTCAGGATCGTCGTGCCGCGCAACCGCCTACTCGGCGAGCGCCTGCCCTGGACGCGACCGTGAGATGAGCGGCCGGGGCAGGTTCAAAATCCTGTTTCCGATTAGATTCTCGTTGGATGCTGGTGTGAGCTGGGGGGGCTCGGAGCGATCAGCTCGAGTGAGACACCAGCCGCATGCTCGGTATCTGCTCCAATCGCGGCTAGCTGTGGGCGCTTCTCAGGCTGCGGCTAGCGCTCTAGCGAGGTCGCCGGGATCGGTGTCCATCTGGCTCGGCACGGTGACTTTGAGTCCACCGTCGCGCTCCATGAGCCATTTGGCGTTGACGATCGTGATGCCGATGACTGCACCCTGCTCGTCCAGGCGAACGGCGTGCCCCTCGGGCGTCGCGAACGTGTCGGCGGCTGGCTGCTCGGGGCCGGTGCCCAGGTAGAGCACGTCTCCATCCTTGTCGTAGTCGACGTGATCGAACTCGTACGGACCAACGTGAACGGTCATCGCTGCCAGCTTACCGAGCGGGGATCGTTCGACTGCGGGAACGCCGTCACGACGCGATCAGCCAGACCCGAAAGCTCCGTCACGACGCGAATCCAGCGAAGTGGGCCTCCACGTCGGAAGTAGCGTTCTCGTCTGGCTCGAAGATCGGGTTCGCGGCCATCTGGAGAGCTGATCGCGGCCATCGTTTCTTCAAGGTAGTCCTTCATCTCGACGTGCTGATCGAGCACGTGCTGCCACGCCGCTTGATCGAGTTGGACAAGATGACCCTCCGGGTTGCGGGCCTCCGCGATAACGCTGCTCTCGGGCACCGGGCAAGGCTAGGCGCGATCGCGGACAACACCACGGCGTGTGGGCGACGGCCGGAGCCGCGCCGCACACGCCCTGGGCTTCGCAGGACGCCGTACGCGCGTCTGGTGGTTAGCGCCCGACAGCGAACCGCAGCACGTCCGGGAAGACTCGGCCGAGCCCGAAGGTACCGACGCCCGGGACGACGGTTACCGGTGGATCCCCGCCCAGCAGTTTGGCCACGCGACGGGCGTGTGCGGACGGATGCGCTTCGTCCTGTTCGGCCGTCCACAATGCGGTCGGTATCGCGCCGGCCGGCGGCGGGGTGATACCCCACGGTTTAGCGAGAAGTCGGATCTCCTCGATCGCCGCGTCGGGGCTCCCCAGGAACTCGCGCATCGTGCGAAGGTGAATGTCGCGTATCAACGGGTCGTCGAGAAACGGGCGATCGGCGGCGGACACCTGCGCGATCGCGGAGTCCGGCAGCCTCTTGAAGTTCTGCCTCAAACCAGCCTTGAGTACGAACGGCGCCTTGCGCGCGAGAAAGACGGCAGTCCTCAGTTGCTTGCCGGCGTCCATCCGAGCGTCGCGGCTGGTCATCGGGGCGAGCGCGCCCAGCAGCGCGAGCCCGGTCAACCGCCGCTGCGCTGACGCCGCGACGGCGATGCCGTACCCCGTGCCTCGCCCGCTAGTCGGGCACTCGTTCTGAGGTAGCAGCAAAAGCGTCACAAGATCATCCTGTGGGTCGTTGTGCCAGAGCAGCCGGATTTGTATGTTCGAGTCGCTTGTGTTCTGGGCGGCAACCTCACTCCGAGCGGCGGTCTTCACCCTCGGGTGGATGCAGTGAGTACCGGGATCGCTGGGGCGACCCGGACTGGTGTTGAATGGCGGCGTGCCGAGTTCGTCCTGACGCTCCTTGCGGTCGTGGGCTTCGTGACGCTGCCGATCCGCGTCACGACTATCTACGGGGGCTTGCCTGCCCACCCGCTGTTCGTCCACGTTCCGGTGATCCTGATCCCGACAACGGTCGTCGCAGCGGTCGTGTACACGTTCAAGCCGGTGTGGTTCTCGCGTTACGGGATCGCGTTGGCCGTGGCGTCGATCGTCGCCATGAGCTCGATCTTCTTGACGATGCAGGCGGGGGCTGCGCTGCGGGGCGAGCTGAACGTCCAGGGCGAAGCCGCCAAGCTGATCTCCGAACATTCGCAGGCGGCGCACATCCTCGCGATCGTCTACGTGGTGTTCACGGCTGTCTTGATCCTCACTTTCGCCGCGCAGCGCATCTCCGGCGGCATGGCGACGGGCCTAGGCATCGTGGACGGCGTCCTGTCTTCCCGCTCGGTCTATACAGCGCTGCGCGTCGTGCTCGTGCTGGTCTCGATGGGTGCCGGCTATATGTGTTTCAGGACCGGCGACCTTGGCGCCAAAGCCGTCTGGCAGGGTCGCCTCCAGGCAGCACACACTGCTTTCCCCAGCGGTCCCGCTGGGGAGCAGCGGCTATCTTCGCCTGGTGCCGGCGGACCTTGAGCTACGTCGTCAGCCGACACTCGACGCGAGATCGGCATCCAGACCGTCGATGACCACCGCCGCTCAAGTCCATCAAGCCGACGGCCGGCGCGCGAGGTAGATCGTCTCGTCCTCGTCGAGTCCGAGGCCGCGCCGCTCCTCCTCCGGCAGCTCGCGCGCGAAGCGTGAGACGGTCAGCTCGAATCCGGCCTCCCGCAGCCGTGCCGCATAGTCGCGACCGTAGAGGCGCATGAAGACCTCCCGGTAGCGCCGGCCACGCGCTCGCTCGGCGGCCGGCTGGCGCTGCTCGGCGGTCTGCTCGCGACGTTCGTCGACCGCGCTCTGCAACAGCGCCCAGCCACCCGGCGCGAGCACGCGGAACAGCTCGCTCAGCGCTGCGCGGTCGTCTTCGACGAGCTGCAGCACGTGATTGCAGACGATCGCGTCGAAAGCCCCGTCGGGGTGCGCGATGGCCGTCACGTCCAGCTGCTCCATCGCCAACGAGGAGTCGTAGTCGCCGGACAGGTAGTCGACGCCGTCGAGCGCGCGCAGCGGGGCGGCGAGGCAGACCTCGGGAGCGATGTGCAACAGGCGGCCCCCGCGCGCCAGCAGGTCGGTCTCACGGCTGAGGAACCGCCAGTCGACGCGATGGCGTCCGAGCGCGCCGCAACGCGGGCAGGCAAGCGCGCGGTGGCCGTCGTCGCCAACGTAGAGGCGAAAGCGTCGGAAACTGGTGTCGCAGCAGTTGCAGCGCACACCCTCGCCGGCCCAGAAACGCCAGCTGACGCGGTTGTAGAGCGCCCGCAGACGCGCGCGATGGGCGTGCGGTACGAGCCCCCGCAGCAGCGCCTTGAGCCACCGACGAGCGCCGCGGTGAGGGTTGCTGCGCTGGTTGTCTGCGCTCTTGCTCACCGGCCGCGCTGGGGATTCTAGAGACGCCCGAGAGCGAGCATTGCTAGCTTGCACCCGCGTGGGAGAGAAGACGTTCGCGCTGGCATATCACGACGTGATCGCGTCCGGCAAACGCGACGCGACCGGCTTTCCCGGTCCGCTGGCGGCGGTCTACAAGCTCACGCCCGAGCGCTTTCGCGCCCATCTCGACGCGATCGCCGAGCGCCCGCTCGAGCCGGGACTCGAGGACGGCGCCGGGCGCGCGATGCTGACCTTCGACGACGGCGGCGCCAGCAGCCCGTGGATCGCCGCCGAGCTAGAGCGCCGCGGCTGGCGCGGCCTGTTCTTTGTGGTCACCGACCGCGTCGGCCAACCCGGCTTCCTCGCCGCCGAGCAGATCCGCGAGCTCGCCGCCGCCGGGCACGAGATCGGCAGCCACTCCCACTCGCATCCAGCGCGCATGGCCACGCTCGGGTCAGCGCAGCTCGAAAGCGAGTGGCGCTCCAGCCGCGAGCTGCTCGGCGAGCTGCTCGGCGAGCCGCCGCGCAGCGCGGCGGTGCCGGGCGGTTCCGTCTCCAGGCACGTGATCGAACAGGCTGCCGCCGCGGGCTACGAGCGCCTCTTCACCTCGACGCCCAGCTCGCGTGCCGCCCGCCACGGCGAGCTGCGCGTGCTGGGACGCTTCACGGTCTGGGCCGGCGACTCGCCGCGGCTGGCGGCACACCTGATGTCCGGTTCGAAGCTGCCACGCGCGAGCCGGCGACTGAGCTGGGAGACACGCAGCGCGGCCAGGCGCGTGAGCCCGCGCGCCTACGGGGCTCTGCGCGGCGTGGCCGCACGCCGGCGCTCGGCCTCCACCATGAACGCGAGCAGCCGCTCGCGCTGAGCCTCGAGCGTCAGCCCGCGCGCCCGCTCCAACCCGTCCGACGCGAGACGCTCGCGCAACGGCTGCTCGTCGGCGACGCGCCCAAGCGCATCAGCGGCCGAACGCGCGTCCTTCGGAGCGACGAGCAGCGCCGCTCCGCCCACGCCATGGGCGACACCGCCGACGTCGGTCGCGACCACTGGCAGCCCGCTCGCGAACGCCTCGACCAGCACCTGCGGGAAGCCCTCGGTCAACGACACGTGCAGCAGCGCATGGCTCGTGCGGTAGAGGTCGAGCAGCCGCTCGGACATCGGCACATAGCCGAGCAGCTCAGCGCGCCCCGACAGTCCCAACTCCTCCAGACGCGCAGCGAACGCATCCGCCAACTCCCCCTCGCCCGCCACCAGCAGCCGCCAGCGCGCGGGCAGCAGCGCGAGCACGTCGGCCAGCAGCAGCGGGTTCTTCTCCTGCTCGATCCGCCCGACGCTCAGCAGCCTCAACTCGCCCGTGTAGCCGCGCGCGGGCGGCCGAGCCGGGAGCGGCGCGCGCACGAGCGAGACCGTCAGATCGAGCGTCGCGGGCGCATGAGCGTAGCTCGCGGCCAGCTCCGAGCCGACGGCGACCACGGGTAGGCGACGCGCGAGCACGCGCCAGATCGCCTCCATCGCATCGGCCGCCAGGTGCATCCAGCGTCTGGCCGGCCTGCGCATCCGCACGTAGCGCGGCCAGTCCTGGCGCACGCCCAGCACCACGGTCCGCCGCCGCGCCAGCGCCACGAGCACGAGTGCGATCGCGTGCGGATACGGGCCCAGCACCCAAACCACGTCCACGTCGTCGAGCGCACGGCGCATGTGACGCAGCGAGGCGAGGAGCGAGCGCAGCGCGGCGAGCGGCTGGGCAAGGCTGCGGTAGTGGGGCAGCGCCGTCAGCTCGACGCCCGCACTCAGCTCATAGCGCGCCGGCGCGTCCTGGCCCAAACGCCCGATCAGCCGCAGCGTCTCGACGCGCTCGTCCTCGCCGAGCGCGTCGAGGAACACGGCGAACGCCCGCTCGGCATATAGCCGTCCGCCGTCGCGGCGGTAGACGTAGTCGGTGTACACGGCCAGCCTCATCGCAGGCGGTATCTAGCACTGTCGTAGGGTGTCGCGCGATGGCAGGCGAGGAAACGGTCGTCCGCGGCGCCTGGCTCGCGTTCGCGGCGAAGCTTGTCGGGGGCGTGTTCACGGCCGCGCTGACGATCTTTCTGGCCCGTCGGCTCGGCGCCGGCGAGTACGGCCTGCTGGCGCTCGCGCTGTCGATCGTCGCGCTCGTCGAGCTGCCTTCGGACTTCGGCGTCGCCGTGGCGCTGCCGCGCTTCGTCGCCGAGCAGCGCGACCGTCCCGAGCTGGTGCGCGAGCTGACGGCCGACGCGATCCGCCTGGAGACGCTCGGCTCGCTGCTGTTCGCCGCCGCGCTCGCGGCGCTCGCCGGACCGATCGCGGACGCCTACGGCGCGCACGCGCTGAGCGGCCCGCTGCGCTGGCTCGCGCTCGCGCTCGTCGGGCAGAACTTCCTCGCCCTGTTCACGGGTGTGTTCGCCGCCATGCGCCGCCAGTCGCTCGTGCTCGTGGCCAACGCGTTCGAGAGCTTCAGCGAACTGACCGCTTCGGTCGCGCTGGTGCTGCTGGCCGGCGGTGTCGCGGCCGCCGCCGCGGGTCGTACGCTCGGCTACGCGCTCGGCGGGGTCTGCGCGCTGGCGCTCGCGTACCGGCTGCTCGGTCGCGGCATGTTGCCCTCGCTCGGCGCAGGCACGCTCGGGCACGCGCGCCGGATCGCCGCCTACGCCGGCACGCTTTGGCTGATCGACTCGGCCTACACGGTCTTCCTGCAGATCGACGCGCTGCTGATCGCGGCCTACACCTCGACCGCCTCGGTCGCCTTCTTCTCGGCGCCGATGCGCCTGACGGGCGTGCTCCAGTACCCCGGATACGCAATCGCGAGCGCGGTCGCACCGCGCCTCGCGGGCGGCGCGCCTCTGAACGGGGACGCGTTCAACCGCTCGGTGCGGCTCGTCAGCGCACTGATGGTCCCGGCGGCGGTGCTGACGACCGTGTGGGCGACGCCGATCGTTCACGTCACGCTCGGCGCGGGCTACGGCAAGGCGGCGGAGGTACTGCGCGCGCTCGGGCCCTACGTGCTCCTGTGCGGCGCGGGCGCGCTCGTATCGCTGTCGCTCAACTATCTTGGCCACGCCCGCCGGCGGCTCCCGATCGCGCTCGCGACGCTCGCGGTCAACGTGCTGCTCGACGCGATCCTGATTCCCGACATCGGCGTCACCGGGGCGGCCGTCGGCACCGATGCGGCGTTCGCCATCTACGTGTTGGCACAGCTCGCGCTGTGTCTGCGGATCATCGGCTCTCCAATGAAAGAACAGCTGCTCACGCTCGGGCGCTGCGTGATCGCCGCAGCGCCGATGGCGGCGATCCTGTTCGCCTTCGGGACGGGCCGACTTCCGGTCCTCACGATGATCGCCGGAGGGTTCGCGGCCACCGTCGCGTACCTCGCGACGCTGCTGATCACCGGCGAGTTGCGTCGCTAGCCAACCGCTCGTAGAGGTCGGCGAAGCGCACCGCGACACGCTCGATGCGCAGGTCCTCGACCAGTACCCGCGCCGCGTCCGCCAAGCGCCCGGCCAACTCGCGATCCTCCAGCACGCGGGCGAGCGCGTCGGCCAGCGCTCGTGGGTCCCTCGGCGCGATGAGCAGCGCGCTCTCGCCGTCGCGCACCAGCTCCGGCGTGCCGCCGACGGCGCTCGCGACCAGCGGCACGCTCGCC
This sequence comes from Solirubrobacteraceae bacterium, assembly GCA_036490015.1. Lineage (GTDB taxonomy): Bacteria > Actinomycetota > Thermoleophilia > Solirubrobacterales > Solirubrobacteraceae > Palsa-744. The sequence continues at coordinate 30,491 of DASXER010000023.1, read as the reverse complement.
GCCATGCACTCCAGCGCGAACAGCGACATGCCCTCCCAGTCCGAGCAGACGACGCCCGCATCGGCACGCGCGAGGATGCCGTCGACGTCCTCGCGCCAGCCGAGCAGATGCACCGAGGTCCGTGTGCCGAGCGCCTCGCTGAGCCGTTCGAGCCGCTCCCGGCAAGGCCCCTCGCCGGCTATCGCCAGGTGCGCTCCGGGGGGCAGCCGCGCGTGAGCTTCGATCAGCACCTCGAGCGCCTTCTCCGGTCGCAGGCCCGAAGCCACCACGATCAGCTTGGCGTGCGGATCGATCCCCAGCTCGGCGCGGATATCGCCACTCGTGCCACGTGACGGCACATACGCGGTCGGCAGCACGAGCAGCTTCTCCGGGGCGATGCGCTCCAACGCGACCATGCGTGCGCGGCTGGCCTCCGAGACCGTCAGGAAGCGCGTGACCAGCGGCGCGATCAAGCGCCCGTCGATCAGCCTGCGTCCGCGCCCGCCGACGTAGGACCAGTTGTGCTCGTGCGCGAGCACGACCGGCACGCCCGTGGCGCGGCCCAGCAGCGCGCCCCACACGTTCGAGCCGAACTTGTGCGCGTGCAGAACGTCGAAGTGCTCGCGGCGGATCAGGGCGACGAGCGGTGCGAGGCGGTGCAGCTGCCAAGCGGCACCGCGGTTGAGGCCGAGATGCGACACACCTGTCGCCTCCAGCTCCAGCGCGACGCTCGGATCGACCTTGCGCGTCGAGCAGACCGACGCCGCCACGCGCTCGCGCGGGACGTGCTCGGCGAGCGCCTTGACGAAGCGCTCCGCACCGCCGTGCGCGCCGGCGTCGTCGATCAGGTACAGCACCCGCAGGCGCCGTCGCCGTCGCGCGTCAGCCACGCCGAATCAGATCCCCACCCGCCGCGGGGCGCGGCGCCAGCGCGAGCAGCGCCGGAGGCAGCGCGAACAGCAGCCACAGCTGCTTGGAGAACTGATCGGAGATGAAGAAGTCGGCGGCCAACATGCCGATCATCGCCAGGATCATGAGGCGCGCGAGCAGCTCCAGCTGGGTATCGCCAGCGCGCTCGTAGCGGCTCGCGGCGAGCTGGGCGATCGAGATCGCGGCTATGGCCGTGGCGAGGAACGCGAGCAGGCCGGGAACGCCGAGGTCGTCGAGCAGTTCGAGGTAGACGTTGTGCGCCACGTGCGGCACGTCGACGATCAGGTCGGCTCGCGTCAGCGGTCCGGAGCGGTTGACGTAGCGCACCGACGCGTCCTGGAAGTTGCCCGCGCCGACGCCGAGCGCCGGATGGGCTTGGAACATGCTCCAGCCGACTTTCCAGAGGTCGGCGCGACCCGTCGTGTCGCTGCTGGAGAAATGCTGGCGCGCTTCCAACGGCGCTAGCACTGCGAAATACCCGCCGACCAGCACGGCGCCGGCGAGCAGCGCGACGAACGCCTGACGGCGCCAGCGCCCGCCGAAGATCGCGCCGGCCGCGAGCGCGAAGCCGCTCGCCACGAGACCGCCGCGCGAGACCGTGCCGAGCAGCCCGGCGAAGATGAAGACGCCGGCCAGCGCGGCCCACATGCGCTGCGGCGAGCCGCGCTTGTATCCGGCGGCGAGCCCGGCCGCGAGCATCAGCCCGGCGACCAGCACGGCCGCCTCTTCGTTGGCGTCGCCGATCGTCCCCGTCAGGCGTTCGTCGGCCGTGTGCAGCAAGCCGATCGCCGAGGACAGCGCCGCGCCCGCGACGAACGCGATCACGACCCAGAGCAGCTGCTCGCGCCGGCGCACGGCGCCGAACACGATCGGCAACAGCAGCAGGTTCAACAGGAAGCGCTCGCTCGCCGACGCCGCGTCACCCGGGCTGGCAGCCCAGGCCAGGCTGAGCGCCGACCAGCCGACGAGCGCCGCGCCCGCCGCCAGCAGACCCGGATGCGAGCTCAGCAGCGAGCGGCTGTTGCTCTCACTTCCACTTCCGCTTTCGCTTTCGCGCCGGTGTGCACGGGTCGCGCCGGCCGCATACCAGGACAGGAACAGCAGCAGCCCGGCGACCTTGAGGAAGCTCAGATCGTCGCCGCCCGCATTGATGACGTCGAGGAACGAGAACAGCGTGAACATGCACAGCCCGAGCGTAAGGTTGGCGAGCACCGCCGCGACGAGCGCGATCGCGACCGCGGCTTCGACGCCGAGCTGCGGGTGCACTCCCGCGGCGACGCCGATCGCGGCCGCGCACAGCGCGATCAGCAGGCCGACCCACGCCGGGCCGCGCGTGTCGATGCGCAGCGCTAGCCGATCCACTAGATGGTTGATTTCACGGTCGTGTGCCGTGTGTATTGGGGGCCCGCCCAACCATCTCCCTAATGGCGCTGGCTGTGCAGCGGCTCCTCGCCGCGCACACGATGCGGCCAGCGATCGCCACCGTTCTCGCCGCGAGACGGCAATGGCGGCGGCGATGTCGACGGCTCGGCGTAGTAGTAGCCCTCGCCGCGCGCCGGGGATCCGCCGACGAGCACGATGCCCGCCGGCCGGGCGTCTTGGCCACTCAACATCTCGTACAGGTCGGAGAGCTTGCCGAGCCGGGTCGTGCCGATGCGCGCGACCAGCAGCACCTCGTCGGCCACCTTGGCCAGCGGCAGCGCGTCGCTGACCTCCGTCAGCGGCGGCGAGTCGATCACGACGAAGTCGGCCAGCTCGCGTGCCTGCTCGACCAGCTCGCGTGCCACGCGCATCGAGAGCAGGTCGGCCAGCTCGGCGCCTGGACGCCGGACGGCGAGCACCTGCAGCGACACCCCGGCGAACGGCGCCTGCTCCAGCGCGTCCGCGAGCTCCGCCTCGCCGCGCAGCACGTGCTCGGTGCCGAGGGCGATGCCGGGCAGCTCGAGCGCCTTGGAGATCGTCGGCCGGCGCAGGTCGGCCTCGATCAGGATCACGCGCGCACCGGTTTGCGCGAGCGCCGTGGCAAGCCCGATCGAGGACGTCGTCTTGCCCTCCGCCGGCGAGGAACCCGTCAGCAGGTAGGCGCGCGGTGCCCCACCGGCACGCGCCGTCAGCATCGTGCGCAGGGTTTTGAAGCCCTCGAGCGCCCCGAACGACAGCTCGTCCGGGACCAGCGGCCGGCCGCGCCCCGTGGGCTCGCGCGGGATCCGCGCAAGCACCGGCACGCGCAGCAGCTCGCGCAGCTGCTCTTCGCGGCGCAGGCGCGGGTCGAGCGCGTGCAGCGCGAGCACCGCGCACAGCCCGACGATTAGGCCTCCGAGCAGGCCGGCCACGAGCGACAGGCCGACCTTCGGCGAGGACGGTCCGCCTGGCAGGCCGGCGGCGGTCGCGAGCGTGATCGTCGGATCGGGGCTTCTGTCGAGCTGTTCGAGCTGGCTCAGCTGCTCGCCGAGCGTGCCCGGGCCGTTGCGCTCGCCGACCGGCAGCCCGGCGATCTGCAGACGCAGGCCGGGGAGGATCGCGCCGATCGCCTGGTGCAGTGCATGACCGCGCGTGTTGATCACCTGGCGCGTGAACTCGTTCGCGATCCGCTGCGCGAGCTGCGCGGAGGAGGCATTCGCTTCGACCGCCACCAGGTTGCTCTGCCCGACGGGCGTAGCCGAGACGTCGTCGAGCAGATCCCCGGGCGACTCATCTAGCTGCAACGCCTTGGCGACCGCTTCGGCGACCTGCGGCGTCGTGATCAGGCTCGAGGCCGTCAGCACGTCGCGCGTCGGGTCGCCAGAGGAGTGCAGGATCGGCAGCGAGATCAGCGTCGCTTCGCCGCCCGTGACCGGCGCGATCAGCATCTCGGCTTGGGCGCTGTAGCGCTTCGGCGTGACCGCCACGTAGATCCCGGCCGCCGCGACCGCGACGAGCACGCACAGGCCGAGCACCCAGGCGTGCTCCAGCACAGCCTGGTAGTACCGCTTCATGCCTCGTTTCTCCATTTTGCGAGCGGGGCCTAGATGGTTGATGTCACGGGCGTGTGCCGTGTTTGCCGGGGGCCGCAGGATCGATCATCGAGCCGCCGGCGCCGGCTCCACTGGACATTTCCGTACTATTGCATGACCTCGATGGTCGACTGCTCCCTGCTGATGCCCGTCCTCAACGAGGAGGGCCATATTCGGTCGAGCATCGAGGCGATGCGCAGCCAGCGCTTTCCGGGCAGCCTCGAGTTCATCGTCGTGGACGGCTGCTCGACCGACCGCACGCGCGCGCTGCTCACCGAGCTTCAGGCCTCTGAGCCCCGGCTGCGCGTGTTCGAGAACCCGCGTGGCAGCACTGCGAGCGGTCTGAACGTCGCTTTGCGCGAGGCTCGCGGCCGCTGGGTGGCACGCATCGACGCCCACGCCGTCTTCCCCGCGGACTACGCGGCGCTCGGCGTCGAACGCCTGCGCCGGGGCGGCACCCGCTGGGTCAGCGGCCCGTCGATCGCGCGCGGGGCCGGGCGCGTCTCGCGTGCCGTCTCACTTGCCCTACGCACTCCGCTGGGAACCGGCGGATCGCGCAAGTGGGCGACCGAGCGCGATGTCGAGCGCGGAGAGTACGAGCTCGACGCGGGGGTCTTCGCGGGCGTTTGGGAGCGCTCGACGCTGCTCGAATACGGCGGTTGGGACGAGGACTGGGAGCGCAACCAGGACTCCGAGATCGCGGGCCGCTTCCTGGCTCGCGACGAGCCGCTGATCTGCATCCCCGCGATGGCGGCCGAGTACGTGCCACGCGACTCGCTGCGCTCGCTCTGGCGCCAGTACTACGAGTACGGGATCTACCGCGAGAAGACTGCCCGCCGTCACCCTCACACGATGCGCCGCTCGCATCTGCTCGCTCCGGCGCTCGTCACGACTTGTTTCGCCGCCCTGCTCGGCCCGAAGCGGCTGCGCCCGATGGCACGCGCCGGAGCCGGCGTCTACACGCTCACGATCGCCGCCGCTGGCGCACGGGCCTCGCTCGACGCCGAGCGCAGGTCGGACGCCGCCTTGGTGCCCGCCGTGCTGGTGGTCATGCACCTCGCGCACGGCAGCGGCGCGCTGCGTGGCGCGCTGCGCCACGGGCCACCGCTGGCGGCGATCGCCCGTGCGCTCGGACTCGGACGCCTCGCGCGGCGTTTCGGCCCGAGCGATCGCGAGCTGCGTGTGAACGCCCCTTCGCTCAGCGGCGGCGTCGAGCGGACGCCGGCTTCGGTGCCCGAGCGGCAGCCCGCGGACGCGGTGGCCTTCTAGCTGACGACAGCCGGCTCGCGCGCCGAGGCGCTCACCTTTGGCTGGTGCCGTGCGCGTACTTCGACCTCGACACCGTGTTTGGGCGCGAGCGTGATCCCGCGCAGCACGATCGGGTCGGGCTCCGCGCGCAGCGGCTTCAGCTCGACCGCCGGCACCGCGACACGCAGCACCTCGGCCATCTCGGCCTGGGCGAGCGCGGCACCGATGCAGCGACGGATGCCACCGCCGAACGGCAGCCACGAATACGACTCGGTGGCGTCGTCGAGGAATCGCTCGGGGCGGAACTCCTGCGCGCCCGGGTAGAGGTCCTCGCGCATGTGTACGAGCGCGATCCCCGGATACACCTTGACGCCGGCTGGCAGCTCCCAGCCGGCGAGCACGCGCGGCTTGGTGAGCGTCCGCTCGGCGCCGTCGATCACCGGCCGCACGCGCAGCGACTCCTTCACGACGGCATCGAGGTAGGCGTCGCCGTCGCCGGCCGCCAGCTCCTCGCGCAGCCGGCTCAGCACCTCCGGGTTGCGCAACAGCAGCTCGAACGTGAAGGCGAGGCCGGTCGAGGTCGTCTCGTGCCCGGCCGCGAGCATCGTGAACAGCTCGTCGCGCAGCTCGCTGTTCGTCATCGCTTGGCCGTCCTCGTCGCGCGCGCAGAGCAGCAGCGAGAGCACGTCGCCGCGCTGCTCGAGGTCGGGCTCGCGCCGCCGGCGATCGATCTCGGCATACAGCGCGACGTCCGCGGCTCGCAGCCGACGATGGAAGCGCCCGCCGGGGCTGAGCGGGCCGAGATCCGCGCGCAGAGCGGAGGAGAGCATGTACAGCGGGCTGCTGTCGATCACGGCCGCCAGCGGTACGCGCAGGCGCTCCACGCGCGCGGGCTCGGTCACGCCGAACACCGCGCGGCAGATGACCTCGAACGTGAGCGAGCGCATACGCTCGCGCAGGACGAGCCGCCTGCCGGCATCCCAGCCCGCGACCTCCCGCTCCGCGACCTCGCGGATCACCTCGCGAAAGGCCGCTACGCGCGAGCCCTGGAACGGCGGCAGCAGCAGCTTGCGCTGGCGCAGGTGCTCCGGGCCGTCGAGCACGAGCACCGAATGCGGCCCGAGCACGGGCTCCATGAACGAGTTGGCCTCGCCGGCCAAGAGATCGGACTGATCGCCCGTGAAGAGCTGCTTGACGGCGTCCGGCTCGGCGACGTAGACGCCCGTCCCGAAGCCGGTCAACTCGACCGTGAAGACGTTCCCGTAGCGAGCTTGCCAGCCGCGCAGCGCATCGAGCGGACGGTGGACGAAACGCAGCATGTTGAGCGCCGCGGGGCCTCGAGGTCCAGGCGGAAGGGCCATCCCGTCAGAGTACGCCCACGGCGCGCTCGCCGCGACGTGGAACCGTGCGTGCGGCCATCGGCGACGCTACGGAGCGAATCGGAGACAGCCTCCGTGGAGGCGACCGGGGTCAGTTACGATGGCGCTCATCGGCGAGGGAGGCGACCAGCTCTCCTAGACCGATACCGAGAGCGCCGGCTAGCCGGCGTACGGTCGTCCAGCCAGGATCGTTGAGCCCACGCTCGATGCGAGACAGCCCGGACGAGGTGATGCCCGCCTCGAACGCAAGCTGCTCCTGGGTCAGCGAGCGTTCCTCGCGCAGCCTTCTCAGGGTTCGCGCAAGATCCAGGTCGGGCCGCTCGCGCACATCTATAAACATTGCGTAGTCCTAGGGTCAATGTCCAGGCACTATACGCCTAGGCCTACTGGCCCTGTATGTTGGAATTGGGCACGCGGCCATAACCCACAGTGGTCGCGTGTCCAACTCGCCACCCGGCCCACAGAGCACAATTGGGGCCAGCTCCCTGGCTGGTCAGGCAACGCCGATTCGGCCTAGACGCGAGTTCAGACGCGAGCTGTTAGGCGCGTGCGGCGGGGATCGAGGGACGACTCTCGAGATCTCCCTGGCCGCCGACCGGCGGCTCCACGGAGAGCGCTTCGGCGAGCCCACGGGCCTACTCGCGTTCAGGCGACTTTGAGGTACTGGCGTAGCGCCCTGCGGATCACTGAAGAGGCGGTCTCGTTGTCACGACTGGCTCGCTCAGCTAGCGCCTCGCGCAGCTCAGGATCGAGCCGTACTGACTCCACACCCGCCGCTGCTGATCCCATCGGCGGTCGTCCCCCCCGCCGGCGAAGCATCTGCTCCACGCTGTAGCCAGCCTCAGCCTCGGCGTTCAGCTTGTCTACCAGCTCATCGGTGATCGGCGCTCCGCTCGCGGTTCTTCCGTAGGTCTCCTTAGCCATCTCAGCTCCCGGGCAGCAGCCTTTGGTACTTCAGTCGCATCGGCATCGCATGGATGGCGAGCTCCGATCCGTCATCACGGACGATCGTGACGATCTCCAACGGCGCCGCGTTGCGAGCAGGCCCGAGATAGAGCCTTGTGTCGTCGTCTCGATCCTCCATGGTCATCGCGTTGGCCGCAGCGTGCTCGATGTCTGCGTCGACGATCCGGTGCTTGCGCGCCGACGGGTGGATATCCACCGAGGAATTGTACTACAAAACCAGGGCCTGCGCAGAGCGAAGTTCGAACAACAGCTACACGCCCACCAACAGCGGAGAGGGCGGGATTCGAACCCGCGATGGAGTTGTAACCCCATACTCGCTTAGCAGGCGAGTGCCTTCAGCCACTCGGCCACCTCTCCCGAGCCGTTGGGAGTTTAGAGACTGCTCGCGAGCGTCGTGTGCTTTGCTGATGCTTGGAAGGGTGGCAGAGCGGTTGAATGCGGCGGTCTTGAAAACCGTTGGGCGGGGAAACCCGTCTCGGGGGTTCGAATCCCCCCCCTTCCGCTACCGCCGCGTCTCCAACTGGTCCACCGGCGCGTAGTCGTCGCGCAGCGGCTGAGCCTTGCCCACCAGCGCCACGATGGCGGGGCGTCCGAAGACGTGTACGCCTGGTTCCCTCAGGGGGAGCTGCGCCGGAAGCGGCGCGTTGGACGCGATCAACACCTCGTTGCCGCCGATGATCTGGCCGGGTTCGGCATAGGTGATCAGGCGCAGCTGCGAGAACTGCCCCAACAGCGTCGCGGCCTCGGCCCGCAACAGCTTCAGCGGCTGCTCATCGATCATGTTCAGCGCATAGATCCCGCCTGGCTTGAGCACCCGGCGGACGTCCCCGAGCCATTCTGTCGTCATCAGCTGCCAGGGGACAGTGCGGCTGCTGAAGGCGTCACCGACGATCACGTCTGCGCTGTGCGACCGTTCCCGCTGCATCGTCAGGCGAGCGTCGCCGACGGTGGCGCGCAGGTCAGCCGACGTTCGCAGGCCCAATCGCTGGCGATCGAATTCGACGAGCTGACCGTCGACCTCGAGCACGTTCGAGCGCGAGCCGGGGCGTGTCGTCTCCAGCCAGCGGGCCAGCGTGAAAGCCCCGCCACCGACGAATACCGCGTCGAGCGGCGCCTTGCTGGGGCTGAGGCCGTCGATCGCCTGGCTGACCCATTTCTCGTAGTTGAACCCGAGATAGCGCGGGTTGGCGAGATTGATCTCCGAGTTGTAGCCCCGGTCGAGCACGAGCACCTCGAGCCCCGGATGTTCGGGGTCGCCGATCAGCTGAACGCAGTGGTATTCGGTTTCCTGCAGGCACGGGTGGTGCTGCACGACCGTCAACAGCGCCAAGGCGACCGTTGCCAGGCCGGCGCCCGCGATCTTCCCCAGGCTCATGCGCTGCGTGTAGAAGCCGAGGGCGATTCCCACGATCACGAGCACGACCCCGACGCCCAGCACCGTCGAGCTGACGGGGAGCAGCGGCACCAGCACGAAGCCTGTTGCGAACGTGCCGGCCAGCGCCCCCGCGGTCGCCCAGCCAGACAGACGCCCGACGATCGTTCCGCTGGCCTGCAGGTCGCGCAACTGCAGCCGCGCCACCGTAGGCGTAACGGCGCTCAGCGCGGCGGCGACTGGCACCAACGCGGCGAACGTCACGCCCACGGCCGCGAGGGCGCCCCCTTCGCTGACCGCGGGTCCGAGCGCACGTACGATCGGCACGGTCGTCAACACGAGCAGGCCACCAGCGATGAACAGTCCGACCACCAGCCAGCGGGGATTGATTTTGTCCGCGACACGGCCACCGAGCGCCGCCCCGCCGGCGATGCCTGCAAGCACCGCCCCGATCACCGACGTGGTCGTTTCCAGCGTCATGCCGATGTAGGGCGTCAGTAGTCGGACGGAGAGGATCTCCAGCACGAGCACCGCGCCGGACGCGACGAACACGAGGGCCGCTGCCGTCAGCGACGAGAAGCCCACGGTCGACGAGGTCTCCACCGCCCCCTGCGAAGCACGTCCGCGCGCGGTGGTGGTGCCCACCTGACGGTCCGCCTCTCTCCTACGCGCCTTTGCTGCCGCTCTGGTCCCCATCAGCAAGCCGCAGCCCGTGGCACCGACGAAGCCTGTCGATCTTTGATGTATGCAGTCATTTGTGGCATTTCCTGATCGGCGGCCGCAAATATCGATGATCGGAACATGTGCGTCAATCGCGTGTCGACCCAGGACCGTTCCGGACGTCGATCGGCGCCGAAAACCACCGCACGTGCTGCTTCCGAGGCGCTGACGAATCGGAGACACCGCGCGGCGATGAGCCGGCCGGGCGTCCTACGATGAACCCATGAGAGAGAAGCTCGCACGCCTTTCGCAGACCCAGCGCACCGTGCTCGTCGCCCTCGGCGCTATCGAGCTCGTCGCCAAGCTGGCCGCCGCGCGCGACATCGGGCGCCGTCCGGCCGAGCAGATCCGTGGCAGCAAGACCGGCTGGCGGCTGGCGCTCGTGGTCAACACGTTCGGCCCGCTCGGCTACTTTCTGCTCGGGCGCCCGCAGGGCCTGACCTGCCCCACCTAGGCTCGGTCGTCTCGCGCCCACCGATCTCAATCTGCCCGCACCGCTATGCTGCCCCGCTTCCCTCGATGCCCCGCCTTGCAATCGCAGCACTACTGATCGCCGCGCTCGCCGTTTCCACGAGCGGTTGCGGCACGAAGACCGTCTCCGTGACCGGACCGGGCGGCGTCGTCACGACCCGAACCGTCCCCAACATCCACTTCGCCAAGACGAAGTTCGCGCTGCACATGGGGCTCGCGTTCGGCTCCTTCCACCGCTACGTCTACAAGCCCTTCCGGGCGGGGGTCTTCACGACCAACGCGCCTGGGCGTCTGCGCGCGTTCCTGAAGGCGGGAACCGCCGCGATCTTCGCCGTCCACGAGCTACGCACGGCACGCGAAGACGCGCTCTCCGACAGCCACCTGGGCCCGCTGGTCGAGCGCATCGAAGGCCTGCTCGGGAGCCTCGCCCACATCGGCGCTTCGTTCAAGCGCGGCACGCTCAAACCCGCGGTGATCGCAAGCGCCGCGAGCACGGTCGCCGCGCTCGGATCTTCGAGCAGCAGCCTCGGTGTGGCGATCAAAGAGGTCGCACCCGCCTTTTGATGGCTTGTGGTTGGAGGCCGTGCCGTATACGGCACGGCCCGGGTCGCGCGTGCGCGACCCGACGGCCGGCGCGTGCGCCGGCCGTTACGAAGATCTACTCAGGGCTGGGCGACGAGATCGGGGCCGCCGATCGGACCGGGCTCCGCGACGGCATCGACCGGCTGCTCGACGCGGCCGCGAGGCATACGCAGGAGGGCCAGCACGAACGCCACCGCCATCGCGCCGGCCATGCCGTAGATGACGGTTCGCGTCGACAGCGCGAAGTCGAGCGCGACCGCGTGGTGCACCGCCGGCGAGCCGCCCTGGCTGGCGCCGGAGCTCGATGAGCCTGAGCCGGACAGCGCGTGCGCGAGCGCGTCGGCGTGGGCCTTGGGCACGCCCACCTTGGCGAGCGTCTTCTCGATGCGCGACGTGTTCTGGGTCAAGAGGATCGAGCCCAGCACCGCGAGGCCGAGGCTGCCGCCGAAGTTGCGCACGGTCTGCGTGACGCCGGTGACCGCGCCGTAGGTCGCGCTCGACGTGCGGTTGAGCGCGTCGGTCGAGACGGGCCCCAGCACCATGCCGACGCCGGCGCCCGCGAGCGCGAGCCGGAACCACTGTTCGGAGAAGGACAGATGGTCGAGGCGCGCGCCCCACAGGTAGAAGCCGACGGCCGCGATCGCGCAGCCGACCACGACGGTCGGGCGCGCCCCGCGCCGGTCGAGGATGCGCCCGCCGAGCTGTGCGCCGACCGTGAAGCCGACGAAGAACACGAGCAGGAACAGGCCGGCTTCCTGAGCGCTCTTGCCGAGCGCGATCTGCGCGTACAGCGAGGCGAAGAAGAACAGCGGCACGAAGCAGATCGAGAGCAGGAACAGCACCAGGTTGTCGGTCGCGAAGCCGCGGTCGGCGAACAGGCGCAGCGGCACGAGCGGGTGCGCGACGTGCAGCTCGACGCGCACGAACGCCGCCAGCAGCACGAGCCCGGCGACGAGGCAGGCCCAGGTGCCCGCGCTGCCCCAGCCCCACGTGCTCGCCTGCTGCAGCCCGAACACCGCCAGGCCCATGCCGCCCGACACGAGCACCGCGCCGCGCGCGTCGATCGGCGAGGGCTGCGGTTCGTCGTCGGTGCGCGCTTTGAGCGTCAGCACGATCGCGACGATCGCGACCGGCACGTTGATCCAGAAGATCGAGCGCCAGGTCCACTGCGTCAGGTAGCCGCCGGCGATCGGGCCGACCGAGGTCAGCCCGCCCGAGATCGAGAAGAAGATCGCCAGCGCGCGTCCGCGCTCGTTGACCGGGAAGGCGGCGAACACGATCGCCAGCGCCGCCGGGAACAGGAAGGCGGCGCTCGCGCCCTGCAGCACGCGGAAGACGATCAACCACGTCTCGCCGATCGAGCCGGTGGGCGTCGCGCCGCACAGCGCCGAGCAGATCGCGAAGGCGGCCACGCCGACGAGCACGACGCGCCGGTGGCCGAGCACGTCCGCGACCTTGCCGCCGAAGGCGAACAGCGCCGACAGCGACAGCAGGTAGCCGTTGACGATCCACTGCGACCCGGTCGAGGACAGGTGGAGCTGGCGCTGCAGGTTGGGGATCGCGAGCGCGACGATCGTCTGGTCGATGAAGATCATCGCGACGGCGAAGATCATCGCCACCAGAACCAGGTTCTTGTTGTCGCTGCCCCGCCCGCTGGCCCCCGCCGCGCTCATCGCTGCTTTATAGCTCCTGCTACGGCTGGGAGATGATCAGCCTGAGCGAGCCGTCGAAGCTGTCCATGCCGCGCAGCTCGCCGTAGAGCTGATCCCATTCGCCTGTCGCGAGCGAACTCTCGAGGCGCGCGACCATCTGGCGTTGCAGATCCTCCTCGAGCAGCGCCCACATCGACTGGGCGGCGCGCACCTCGGGGTCGAGCAGCGCCTCGGGCCGGCTCCAGAAGGCCTCGAAGAAGCCGTCGCTGCAGTCGCCCGGGGTAGGCACGCGCTCGATCCGAGTACGGCCGCCGAGCGCCGCCGCGACCTCGTCGATCGCCTTGAAGCGCGGGCGCTCCAGCTCGATCCCCTCGGCCAGGAAGCGCAGCTGCCACTCGGGCAGCGCGTCGAGGTCGAACGTGAACACGACCACCGGCCCGCGCGCGACGCGTCGCAGCTCCGCCAGGCCCGCCTCCAGCGGATCCCAGTGGTGGATCGTGACGCAGGCCATCGCCGCGTCGACCGAGTCGTCGTCGAGCGGCAGCAACTCGGCGCGCGCGTCGATCGCGGGCGCCGCTCCGGCCGGGCGCTGCGCGCGCATCGTCGCGCTCGGCTCGACCGCCAGCAGCCAGCGGTCATCGGGCTCATAGGAGCCCGCTCCGGCGCCGATGTTGAGGACCGTGCGCGCGTCGCCGAGCGCCGCATGGATGCGCGCCGCGATACGCGGATCCGCGCGGCGGTGGTGGGCGTAGGTGCGCCCGTGCAGCTCGTAGTCGACCCGCTCGTTCATGCGGCCAGCTCGTAGACGGTCGGATCGATGCGGCTCGTGCGGCGGCGGTACTCGATCGTGTAGCCCGGCCAGTTGGTCGGGTCTCGTCCCTGCTCGTCGAGGTACCAGCTGGTGCAGCCGCCCGTCGCCCACACGGTCGAGCGCTGCCGCTGGCGCAGCTCACTGAGGAAGCGTTCGTGTGCGTCGGCGCGCACCTCGATGCGGTGCGCGCGCCGCGACTGCATGGCCCTTGCCGCGGCCGCGACGTGGCGGGCCTGGCTCTCCAGCACGTAGATCGCCGAGCCCGAGCCGCCGAACGTGTTCGGCCCGTACATCAGGAACAGGTTCGGGAAGCCGGGCACGCTCAGCCCGTGCCAGGCGTTCGGCAGGCCGTCCCAGGCGTGCACGAGCGTCTGGCCGTCGCGCCCCTCGACCTGCATCGGCGCGACGAAGTCGTGGGCGCTGAAGCCGGTGCCGTAGATCAGCACGTCAAGCTCACGGCGACTGCCGTCGGCCAGCTCGATGCCGTGCTCGTCGGCGCACGCGATCGGCTGGGCGACCAGCTCGACGTTCGGCTTCGTCAGCGTCGGATACCAATCGCTGGAGAGCAGGATGCGTTTGCAGCCGATCGTGAAGCGCGGCGTCAGTAGCTCGCGCAGCCGTGCGTCCGGCACTTGGCGGCGCAGGTGCGCGCGGCCGACGGCGGCGAACGGCGACAGCACCGCCTCGTGCCCGACGAAGCCGGCGATCGCTACCTCCAGCGCCGCCCACAGGCCGAAGCGCCCCGCGCTCTGCAGCGCCGGCACGCTGGCGAACAGGCGCTTGGCGAGCGGGCTGTAGGCACGGTCGAGCTTGGGCAGGATCCAAGGCGCCGTCCGTTGCACGACCGTCAGCGAGGCGACCTGCGACTGAATCCGCGGCACGAACTGGATCGCGCTCGCGCCCGTGCCGATCACGCCGACGCGCTTGCCGCGCAGGTCGAGGTCGTGCCGCCAACCCGAGGAGTGAAAGGCTTCGCCGGCGAAGCTCTCGATGCCCGCGATGCGCGGGATCTCAGGACGGCTCAGCTGCCCGCAGGCGGTCACGAGCAGCTCGGCGCGCCTGGTGGCGTCGCTGCATTCGACCTCCCAGACGCCGTCGTCCTCGAGCCAGCGCGCGCGCTTTGCCTCCACCCCACAGCGCACGCGCTCGAGCACGCCGCCGCGCGCGGCAGCGTCGCGCACGTAGTCGCGGATCTCGCCCTGGAGCGCGAAGCGCCTACCCCAGCGCGGGTTGGGCGCGAACGAGTAGGAGTACAGGTGGCTCGGCACGTCGCAGGCGGCGCCCGGATAGGTGTTGTGCTGCCACACCCCGCCGACGTCCGCGCCGCGCTCGAGCACGGTGATCTCGGCGACGCCCGCGCGGCGCAGTTCGATCGCCGCGGCGATGCCGCCGAAGCCGGCGCCGACGACGATCGCCGAGCTAGCCATCAGCCGAGGCCCGACTCGGAGACGGCGGTCGAGGTGCCGAGCAGCTGGCCGCTGGCGCCATAAGCCTGCACCGCGAGATACGGCCCGACCGTCGAGGCCGGCAGCTGGATCTTGGTCTCGAAGCCGCTGCGTTCGGCGCTCGCGACCGCGTTCAGGCTCGTGCGGCCGCGCCCGCTCATGACCCGCCAGCTGGTCACGAGCGTGGCGCCGTTCCAGCTCGCGTACACGGTGCCGCCGCCACCGGAGGCCGCCTTGAAGACGAACGCCGGCGGGTGTTCCGGGGTCCCCGTCCACGGGAAGCGGAAGTCCCGGTATGACTGGTCCTTCGGCGGTAGATGGGCTTCGTAGAGCAGCTGTCCTTGGGGGCTCAGCTCGGTGAAGAACGGTTCCTGGCCCCAGCCGAGGAACCAGTCGCCGTTCGCGAGCGCCTGCAGATCGCCCTGGCTTTCGGCCACGAGCCGCGGCGTGTGGATGAGTTCGGTCAGGAGGCTCGCGGTGCCGGCTTCGGTGTCGAGCTGGAGCACGATCCCGCGCGACTGGCTGTGCACGGTCGGCGAGGAGCCGTTGTCGAAGATGCTGAAGACCCCTTCGGCGAGTTCGCGTGGATCGTGCTGCCAGGCCGTGCGTGCGTTGGCCGACTCCTTGAAGGTGCTGTCCTTGCCGCCCAGCTGCCAGACGATCTGTCCGGTCTGGCTGTTGAGGTCATAGGCCGTCCAGGTGTTGCGTGAGCCGACGAGCAAGCTCCCGTCTCGGTCGAGGTTGATCGAGTTGATGTGGAAGAAGTCGAACGGAAAACGGGTGCTCGTGGTCTTGGCCGGCGCGTAGGAGGCGCTCAGCGGCACGTGGTCGAGGCTCGTCCATTCGTACATCACCAACCCCGTCTTGACGTCGATCTCCTGGAAGATGCCGTCAGTCACCGCCCCATAGGAGGGTCCACCCACAGATGAGATGTTGCACAGAATTGGGTAGTAGGCCGTCAGGAGCGCCGTACCCTGTGGCGTGAGCTGAAACTCGTGCAGGTCCGCCTGGTGCCCGTTTCCGGCTCTGACATGCGCGACGTCCCCATAGTCGCCGTTCGCGATCACGTCTTCCCCCCGCCCAAAGCCATGCACGATGATCCTCCCCTGCCACCACGTCAGCACCGGCTTGCCCTGGTATTCCTGGACGCGGAAGTTGGTCGCCGAGGTGTAGCGCGGCAGCGGCTTGAACCACACGAGGCCGCCGTCGGGTTCGACGATCATCGGCCCCGCCTGACCGGGGCCCGCATAGGGCGCCACGAACTCGTAGCCGGGCGCTATCGCGGGCAAGTCCGCCGTCACGGTGACGAGCGGCGGTTTCAGGTCGGAGCGCGACTGGAAGCTCTGGATTTGGCTGGAGCTGCCGAGCGTGACCGCGCGCGGGGTCGAGGTGATCACGTCTTCCTTGGCGATCGCGAACTCGTCGAACAGGTTCTGCACGCCACCGTTCGCAAGGTGCAGCTTGGCGTTGACCTTCACGCGCTCGCCTTCGGCGAAGGGATGGCTCGGGACGAAGCTCGCGCCGTCGCCCTGGGAGTAGGGATCGAGGCGCCCGGAGTGCTTGCCGCTGCTGGTCCCCGTCACGCTGACGTTCGTGATCTCGGCGGCCGGCACGCCGAGAAAGCTGATCTGCGTCCGCGGCGCGGCGTCGCGGCTGCCGGGCAACGGCGAGAGCGTCACGCCGCCCGGCTGCAGCGCCGAGTTGTCGAGGCTCGCGGGCACGCAGCTGGGTGCAGACCGAGTCGTGGCGAGGGCTGGCGGGACGGCGGCGGCGAGACCCGATCCGAGAGCCAGCGACGACCCTAGGATGAGCGCGCGCATGGAAGGCATCGATCCAGAGCAGCATAGGAGAGTCGACCGCCGCACGTTCCTGAAGACGAGCGTGATCGCCGGCGGGACCGTCGTCGGCGCCGGCGCCGCGATCAAAGCGCTGACCGACGCCGACAGCCGCTCGCACGGCGCCACGCCGGGGGCCGCGACGAAGCGCGGCGTGTCCCCCACGACCCCTTCCGGGCAGCCGAACATCCTCGTGATCATGGTCGACCAGATGCGCTTCCCGCAGTGGTTCTCGCCGATGGTCGGTGGCTCGCCGCTGCCGCCGAACATCGAACAGCTGCGTCGCGAAGGCGTCACGTTCGGGCGCCACTACACGGCCTCCAACGACTGCACGCCGGCCCGCGCGACGCTCCTGACCGGCCTCTACACACACCAGACCGGCTGCATGATCACGGGCGGCAGCACGCTCGACCCGGGCTTCCCGACCTGGGGCACGCTGCTGCGCGAACAGGGATACGACACGCGCTGGCTCGGCAAGTGGCACCTGACGCACGGCGACAACCACTGGAACTCCTTCGAAGGCGAAGAGTCGATGCAGGAATACGGCTTCGCCGGCGGCGTCTTCCCCTCGCCGGACGGCGGCCCGGGCCAGGGCTCGCACGTCGACCCGCACACCACGAGGGCGTTCATCAAATGGCTCGACAGCGAGGGCCGCAAGGGACCCTGGTGCACGACGGTGTCGTTCGTGAACCCGCACGACATCGCCTGGTGGTACCTGTGGAGTGACCGCGTGCCGGCCGAGGCGACCGCGCCGCGCACGGTGCGCGGCCTGCCGGCCAACTACGAGACGCCCGAACTGCTGATCGAGCGCAACAAGCCCCGTCTGCAGCGCTCGCTTCAGGACACCGCAGCCGTGTCGTTCGGCCCGGTGCCCTTCAGCGGCCCCGAATCCGAGCCGATCTGGCTTGAATTCCTCGACCTCTACACGAAGCTGCAACGTAACGTCGACCATCAGATCGGCCACGTGCTGAACGCCTTGGGACGCCATCCCGAGGTCGCCGAGAACACGGTCGTCGTGTTCACCTCCGACCACGGCGAGTACGGCGCTTCGCACGGCTTGCGCGGCAAGGGCGCGTCCGCCTACGAGGAGGGCATCCGCGTGCCGTTGATCGTCAAGGACCCGCGCGGGGAACTGACCGGCTCGTCCGAAGTCACACGCACGCAGCTCACCTCCAGCGTCGACGTCGCGCCGCTGCTGCTGACGATCGCGACCGGCTCGGATGACTGGCGCGCCGAATCGCAGTACGCCCACCTCGCCAACCGCGCCGACCTGGCGTCGATCTTGAAGGATCCGAGCGCGCCGGGCCGCGACTTCATCCTGCACGCGACCGACGAGGCGCTGACCGAGTTCGCGGTCGAACCGTATTCCGCCGACGCACCGTTGCACGTGGTCGCCGTGCGCACCGCGGAAGGCAAGATCGCCGTCTACTCGAACTGGGGCGAAGAAGGCATCGAGCCGCTCGTCGAAGGCCAGGAAGCCGAGCTGTACGACTACAGCACTCACAGCGGGCGGCTGGAGCTGCACAACGGCGCCGGCGAGGAAAGCCAGCTCGAAGGCGCGCTGCGCGCCGAATACGACCGCGCCTTCAAACACGAGCTACGAGAACCGCTGCCGACCCACCTGGAGGCGGCGCACGGTCGCGGTTTCGCCGACTACTTCTCGACCGCGCGCCACGCCGCCACGACGGCCGCCTCGCGCCGGCGCGAACGCGACGAACGCCTGGTCGGCTCGCTCGGGGAGGCCTCGGCGCGCGACGAGTTCAAGCGGGAGCACTCGCGGAGGTTGAAAGAACAGCGCCACCGCCACTGAGCGCCTGCACCTCGACGAGCCCGCTTTTAACGCTCGCGGGCAGCGCGATCGCCGTCTCGAAGCCCCGCTTGGAAGCCATCGCCACCGGCGTAAACGCGGCTTCGCTCGGACCGGCCAGCACGCGCCACGACGCCACTTCGGTCGCCCCGTTCCAGCTCACGTAGACACGAGCGCCGGCGACGGCGATGCGCGGCCGGCCACCCGGCTGAGCGCTCCAAGCGGCCCTGAAGACGCGATAGGACTCGTACGTCGACGGCAGGTGCGCGTCGAACAGCACGCGTCCGTCGGGCGCGAATTCGGTCAGATACGGCTCCTGCCCCCAGCCGACCATCCAGTCGCCGTTCGCGAGCGCCTGCAGGTTGCCCTGGCTGCCTGAGACGAGCGACGGAGTGTGCTCGGCGCGGCGCACGAGCCGTGTAGAGCCGTGCGACCCGCTGAGCGAGATTTCGATCGCCCGCGACTGCGGGTGCACTGCCGGAGTCGCGCCATTGTCGAAGAACGTGATGTTCCCGTTCGGCTGGCGACGCGCGTCGTGCTGATAGGCGGTCACGGTCCCCGCACCGAGCTTGAAGCTGCCGTGCTTGCCCCCGAGCTGCCAGAGCACCTTGCCGCTGCCGGGGTCGACGTCGTACGCGGCCCATGTGTTGCGCGAGTCGATCAGCAGATCGCCGTCGGCTTCTTTGTCGACGGAGTTGATGTGGAAGTAGTCGAACGGGCTGGCGAGACTGCCCGGCCGAGCCGACACGTAAGAGTCGGTGAGCGGAACGTGGTCGAGGCTGTGCCATTCGTACATCACGAGCCCGGTCTTCGGGTCCAGCTCCTGAACCTGAGTGTCGGCGACCGCGCCATCGCTGGGCCCACCGATCGAAGCCAGGTTGCAACGCAAGCCCGAGTAGACGGTGATCAAAGCCGTGCCCTCAGGAGTGATCTGAAATTCGTGCAGGTCCGGGTGATAGCCGTTGCCAGCCCGAATCACCTTGACGACGCGATAAGAGCTATCCGCGAGCACGATCCCAGCATTGCTCTGCCCACCCGAGACGAGCGGATCCTGCCACCAAGAAAGCAGCCGTTTGCCTTCATATTCGATCGGCCGGAAGTCAGCCGCACGAGTACCGGGAGGAAGAGGCTTGAACCAAAGCGTCCGCCCATCTTCGTCGAGGATCATCGGCCCATACTGCCCAGGCCCCGAATAAGGAGCCAAGAAGATGTCGCCGGCACTGGCGTCATGCGAGTGAACGCTAACCGTGACCCGGGGCGGAAGCAGATCGGGACGAGAGCGAAACGACTGATAGTCGCTGGGAACAGAAGCCGGCTTCGGACTACCGCCATGTTCGACACCAACATCGGGCACTGACACGGTGAAGTGGTAGGAGAGGGGGACGCTGCGGCTGTCAAGGTCGAGCTGAGCGCGGACGGTGACGGTCTCACCGGGAGAGAACGGCTTGCCGGGCACGAAGCTCCCGCCATCACCCTGCGAGTAGGCGAGCAAGTGCCCGGAGTGCCGACCGCTCCTGGAACCACGCACATCGATGTCGGAGAGATGGGCCGAAGGAACACCCAGAAAGCTCACCTGGGTCTGAGGCGAAGCGTCGCGGCTATCAGGGAGCGGAGTAACAGTGACCGCCCCATCGAGCAAAGCCGATCGGTTGAGCACCGAAGGGACGCAAGCAGGAGCGCGAGATGAGGCCGTAGACCCAGCTAGAACACGCGCCGTGACGCGGTGTGCCGGCGACGGGACGGCCGCCGCCGAACGGCCACGTTTCGCATGAAGGGCCGAGGCGGCGCCGATCCCGCTCGCCGCCACAACCGCGACCACAAAGACCGCTCTTGCTCGAATCAGCCTTTCACCGCACCAGAAGTCCCGAGCACAGCTTCACCGGAGCTGAGCGCCTGAACCTCGTAGTAGGGCCCAGCCGAAGCCACGGAGATAGTCGTCTGGAAGCCATTCTTCGCAGCTGTGGTGACCGGCGCGAGCGAACTGGGCGAGGACCCGGCGAGCACGCGCCAGGACGCGACTTCGGTCGCCCCGTTCCAGCTGACCGAGACCGAGGCACCCGCGCCTGAGGAACGCGCCACGACGGACGGCGAGCCGGGCGCTTTGCCGCTCCACGGGAAAAGGTAGGTGCGGAAGCTCTGCACGTCCTTGCCGAGCGTGCCGTCGAGCAGCACGTGCCCGGAGGAGTCGTACTCGGTGAAGTTGGGCAGCCCGCCATAGCCCATCAGCCAGTCGCCGCCGGGGAGGCTGAGCGTGTTGCCCTGACTGGAGGCGAGCAACGTCTTGGTGGGGTTGGTGAACTGCTTGACGAGCGCGACCGAATGGGTGGCGGTGTTGGGGTCGAGCAGCAGCCCGCGCGACTGCTTCTCCTCGGGTGGGCTGGAGCCGTTGTCGAACACCGAGATCAGCCCTTCGGGCTGCCATTCGGCGTCGTGCTGCCAGAAGAAGTGCGTGCCCGAGCCCGCCTTGAAGCTGCTGTGCGAGCCGCCGAGCCGCCAGCGAATCGCGCCGCTCTGCAGGGCCACGTCGTACAGCGTCCAGGTGTTGCGCGAGGACAGCAGCACGTCGCCGGAGCTGCCGGGGTCGACCGAGTTGATGTGGACGTAGTCCCAGGGGTAGTTCGATTTCGGCACCGCGTTGTGCGATTCGCTCAGCGGGATGTGGCCGAGCGCGTGCCACTCCCACATCACGAGGCCGGTCTTCAGGTCGATCTCCTGGATGACCGAGTCGGTCAGCACGCCGTTGGAGAGCCCGTGGCGTGAGGAGAGGTTCATCTTGATCGGGTCGAACATGTCGATCCAGGCCGTGCCGTCTGGCGTGAGGCGGATTTCGTGCAGGTCGGCGCGGTAGCCGTTGCCGGCCTTGATGACCTTCACCTGGCGGTATTCGTCGTTGTAGAGCAGGTACTCGCCCTGGCCGAAGCCGACCTCGAGGATGCGCCCCTGCCAGAAGGCGAGCGTCGGCTTGCCTTCGTATTCGACGACCTTGAAGTTGGTCGCGGAGTCGCCGCTCGGCACGGGGTGGAACCAGATCAAGTTGCCGGCCTGGTCGGCGATCATCGGCCCGGGCGTGCCCTGCCCCTGGTAGGGGGCGAGGAACAGGTCGCCGGGCGCACCGCCTGACTTGGCGGGCGTCGTGATGCGCACCGTCGAGGGTCTAAGCGAGGTCGCCGTCGTGTAGCTCTGGACGTCCTTGGGGTTGCCGGCTTTGGTCGGGAACTCCTGCTGGCTGACCGCGTACTGGTGTGCGACCGTGAAGCTGGTGCTGACAGCCCCGGTGGCCGGGCCCGCGACGACCTGGGCGTGCACGGTCACTTTCTCGCCGGGGGTGAAGGCGTGTGAGGGGATGAAGCTTTCGCCGGTGCCGGTCGAGTAGGCGCGCAGCGTGCCGCTGTGCTTGCCGCTGCTCGAGCCGGTGACGGTCACGTTCGCGACCTTCGTCCCCTGCCCGCCGAGGAAGCTGATCTGGGTGCTCGGCGAGGCGTCGGGCGTGCCGGGCTCGGGCGAGACGCCGATCGGGTTGGCGCTCGCGGCGGTGGCCTGCGTGTCGTCGCTGAGCACCGCCGTGGCGGAGGAGGATGCGCTGCCGCAGGCGCCGAGCGCGAGCACGGCGGCGATCGCGGCGATGGCACCGGACGTCAAGGTTCGGATGCGACTCATGCAGGGCGAGAATAGCGTCCGTGCTGGGCGCGACGAGCAGCCGCCCGCGCGGTGGGCGCGATCCTTCGCAACTTCTTCGTGGCGTACCGAACTGCTGAATGTCGTAGCCTTTGGAACCATGAGGAGAACTTCCCTGCTGGCCACCATGGCGCTGGCGTTGATCGTGCCTGCGAGCGCGTCCGCGTCGGGCGACGCCGCCGCCACCGCGGCCTTCGTGAGGGCCAACTACGCGCTCATGCGCGTCGCCGGCGCGCACCTCAAGACCTCTGCCGCCGGGATCGACGAACTGGAGAAGCGCCTCAGCGGCGAATGCCCCGACGTCGCGAAGGGCTCGCCGCAGAACCACCTGTCCGAACATCTCAGCAACGAGGCCATCGGCGCGATGGTGATCGAAGCCGCGAAGCCCGACCGCGCGGCGGCCCTGGCCTTCCTGAAAGCCGTCACGCCGCTGCACTGGAGCAACGCGGGCCTGAACCACACGATGCACGCGTACATCACGAGCCTGACGAAGCTGTCAAAGCTGACGGTGCCCGACGTCTGCGGCGACGTCAAATCGTGGGTAGCCAGCTCGTATCAGACGCTGCCCGCCGCGACCGTCTCGTTCGTCAACGTGTTTGTCCCGAACTGGGTCGCGTTCGGCTTCAACCCGCCGGCCCTGCGACGACTGGAGAGCGGTTCCGTCAAAGCGATGTCCGTGAAAGCGAAACGGCTCGAAGGCAAGCTCAGCGAACTCGAAGCCAACGAGGTCGACAAATGGGGCGACATCCTCAACGCGCTGGAACTCGGCCCCTGACGCTAGGCCGCCCGCACGTCGCCGTCAGGCGACGGCGCGCAGATGGCGGTAGGGCGTGCCGCGCAGCTCGCGCACCAGCTGATCGACGACGGCTTCCTCGTCCTGCTCGACGCCGTCGGTGACGGCTCCGATCACGACCCGCTTGCGCTCCAGCAGCGTCGAG
Source organism: Solirubrobacteraceae bacterium (assembly GCA_036490015.1). Taxonomy (GTDB): domain Bacteria; phylum Actinomycetota; class Thermoleophilia; order Solirubrobacterales; family Solirubrobacteraceae; genus Palsa-744. The sequence goes on along the minus strand of DASXER010000023.1, from coordinate 7,688 downwards.
ATCGTCTCGTCGACCGTGCCGGCGGCGAGCAGGTAGTAGGCCGTCACGGCATCCTGCTGGGAGATGCGGTGACAGCGGTCCTCGGCCTGGTCGTGCTTGGCTGGGGTCCAGTCCAGCTCCAGGAAGACGACGTTCGAGGAGCGCGTCAGCGTCAGCCCCTGTCCGGCGACCTCCATCGAGCAGACGATCAGCTGGTTCTCGGGCCCGTCCGGCTCCTGGAACGCCCGCAGCGCGCGGTCGCGCGCGGCGAAGCCGTCCCCGCCCAGGATGTGCAGGGCCTGCGGGAAGCGCTCCAGCAGCGCCTTCTGGACCTCGCGATGGTGGGCGAAGATCACGAGCCGCTCGCCGGAGCTGGCGAAATCGTGGATCCACGTCAACGCTCCCTGCAGCTTGCCCCGCGCGGCCAGCAGCTTGAGCGCGTTCAGTCGCACCAGGCGTTCGGCGCGCAAAGCCGCCGCCACCTTCGCGTCCAGCTCGCGCAGGTCCAGTGGCTGGGTCCTGAGCCACTGGATCAGGTCGCGCTCGGCGAGCCGGTATTCGGCCTCGTTGTCCAGCTCGACGGGCACCACGGCACGGGTCTTCGGCGGCAGTTGCGGCAGCACGTCGGCCTTCAGACGGCGCACGAAGCAGCGCGCGCGCAGATGCCAGTGCAGGCGCAGGTGCGCGTCGGCGCCTCGGAAGCGCGCGCCGAACTCGGCGCCCGAGCCGAAGTCGCCCAGGCGTCCGAGTATCCGCAGCTGCGAGATCAGCTCGGCCGGCCGGTTGACGACCGGCGTGCCCGTCAGCGCGAGCACGAGGCCGTCGCCGGCGATCCCGGCCGTCAGGCGCTGCGCGGCCTGGCTGCGCTTGGCGGCCGGGTTCTTGCAGTAGTGGCTCTCGTCCAGCACGACGGCGACAGGCTCCATCGCCAGCAGCTCGTCCATGCGCGCGTCGAGGATGTCGTAGTTGACGACCGTCACGTCCGCGTCACCGGGACGAACCGGGGCGAACGTCCCGGACATGGCGCTGGCGCTGCGCCCCGGCAGCCAGCGCTCGATCTCGCGTAGCCAGTTCAGCTTCAGGTTCGCAGGGCAGACCACGACCGCGGGGTAGGCGCTAGCCGCCTCGATCGTCGCCAGCGCCTCGATCGTCTTGCCGAGACCCTGCTCGTCGGCCAGGAAGCTGCGCCGCTGCTCGAGCAGGTAGCGCACCCCGGCGCGCTGGAAAGGCTTCAGCTCGCCGCCCAGCCCGGGCACGTCTAGCGACGCGTCGCTGGCCGCCGACAGGTCGACGAGCCCCGCGCAGTGCGCGTGCTGCTCGCGCATCTCCTGCAGCAGCGAGAGCGCGTCGGGTTCGACCCAGGCTCCCGAATCGCGCACGAAGCGATCGAGCTCGGGCACGCAGAAGGGGTCGGCGCTGATCGCCGGCAGGCGGGCGTGCTCGCGACCGCTCGCGGCCCGCGCCGACGGCGACTGCACGCCGCGGATCGCCATGAAGCGCTCGAGCAGCGACGAATCGTGCCCCGGCGCGAGCAACAGCGTCGGCTGCGGATGCACGCTGGAGAGCTGAAGCAGCGCCGGCGGCGGCGGGTCACCTCTGAGCAGCGCGGCCACGCAGCGCTTGGCCGCCGGCGTCAGCCAGCCGTCCAGCAGCTGCTCGATCAGCTGCCAGCTGGACAGCGACAGCGGCAGCGTCGCCGCTCCGGCGGCCGAGCCGACGCGCTCGCGGATCGCATTCGGCAGGCGCTCGGCGTTTCCGCACAGCAGGAACAGCGGCGCGTCCCGGTCGCCGGCGACGTCGATGTTGCCGCGCCAGGTCGTGGCCCGTTTGAGCCAGGTCGTGACGCGCGGATCGACGCTCGCGTCCTCGACGTGGGTCAACAGCTCGGCGATGCTTGGGCCGTGCGACTCCAGCGCCTCGAGCGCCACCGCGCCCCCGACGGCCTCGGCGGGGCGTAGGCCGGCGCGCGCCGCCAGCACGCGCACGAGCGCCGCCGCCACGCCGCGCACGACGATCCAGTGACGCTCGCGCCGATCGCGGCGCAGCTCCACGTCGAAGCCGGTACCAGCCGCCTCGCTCGTGGCCCCAGCGGTCTGGCGCTTCGGCTGAGGTGGTTCGGCGTGGCGTCGCAGCACCCCTTCGGCGGCGGTCGTGACGCGCAGCCCCCAGGCTGCTTCGAGCCGCTCCAACAATGCGACAGCCTCGTCGTCGACCGGCACGACGGCGCGCGCGATCAGCGGCAGCTCGCGCGCTTCGGAGTGTCCGAGCAGCGCGCTGCCGGCGGCGGTGTCGATGTCGGTGGCGAAGCTGAGCCACCAGCTCTCTTCGGGGCGCACGACGTCGAGCAGCGGCTCGTGCGTGCCGCGAGCGCGGACCCGTCGCCCGCGCTCAATCAGCCGTGTCAGCGCGGGGTCCACCTCGGCGCCTGCCGGCAGGGCTTCGAGCAGCCGCCCGAGCGCACCGGCCTGTTCGGGCTCCCCGGGCATACACCAGGCGCGGCGTACCGGGTCCCAGCGCCGTCCCGGGATCGTGCGCAGGAGCAGGCGCAGGCCCTCGTCGTACGGGAAGCGCAGGACGATCTCGCCGTCGAGCAGATCGGCCGTGAAGGGCTGGGCGGTCATCGAGCAAGCACGATAGGACGCGCGGGGGATGCCCCGACCCAGCACGGGTCGTGGGCGCGGCGCGCCTTCAGGCGCGTTGCTCGACGGTATCCATGCCGCGCTCGACGGAGCGCGTCAGCGACGCCTTCACGAGCGCCGCGAGCCCGGGGATCGCAGCGGCGAGGCGGATGTCGTAGTCGAATTTGGTGCCGCCGGCGGCGGTCGGCGCGAACCGCATCACGCCGATGTGGCCTTTCAGCGGGCTGCCCTTCGTGATGCGATAGACGATCCGCTGCGCGGGAACGAACTCCGTGACGGTCTCCTCGAACGGCGGCAGCGGTCCGATCTGCAGCTTGCGCACCGAGCCGACGCCGTTGCGCTGGCCGTCTTCCCCGTCTTTCAGCCGGGTCACCTTGGCGCCGAAGATGTCGGCCAGGTTCTCGTGTTCCGCGAGGTAGGCGAAAACCAGCTCGGGCGGCTTGGCGAAGAGGTGCTCGACTTCGACATGGTGGGCGCGCATCGCGCGAGCAAGCTTAGAGACGCACGGGCGGCGGGGCTTCCCTGCCCGCCAGCCCACACGTCCCCGTGCTTCTCTCCACGTCTCCGTCTACAGCAGGATCGGCGTCGACTGCAGCGATTCCTTGGCGACCGCGGCGGCGACGTTTTTCAGCTTGGCGCCGCTCCAGACGCCTTTGCTCGCCTTCGCCTTCCTGCCTTCGGCAGGCGTGCCCGAGACTGTGGGCGCCGTTTCGTTCAGCGGCGGCCCGGTCGGATATGTTCGGCGGCCGAGGCGTTGGCGACGACGCCCGATAGCGATGTGCCGAGCACGCCCAGCACGAGCGTGACCACGAGGCGGGCTGACGCTCGGCGGCTGTTCACGCCGAGCGTCCGGTCCGTGCGAACGCACCATTGGGGCGCCCCTGTGCCCCTGACTTCCCCGATCGAAGCCGGCAACCAAGTTGCCGATGCCTATGTGGCACGGAACCCTCCCCGTGTCTCGGCACGGCCCCTCCACCCGTGCTGGTCTGGATGGTTCCAGACGGTTGGTTTTCTGTCAACCACTCCGCCGCTCGACGGCGACGAGGTCAGGCGCCGGACAGGCCAAGCAAAGCCGGCAGCTCGCCGAGCGAGGCGACCGGCTCCGCACCGGCCGCGCGCAACGAAGCGGCGTCCGTCTCGGCGGCGTAGCCGATCGCGCGCATACCAGCGCTCACCGCCGCACAGACACCGATCGTCGTGTCCTCGATCACCGCGCAACGCGAGGGCTCGGCCCCCATCGTGGCGGCCGCTTGCAGGAACAGGTCGGGGTGCGGCTTGCCGCGCTCCATGTCGTGCGCGGAGAAGCGATGCGCGGCCGGGAAGAACTCGTCGAGGCCGGTCAGCGCGAGCGACAGGCCGGTCTTGGCGAGGCTGCCCTGCGAGGCAACGCAGACCGCGACGCCGGCTTCGCCGACCGCCCGCACCGCCGCTTCAGCGCCGGGAACCGCCTGTAGCTGCGCGCGAAAGGCCACCGCGCGCTCGCGCTCGTAGCCGTCCATCCAGCCCGGCGCGAGCGGGCGCCCGAGCGACGCGCCAACCTTGTCGGCGACCTCGCTCAACAGCAGGCCCTGATACTCCAAGCGCGCCTCCTCGACGGTCATCTCCAGGCCTTCGGCGGCGAGCATTCGCACGAGCACGAGATGACCGATCGGCTCGGAGTCGACCAGCACGCCGTCGCAGTCGAAGATGACCAACGCGGGCCGCAGCGCTCAGCCCTGCCCGAGCCCCATCGACATCCACACGTGCACGATGCCCGCGTCGAGGAACTCCTCGGAGACGACCTCGAAGCCAGCTTGCTCGTAAAGCGCGATCGCGTCGGTCTGCGCGGCGAGACGCGCTTCGCGCGCGCCCTGCGCGCGTGCCTCCTCCAACGCCAGCGCAAGCATTCGCGCGGCGATCCCGCGCCGGCGCCAGACGCGCTCGACGGCCACGCGACCGACTTTCGCCACCCCATCGTCGAGCAGCAGGCGCAGCGTGCCGACCACCCGCCCACCGACGCTCGCCAGTAGGTGCAGCGCGTCGTCGTCGCGCCCGTCGCGCTCCTCCTCCAGCGAGACTCCCTGTTCATCGCAGAACACCCGCGCCCTGAGCACGAGCGCACCGTCGAGATCGCCGCCAGGTGCGAGCCAGGAGATCGCGACCGCGACCGTCGTCAGCTCCAGACGGTTGCCGAACGGGTCGGCGGTGTAGAAGCGGCGCATCGCCGGCAGCTCCTCGTCCCAGCGCACCGGCCCGCCGGCGTTCGCGACCCGCTCGGCCAGCTCGTCGATGCCGTCTGCCGCCACGAGCAGCGCGGGATGAGCCTTCTGCGCAGGCACGAAGGCATCCTCGACGCCGACGTGCAGGTGCTGCCCAGACCGGCAGCGAAACCAGACGCCGCCGCGCGCGGACAGCGGCGCGGGCTTCTCGATCTCCTCCATCCCCAGTACGCCGGCGAAGAACTCCCGCGCCTGCTGCTCACAGCCGGGCGGAGCCGCGAGCTGCAGATGATCGATGCCCTCGATCACACCGGCTGAAGCTACGCCGTCGTCGGCTGGTCTTCGCCCGCGCGATCGTCGAACTCGCGCAGCAGCTCCTGGCTGGCGACGTCGCGCTCCAGGCGCGCGTCGGCGAGCGGGTTCAGGATGCCACGCAGCACCGACCAGATCGCCCAGCGCCGCGGCCTGATGATGCGCGGCCGGCGCTGTTCGATGCCGGTCACGATCGCCTCGCCGGCCGCCGACGGTGCGAGCCGCTTACGCAGCGGCTTTGGCAGCGGGTCGAGCATGCGCTCGGCGAGCGGGTCGGCGTCGAGCGCGCGGTGGACCATCTCGGTGTCGATGAAGCCGAAGTAGGCGACGCTCGCGCTCGCTCCGTGCAGGGTCAGCTCGGCGCGCAGCGCACGACCGAACTGCTCGACGGCGGCCTTGCTCATCGCGTAGGGGACCGTGCCGATACCGTTGAAGAACGCGTAGATCGAGGAGATGACCACGACGTGGCCCTTGCGCGCGACGATTTCCGGCAGCGCCGCGTCGACCGTGCGGTAGACGCCCATCAGGTTGACGTCGAGCACGCGCTCGAAGTTCTCGCTTCCCATCGCGCGGAAGGTCGCCACACGCGAGGCGATGCCGGCATTGGCGACCACCACGTCGAGGCCGCCGAAGTGCTCGACGGTGCGCGCCACGGCGCGCTGCATGGCGCCGCGATCCGTAACGTCGGCGCCGAGCCCGAGCGCGCGACTGTCGTGCAGCTGCGCCGCGCTGGCGGCGGCGTTCGCCTCGTCGAGGTCGACCAGCGCGACCGACGCCCCGCGCGCGATCAGCGCACGCGCCGTCGCGAAGCCGATGCCCCGCGCCGCTCCGGTCACGAGTGCGACCTTGCCGGACAACTCGTAGTGCGCCATCGCCGAGAGCCTAGATGGTTGCTTCCATGGTCGTGTGCCGGTGCGGGGCCGTGAGATCGACCGTCTAACGACGCCGGCGCCACTCGGCCGCCCTGAGCAGGAAGCCCGCGGCCAGCACGCCGAACACGATCGCCACCGCCCAGCGGCCTTTGACGCCCGAGGCGATCGCCACGGCGGCGGCACCGGCGAACGCCACCAGCGAGAACCACAGGTTCGCCAGCGGCCGGTTCACCGTCCTGGCTTTCGCCGCGCCGGCGCCTCGCGCCCGCGCCCCGTCTCGAGGATCCTCAACCCATTAAGCAGATGCTCGAAGGTCGCGATCACCTCGTCCATCGCCTCCGGCTCGCGTACGAGCAGCAGCGCCCCCTCGTCCAGCGCGCCCATCAGCAGGTGGGCGAGCGGGCCGACCGGCAGGGGCGCGATCTCGCCCGCCTCGATCGCGGCCGCGATGACGGCCTCCAGCAGGCCGAGGCCGTAGCGCTCGGCCACCTCGCGCCAGCGCTCCCAGCCGAGCACGGCCGGCCCGTCGAGCAGCACGATCCGCTGCACCTCCGGACGCTGGCAGGCCTGGAGGAACACGCGCACGCCCTTGCGCATCGCCTCGTACGGGCTCGTCACCTCGCCCAGCGACTCGTCCACGTGCCGCGTCAGGTCACCCTCGACCTCTTCGTAGACCGCCAGGAACAGGTCCTCCTTGGCGGGGAACTGGTGGTACAGCGCGCCGCGCGTGACGCCCGCCCGGCGCACGATCTGCTCCGTGCCGACTGCGGCGTAGCCGTGTTTGGCGAACAGCACCCGTGCCGCGCGCAGCAGCTTCGCGCGAGTGCTCGCCGAACGCGTCGCCTGTCGATTGTTGACATTCATGCAGTCTGTATGTAAGTTACGTGCAGCCTGTACGTAACACAACTCAAGATAGAGGAGCGCGCGGACAATGCAGAACAGCATCGATCTCAACGGCGGCACGATCCGCTACCGCGAAGAGGGCTCGGGCGAGCCACTGCTGTTCGTCCACGGCCTGCTCGTCGACGGCCGACTGTGGCGCGAGGTCACCCCCGCGCTCGCGGCTGGCCATCGCTGCATCGTTCCCGACCTGCCGCTCGGCTCGCACCGCGTAGCGCTCGCACCCGGCGCCGACCGCTCGCCGCGCGGCATCGCGCGCCTGCTCGCCGAGCTGATCGAACGCCTGGAGCTGGAGCAGGTGGTCGTGGTGGCCAACGACACCGGCGGCGCGATCTCGCAGCTGCTGGCCGCCGAGCGCCCGGAGCTGCTGGGCGGTCTCGTGCTGACCAACTGCGACCTGTTCGAGAACTTCCTGCCGCCGCTGTTCCGCCCGCTGCAGTGGCTCGCGCACGTACCCGGCGCCTATCGCCTGATCGCCGCCTCGCTGCGCTCCGCGCGGATCCGCCGCTCGAAGCTCGCCTTCGGGATGCTCAGCCACCGCGCGATCGGAGACGAGCTGACCGCCGCCTGGTCGGAGCCGTTGCGCGAGGCGGCGATCCGTGACGACGTGACCGCCACGCTGCGCGCGATCGACAGCGCCGACACGATCGCCGCCGCCGACGCGCTGGCACGCAGGCCGCTGCCGCTGCTGCTCGCCTGGGCGCCGGACGACCTGGCCTTCCCACTGCGACTGGCCGAACGTCTGGCCGGCATGGTCGACGGCGCGCGCCTGGAGCGGGTCGAGGGCA
>DASXER010000021.1:0-5753 GCA_036490015.1 Solirubrobacteraceae bacterium | reverse complement strand
GGCGACGCTCACGTCGATCGGCGTGCCGTCCCAGGAGGGCACGCGGCTGGGTTTGCCGCTGCACCAGCGCTGGCCGGCGTGTTCCCCGCCCTGCACGACACACGTGATCGGGTGTTCGACGCCGCCGAACACGCTCGCGATCGTGGCCCCGGCCGGGGCGCTGCCCCAGACCAGCCCGAGGCACAGGACGATCGCGAGGATCCCCACGTCGCCAGCGATGCGCGTCCGTCCACGTCTCCTCACAGCCGGCGAGCCTAGCCGCCCTGGTCACATCCCCGAAAGTGTCGTCGCGCCCACCCCGCCGTCGGGCCGGGAGGCGCCGCCCGGTGTCTCCGATCAGGCCTCGCTGGAGGCGCCGGCGCGCGCGTCGGGCAGCGCGGGCAGTCGCACCGGCGCGGCGTGCATCGTGCGCAGGCGCACGTCGCGCCACGACAGCCCCTCGTTGACGAGCGCCGGCAGGCCCATGATCAACGCGGTGGCGACCTCGACGGCCTGCAGCACGATCCCGTAGGCGATCGCGTCAGGCGTGGAGACGTGGTAGGCACCGGCCAGGACGGCGACGCAGGCGGCCTGGAACACGCCGACGTTGGCGGGCGTCGCCGGGATCACGGCGGTCACGTTGACGGCAAACAGCACCGCCGCGGCGGAGTCGGCGCCGGCCTGGCTGTCGAGGCCGAGCGCCATCAAGAGCAGCCAGCACGAGAGCCACTGCAGCGCCCACGCTCCGAGCTGCATCGTGGTCGCGATCAGCGCCGGGCGCGGGCTGCGGAACACGCGCAGCCCCTCGCGCAGGCGCAGCATCGCGCTCCGCATCGCCACCAATAGCGCCTGCAAGCGCCGGAAGCGCGAGACGGCGGAGGGCGGGATCAGGACCGGCGCGAGCAGCACCACGACGAGCGCCCCAAGCGGCGCGAGCGCGACCAGCAGCAGGTCGCGGTCGTGGCCGTCGAGCACGCTGACGCGAGACAGCGTGACGATGCCAAGGGCAGCCAGCGCGACCAGGTTCAGCAGCGTCTGCGAGACCATCGTGCCGAGCACGACCGGCAGCGTCTCGCGCGCACGGCCGAGCCGCCGTGCGAGGATCAGCGCGCGCGAAGGCTCGCCCAAGCGCGCCGGCAACGTGGCGGACATCAGCACGCCGATGAACGTGCCCTGCATCGCGTCGCGCCGTTTCGCCCGCCGCCAGGTCGGGGCGGCGGCGAGGATCGCGTGCCAGGCGACCGCGCGAAAGAACATCGACGCACACATCACCGCGAGCCCCGCGAGCAGCAGCCCCGGCTTGGAGGCCACCAGCGAGGCCGCCACACGCGGTACGCCGACGCGCTGCAGGGCCAGCGCCGTCAAGCCGGCGCCGGCGATCCAGCTGATACCGAGCGCTGCGCGGCGCAGCGTGCGCAGACGCCCGCCCCCGCCTTCGGGAGCCGCCGGCGGCGCCTGTAGGCGCGGGATGCGCTGGGCGGGGATACGCGGCTCCAGGTCGGAGGGCACGAGCCCGTAGCGCAGCGTGGCACGCGAGAAGGCCCGCCGCGGGGCATTGGCGCGCGCGGCAGTGTGGATCGCGCGCTCGTAGACGTCGGCTACTTCGGTCGCGACGTGCGGCCAGGCGAAGCGCTCCGCGCGCTCGCGCGCGACCGCCGCCATGCGGGCGCGCAGGGGCGCGTCGAGCGCCATGCGCCGCAGTGCCTCGGCGACGGCGACGGCATCGCCCGGTGCGGTCAAGATGCCGTCCTGGCCATCGCGCACGACGTCGCGATAGCCGGGGATGTCGGAGGCCACGACCGGCGTCGAGGAGGCGAACGCCTCGGTCAGCACCATGCCGAAGCTCTCGCCGCTGAGCGACGGTGCGCAGAGCACGTCGGCACGCTCCAGCTCCGCCAGCTTGCGCGCCTCTGAGACCTTGCCGAGCGCTTCGACGCCCTCGCCGTCGAGCGTCAGGTGCGCGACGTCCTGCTCGTCGGCGCCGACGAGCGTGAGCGTCGCCGGCAGATGCTCGCGCAGCGCCTCGAACGCCCGCAGCAGGACCGGCAGGCCCTTGCGCTCGACCGCTTGGCCTATGAACAGGATCCTCAGGGTGTCGCTGCCGGACTGGCCGCCGTCCTCGGGCCGCACCCGGCCGGCGCGCTCCGGGATCGCCACGCCGTTGGGCACGATCCGGTAGTGACCGCCGAAGTAGCGTCGCGCCGTCCAGGCGGCGGCGTCGGACACGGCGATGCGCGCGTGCAGTCGGTTCATGCGCCGGCGGCCGCCCAGCGGCACCGCGGCGAAGCCGTTCGTGAGCGTGTTCTCCGAGAAGGTGTGGAAGGTGCCGACGAGCGGCAGCTCGCGCGTGCTGCACAGCGCGTCCCAGCTGACGAGCGGGACGATCGGCTCGTGGATGTGGGCGACGTCGTAGCCACCTTCGCGCAACTCCGCGCGCAGCGTGCTGACCGCGCGGGGCGTGAGGGCCATGTTCGAGACGGCGCCGTTGGCGGGCACGCCGACCGTGCGTCCGAGCGAGACGAAGCCCTCGGGCACGGGATGGCTCTGCGGCGCGGCGCCGCGGTGCAGACGCCTGGAGAGCGCGTCGTCGGGGTCGTACGGCGCCAGGATGCGCGCTTCGTGCCCGTCGTGCAGCAGCTCTCGCGCGAGCGCCTCGATGTGGCGCGTGACCCCCCCGGGATACGTCCAGGAATACGGCGAGACGAGGGCTATCCGCACGGTCACACACTCTATCCGCAGCCGAGGCCGACGACGCACCCCTGCGATAATCGCGTCGTGGCCGAGCGGCACTTCGTCAAGTACACGTTCCTCAGCGTCGATCCCGCCTGGCGGCGGCGCTCCAGCGCCGAGCGCGAGCAGGACAAGCGCGAGTTCATGGCCGCCTGCGAGGACTTCGCCGATGGCCACATGTTGCAAACGCTGTCGTTGGTGGGCACACGTGGGGACGCCGAGCTGCTCTTGATCTCCGAGGCCGAGAACCTGGAGCGGATCCACGAGTTCCACGTCGTACTCGCGCAGAGCGGCCTGATGAAGTTCGCGCGCACCGCGCACTCCTTCCTGGGTATGCGCAAGTCCTCGGAATACTCCGAAGACGAGCGCACGCTGCCGCGCGCGTTCCGAGGCAAGTACGTGTTCGTCTACCCGTTCGTCAAGTCGCGCGAGTGGTATGGCCTGCCGGCCGAGGAGCGTTGGCGCATCATGCAGGGCCACATCGACGTCGGACGGGAATATCCAACCGTGGACAATCACACGACTTACTCGTTCGGCCTCGACGACCAGGAGTTCGTCGTCGCCTTCGACACCGACGACGTCGGCACGTTCCTGGATCTCGTGCAGCGGCTGCGCACGACCGAGGCCTCGCGCTACACGGTCCGCGACACGCCGAGCTTCACCTGCATCGCGATGTCGCTGGAGCGCGCTCTGAACGCGCTCGACGGCGAGCCGATCGGTATCGAGGCGCTGCCCTCTGCCTAGGGGCGACGCCCACCTGCGCCGTGCCGACCCCGTGCTCGCGGGGCTGATCGCCGGCGTCGGCAAGCTGGCTGACAGTCGCGAGGGCCGACCCGACCGCGGCGACCACTACGGCGCACTGGTGCGCGCGATCGTCGGACAGCAGCTCTCGGTGCTCGCCGCACGCGCGATCTACGGGCGCTTGACCGAGCGCTTCGGCGGGCGGGCGCCGACGCCACAGGAGATCCTCGACGACGACCCCGAGGAGCTGCGCGCGGCCGCCGGCCTGTCCAAAGCCAAGGTGAACTTCCTGCGCTCGCTGGCCGAGCACGTGCTCTCCGGCGAACTGGAGCTGGAGCGCCTCGAGGAGCTGAGCGACGAAGAGGTGATCGTCGAGCTGACGGCGGTCAAGGGCATCGGCGTCTGGAGCGCGCACATGTTCCTGATGTTCGAGTTGGAACGTCCCGACGTGCTCGCGGTCGGCGACCTCGGCATCCGCCGCGCGATGGAACGGGCCTACGCATTCGACGCGCTGCCCGAGCCGGCGGCGATGGAGGCGATCGCCGAGAGCTGGCGGCCGCATCGCACGCTCGCCTGCCGCTACCTGTGGCGCTCGCTCGACAACGAGCCGACCTGAGCACGACGGCTCCGAGCCGGGGCTACCGGTTTGCTAGACGGTGACCGTGACGGTGACGGTCGAAGCCTTGCCGCTGGACGGCTTGAAGGCGACGTGCAGCTTGACCTTCAGCTTCTTGTGGTGCTTGATCGCCGTCTTGGCGTTCTTGCCCAGCGTCAGCTTGATCGTGTAGTTGCCACTCTTGGTCACCGACTTGCCGGTCGACGTGACGCCGGCGCCGCTGATCGAGACCTTGCCCTTGCCGGGGGCGGCAATCACGAGCGTGATCGTGTTGCCGTTGTGCGAGTGCCTGCGCACGGCAACGGCCTTTTCGACGAACGCTTCGACTTTCTGTTTCGGTTTGGCGGCTTCGAGCGGCGGGTTGCCGGGACCTGCGGCTTCGCTTTCGCGCGTGCCCGGCGCGAGCCGGCCACCACCGGTCTGGCACTCCTTTTCGACGTTCTCTTCGCAGCCCGGCTTCGCGACTTCGGCGAGGCCGCCGCCGTCGACACGGATGTCGTAGAGGTCGCGGAGCCCGTCCGTGTCCTGTTCGGGGGCGAGTTTCTCGGTCGACGTGACGTAAACGTTTTCGCCGTCCACACTGGCACCCTCGAAGTAGGTAGGGAACGCGCCCTTGCCGCTGTCGAGCAAGCTCAGGCAGCCGTTGTCGAAGGCCGGCGATTCCGGCGTGCAGCCCGCAGTCGTGGGAGCCGGCTGCCACTCGTAGACGTGCACGATGTTGGTAGTCGCTGACGGCAACAGTTGGTAGTCGTCGAAGAACACGCGTCCGTCATTCATCAGGTTCCTGAGGATGCTCCCGTCCTTGAGTTCCAAGTAGGTGCCAAGCGCACCCATCGGATTGAGAGCTTCGATGTCGTTCGGCCTGGCACCCGTCGGATTGCAGGACACGCAGGTGACTGAGCTCGGTCCGGGCGTGTAGTGATACTCGTAGTACTCGGGATCCGACACCGGCACTTTCTGGGTCGTTTCGTGGGTCGTATCGAGATTTTCGTACGAGGTCAGCTGTAGCCGCGTCGCGAGCAGCAGGTACTGGCCGTTCGGGGAGACGCGCGCCGCGAGGTAGTGCATCGCGTGGCCGTCTGACGCTTCGAGAGAGTCCCACACTTCCAGCGTGTGGATCCCGTTGGGGCCGGCGCCTGCCTCTTCGCCACGCACCCTGGCAACGTAGGACAGGTGACCTTCGTGATAGGCGTAGACGTTGGCCTGTTCTTTGCCGGCTTCTTCGTTGACGGCCTCGCTGTTGCCTTCGCCGTGCACCAGCTGACCGGACGCGGCGAAGTAGACGTAGCTGCCGTCATCCGAGATGCCGATCAGCCCACGGACGTTGGCACCCTTGTTGTCCCCGGTGACCGCTTCGACATCGGGGGAGAGATCGGCGAGTTTCCCCGTATCGACGTTGTATTCGTACAGGTCGCAGCCGTTGCCCTGGAATTCTGTCGGACCGCCGCCGCCGGCCTGCAAGCAACGCGTCGACGCCGCGGAACCGCTGCTGGTGGCTCCTTTGGCGAGACCGTAGTTCGCCGCGAAGAAGATCCGGCTGCCGTCTTCTGAGGCGGCGATGAATTTCGCCCCACGATCGGGTTGGGCGGTCTGGCTGGCCGACGCGGCGATCGTCCTCGTCCCGTCTTCGCGCGCATACACCTGCGCGTGTTCTGCTTCCCCTTCCAGGCCTTCGTCGGCCAGCGCC